>NZ_JBDSNT010000119.1:0-8685 GCF_039915195.1 Gaiella sp.
TCTCCGTGGCGACACCGACTGTCGAGATCCTCTACTTCCAGGGGTGCCCCAACCACACCCTGGCTCGAGAGCTGGTCGGGCGGGTGGCACTCGACCTCGGAATCGCAGTCGACCTCCGTTTGGTGGACGTGCAGACGCCGGATGACGCGCAGCGCCTGGGGTTCCTCGGGTCGCCCACTATTCGCGTGAATGGCAACGACGTGGAGCCTGGGGCCGCCGAGCGGACGAACTACGCCCACTCGTGTCGGATTTACCGAACGGACACAGGGTTCACGGGACAGCCCGACGAACGGTGGGTGCGCGACGCACTCGCCTCCACGCATGCGACTGACGCTACGCGCAGCGCCGGTCAGCGTCTCGTCACTGAAGGGGGGAGACCCGTCGAAGTGCTCCCGCGGGCAGAGTACGACGAGGAGCACCTTCCCGGTTCCGTCATCCCGCTCGGAAAACCGAATCGGCACGCGACCGAACGCCTCGCGCT
This sequence comes from Gaiella sp., assembly GCF_039915195.1. Classification (GTDB taxonomy): domain Bacteria; phylum Actinomycetota; class Thermoleophilia; order Gaiellales; family Gaiellaceae; genus Gaiella. Next base: position 482 of record NZ_JBDSNT010000119.1, read on the forward strand.
GCACGACGGGATGCGCAAGCAGGGTGTCACATTGGATGCAATCGATGGTGAGTCGCCGCGCGTGGTCAGCGTTCGGAGTTACTGGAATGACGTCTGGAGTGAGGGCGACACTTCGGCGCTCGAGAACTTCTACCGCCCGGCGTTCTGCCTGAACGGCGAGCAGACGACCGTCGTGGAATTCGCCAAGGGGGTGACGACATGGTTGGCCCATTTCTCGGAGTTCACGGTCGAGGTCGACAAGCTATTCGTCTGTGAGAGCACCGTTGTGAGCCGCGTGATCTATCGAGCCGTCCATACCGGCGACTTCATGACTCTTCCGAAGACCGGGAAGTCAATCGAGCTGAGCGGAATCGACATCTTCGAGTTTCGCGACGGTCTCGTCACGACCCATTGGCACGAAACAGACCACTGGGACATGTACAAGCAGCTCGGCGCCGAGCTGCGACCCGGCTCGAACCTCTAGAGCAATGCGGGATGGGCACGCCTGATGACGCTCGAATCGGCGTCGTTCGAGGGGCCGCGCAGCTGCGCTTCGGTCGCTCTCGTGATTCCCTTCTCGTTCCCAGCGGCCCGCGCTCCGTCAGGAGCCTGCCGCGGACGGGTTGTTCGACGCGCTCGGGGTGGCGATATTTCTGCCGGGGGCGCATACTTGTGCCAGGCGGCGGCTCGGCGGGCCTGCGTGACGTCGGGGCGATCGTCGTCGATCTGGAGTGGAGGCGGTGAGTGATGGAAGGTTCGCGAGAGCCGAGGGCGAGTGTGGTCTCGCGCGTGACAGTCCCGACGCGGGCGCTCCTTGTTGTGGTGCTGGCAGTCATGATCGGGGCGACGGCGCTCGCGGGCTCGGCGCTCGGTGTTCTGCCGGGCTGCACCGATCTAGCGTGGGGCTGTCAGCAGGCTCACAATCCTCCCGGTTTTGCGGGGTCGAACACGGCGATCGCGTTCGACGCGGGCGGCAGTGCGTGGGTGAGTTTTCGGGATCAGGATGCGCAGGCGCTGATGGTTGCCCGCTACGTGGGTGCGGGAGGAGACTGCGTCGGAAACCAGGAGTGGGCTTGCACGGTCGTCGACGACCCGGAGGGGCACAATGTCGGCTTCGAGACGGACATCGCGTTCACCGCGGATGGCGTGGCGTGGGTGAGCTACCAGGATACGACGACCGATGACCTGAAGGTCGCTCGCACGGTCGTGCCCGGCACGGGGAGCGGCTGCGCCCCGTCGATCACGGATTGGACGTGTGAGGCGGTGGACAGCGCGAGCCAGGTGGGCGGGTACACGGCGATCGCGGTCGAGAGCAGCGCGCCGCTTGTGACCTACTGGGACGCGGGCCGCAACGACTTGCGCTGGGCACGCCCGGGCAGCGGCGTTGCGGCCTGCGACGCTGCAGGCTGGAGCTGTGGCACCGTCGATAGCGGTGCGGTCGGCGCGTACGCGAACGACTTGGCGGTCGACCCCTCCGGCCGGGCGTGGGTCGCCTACCGCTACTCGGGTAGCGGCACCGGCCCGCAGGCCGCCAAACTCGTCATCGCCACCCACGTCGTCACGGGCGGGTCGGGCTGCGGTAGCGGCTCCCCGGAATGGAGCTGCAGCCCGGTCACGAAGACGGGCAACGTTGGACTCGACACCGGCATCGCCTTTGACGCCGCCGGTGCCCCTTGGGTGCACTACTGGAACAACAACAACCTCAACCTCGCCCGGCTCGGGGGCAGCGGCCCGCGCTGCAGCGTTGCGGCGGATTGGGAGTGCTCGACAATCCACGACACGGCTGACAGCGTCGGGGAGTACGGGGGGATCGCCTTCGACGCAAGCGGAGCGGCCTGGATCACCTATCACGGAGCGACTGCGAAGCACGCCTATGTCTCGCACTACGTGGGCGCCGGCGCAGGGAGCGGCTGCGGATCGACTGGATCGACCGCCTGGGCCTGCTCCACGCTCGATGCCTCCGGTGACGTCGGTGCCTTCTGGATGGGCATTGCGATCCACCCGGACTCCGGAGCACCGTGGGTCAGCTACTACGACCGCAGCAACGGTGCGCTCAAGGTCGCGATACTCCAGGGCGCACCCACCGGCGGGTCGACGCCCGTCGTTACCGGCTTCTCGCCCACGAGTGGCCCGATCGGCAGCAGCGTGATCATCTCTGGCTCGAACCTCGCCACCACCACCGTGGTGACGTTCGGCGGAACTCCGGCGACCTTCGGCGTGCAATCCGAAGGACAGATCGCCGCCATGGTGCCGGTGGGCGCGAAGACCGGACCGATCACGATCGTGACGCCTGACGGTTCAACGACGACCTCGCAGAGCTTCCGTGTGACGAAACGCTAGCGCCGGTGCCGCTCGGGACGACCTATGAGGTTCAGATCCGCAGGAGGGTTGGCCCAGATTCCGGCGACCCAGCTCCTGATTCGCAAGAAGGAGAGCGACCTGTAGCGGAGCTGATACCGCGTCATGTGCGGACGATGCTCGAGGAGGCCTTCGCGGACACGCACGTCTGCTGCTCGGAGCCGGCAAGGTCTTGGAGGTCAGCCTCTCGATTCAGGGCCGGGCCGCCGGTACGATGACGGGTGCGCCCGCCTGTCCGATCGTCGTTCCGTCGTTCAGCCTGACTTCAGTCTCCGCCGGCCCGCGATCGTGTGCGAGGATCGGTAGGCCAATGAGCCCACCCAGGCCAGAAGTCGTGCACGGTGTACCCGCCTCCGAACGCCGGCAGACATGACGAAGGTCGCCCTGGTCACGGGCGCAGGCAGCGGGATCGGTCGAGCTGCTGCGATCGCGCTGGCCGGAGCAGGCTTCACCGTCGTCCTCGCCGGGCGACGCCTCGAGCATCTGGAGGACGCGGCCGCGAGCGCGGGCAACGGTGCAGTCGCGCTGACGTGTGACGTGCGGGACCCTGCAGCCGTCGCCGCACTCTTCGCCGAGATCGACTCGCGGTTCGGCCGGCTCGATCTCCTCTTCAACAACGCCGGCGTCAGCGCGCCAGCGACGAAACTCGAGGACGTTGCCTTCGACGACTGGCGCTCCGTGCTCGAGACGAACCTGACCGGCACCTTTCTCTGCACGCAGGAGGCGTTCAGGATCATGAAGCGCCAGAACCCTCGAGGTGGACGGATCATCAACAACGGCTCGATCTCCGCGAGCGTCCCACGCCCGGGAGCCTCTGCGTACACGGCTGCGAAGCACGGAATCACCGGGCTCACGCGATCGACATCACTGGACGGTCGTGCCTACGACATCGCCTGCGGGCAGATCGACATCGGCAACGCTGCGACCGACATGGTCGCGAAGGCGACGTCGGTCGGGATCGTGCAGGCGAGTGGCGCCGTTGAGGTCGAGCCGTCCTTCGACGTCTCCCATGTCGCGGACGCCGTCGTTTACATGGCTTCCCTGCCGCCCGAAGCGAACGTGCAGTTCATGACCGTGATGGCGACGAAGATGCCGTTCATCGGCCGCGGTTAGGACGCCGACGAGACGATTCCCATCGCGAGAGTCATCGAGGAGAGCCCGTAGTAGCCGAGGTTGTGGATGTAGAGGGAGTCGCCGTCAGGACAAAGCCAATCAGCCCGAGCGGGGCGTCCCGCACCGAACATTCTCGGGTTCAACGTCACGGAACGCCCCACTAGACTCCACTCGTGGACCCCTCGCTCGCGCCCCTCGTCGTCGCCCGCTCGACCCGTCCCGGATCGCCTGATCACGGCGAGCAGCACTGGAAGGCCGTCGCCTGGGCCGGGCTTGGTCTCGCGCGCCGGCTCGGGGGCTGCGATGCCGAGATCATCCTCCTCTTTGCGCTTCTCCACGATACGCAGCGGTTCAACGAGAGCCACGATCCCGAGCACGGCTTTCGTGCCGCGCGGTTTGCGCAGGAGCTCTGCGGCGAGGGAGTGCTCGTGCTGGACGCCGAGCGGCTCGACGTGCTCGTCGACGCGTGCACCCGGCACGACAAGGGGTTCGTCAGCGACGATCCGACGACGGGCGCCTGCTGGGACGCCGACCGCCTCAACCTCTGGAGGGTCGGGATCAGGCCCGAGGCGCAGCTACTCTCGACGCGGCCCGCGCAGGAGCCGGTGATGATCCACGGGGCGAGGTCGTTCCACGGGCGCGCGTACACCTGGGACGACCTCTTCGACGGCTTCGCCCAGCTCGCGCAGCGCTGATCTGTCAGGATCACCACCATGAGCGGGTCGACGACAGCACCCTTCTCGGCTGTCAGCCTCGCTGATGTCCTCACCGATTCGGGCCTGCCCGACGGCAGCGGTGCTGCTGCGTTCCATCTCGTTCGCCGCCACTTCGATATCCAGGCGTTCGGCGTGAACGGCGCCACCGGCAACGCGGGTGAGCTAGTGATCACCGAGCACGACGAGCGCGCAGATAGTGACTACGGCACGGAGGGCCACGAGGAGTTGTTCGCGGTGATGAGCGGCCATGCGGTGTTCACGATCGACGGCCAGGAGGTCGACGCACCGGCGGGCACGCTCGTCTTCGTGCGTGACCCCGCGCTTCTTCGCTCGGCGGTGGCAACGGTCGACGGCACCGCGATTCTTGCCGTCGGTGCGCGTCCGGGTGCACCGTACGCGGTCTCACGCTGGGAGCAGTCGATCGTCTGACGCGACAGGAAGTCGTCGGGCAGGGCAGACTGGGTAGGTGGCCGAGCTCGTAGCGGGTGTCGATGGGTGCAAGCGCGGCTGGGTCGCCGTGGTGCTGATCGACGGCCGCTTTCGCGAAGCGCGGCTGCTCGAAGGCGTCGAGTCGTCGTTCGCCGAGCTCGCCGACATGAAGCGGATCGCGATCGATATCCCGATCGGCTACGGGCCACGTGAGGCGGACGCGCGCGCGAGAGACGTGGTCGGCGGCAGCTCCGTGTTCTCGATTCCGGAGAAGGAGCGTTTCGAAGTTCCGTTTGCCGAGGGTGGCGGCATCTCTGCACAGGCCCACGCGCTCGCCGACCGGATTCGCCACGTCACCGCACTCGCTGCCGCGGACAAGCGGTTCCGCGAGGTTCACCCGGAAGTGTGCTTCACGGCGATGAACGACATGAAGCGACTGAAGTTCCGCAAGAAGTCCGCGGGCGGGGCGTTCGAGCGCCTCGGCCTTCTGCGCAAGCACGGGATCAATATCGATCCGGGCACGCTCGGAGCCGCGGCGACGATCCCACTCGACGACCTCCTCGACGCTGCCGCGTGCGCGTGGACGGCGTCACGCCGCGATGCCGTCTCGCTGCCCGCTCCGCCGGAGATCCGCGACGGCCAGCCGGTCGCGATCTGGTACTGAGTCGTAGAATCGACCGGATGGCCGAGCGCCTCCGCATCGTCACCATTTGCTCGATAGCGCCGCTCGCGCACGCACTCGTCGGGACGCTGCGCGAGCTCGGTCACGTACCGGTCGCCGTGCTCGGCCCGCGCAGGGACGGAAACCGGGAAATGCCGCCGCACCTCGTGCTCACCGAAGCCAGCGCGCCGGCCGGCGTCGATCTTCTCTTCGCTCGCGATAAGCACGCGATAGAGCCGCTCCTGCGCGCGTACGCGCCCGATCTGATGCTGTGCTCGGGCTTTCCGTGGAAGATCCCACAGGCGGCCCTCGACGTGCCGCGGCTCGGGTCGGTGAACCAGCACCCGGCGCTTCTCCCACGGCACCGTGGCCCGATCCCGTTAGCTTGGACCGTGCGAGAGGGCGATCCGGTCTGGGGGATGACCTGGCACTACATGGACGCGGAGCTCGATACCGGCAACCTGCTCGCGCAAGGATCGATCCCCGTCCTGGACGACGACGTCAGCATTGATGAGTTCGCGCCAAGAATCCAGGCGCTAGCGATGGGACTTCTTCCGCAGGCACTCGACCGCGTCATGGCCGGTGACCCTGGCGATCGGCAATCCGAGGACGGGGCGACCTGGGCGGGGCACTTCGAGGATAACGACTACGTGCGCATCGACTGGTCGCATGCTGCTCGCGCAATCCACAACCAGGTGCGTGCGTGGCGCCTCACGTTCGGCATGTCCGGCCTGCGGGCGCCGCTTGCCGAGATCGACGGGGAGGAGGTCGTCGTCATAGAGACGCAGCTCTCGGATCCAGGTGGCGACGCGAGGCGGGTCGAGTGCGGTGACGGCCTGCTCTGGGTGGTCTCGACAGAGCCCGTCTGAGTCCTTGTCGGAAGTCGCCGCCCGGACGGGTGCTCTCCTGAGCCGCTGATGTCGCCGTCCGCGGGCTGAGCGCTCCTCGGCCCGTACGAATCGGCGAGGAGCAGCGGGGGAGCGAGAAGGGCCAGGATGGGAATGTCCGTGTCACCCCCTCCCCGATCGCACTGTCTGCATCAGGTGACGACACCGCTCGCGTGGACACGCTCGCCGATCTCGAGAGTCAGGTCGATGAGCTGCTGCAAATGCCGCGCTTCGGTGCGGTAGCTGACGATGCAGGTGCGGATCGTCGTGCGGCCGCGGATCGCGGCGTTCGAGGGAAACACGCGCCCGTCGATCTGCAACTCTGTCATCACACGGTGGTTGAGCCGATCGAGGTAGCCGTCGTCGTCGACGCCCGAAGGGCGGTAGCGGAAGCAACAGATCGAGAGCGATGTGGGACAGGCGAGCTCGAGCTCCGGAGCCTCCTCGACGAGCTCGGCCAACCAGTTCGTGAGGGCTACGTCGTGCTCGATCCGTCGCGCGTACGCTGCCCGTCCGTGGGCGAGGAGCCCCACCCAGACGCGAAGGGCGATGAAACCGCGACTCAACTGGAGTCCTTCGAACCCGTAGTCCGTACCCCGATCGGCGACTTCGCGGTCTTGAGCGACGTAGGCCGCGTGCGCACTGAACGAGTCGAGTAGTGCCGTTTCGTCGCGGACGAGGAAAGCGGCGGAGACGACCGGCGCGTACAGCCACTTGTGGGTGTCGAAGGTGATCGAGTCCGCCAGTTCGATGCCGTTCAGGAGCGGGCGAAGCTCATCCGAGAGAGCGATCGCGCCGCCGTACGCCGCATCGACATGGAACCAGGCTCCGACTCGGGTCGCGACCGCGGCGATCTCGACGAGCGGATCGATAGAACCCGTCCCGGTCGTACCGGCCGTTCCCACGATCGCGACCGGCTTCACGCCGGCCGCGAGGTCGTTGGCAACAAGCCGCTCGAGATCGTCCACGCGCATTCGAAGGCGCTCGTCTACCGCCACCTTGCGAACGGCCGATTCGCCGAGGCCGAGGACGTCAGCTGCGCGATCGATCGTGAAGTGGCTCTCCTCCGACGCGTAGATTGCGAGCCGCTGGCCGCCGACACCTGAGATCCGCACGTCCGTATTCGCCTGATCGCGCGCGAGCTTCAGGGCGGAGAGGTTGGCGAGCGACCCGCCGCTGACGAGATTGCCACCGGCACCGGCGGGAAGACCAAAGCGGCTCGCGAGCCAGCGGATCAGTTGCGCCTCGACCTCACTCGGAGCGGCGGAGAGCGCCCAGCCTCCGGGGTTCGAGTTGAGTCCCGAGGCGAGGAGGTCTGCGATAGCGCCCGGCACGGTTCCTCCACCGGAGATGTAGGCGAGGAATCCTCCGCTTCCGGGTCGCACCGCATTGTCGAGAATCGCTTGCAGGTGCTCGATCAGCGCGTCCTCGTCGAGAGGCTGCTCGGGCACATCCAGGGCGACAGCGGAACGGACGCCCGCGGTCGTCAGCCTGGGGCTCGTCGGTGCGTCCGGCAGGTCGGCGAGCAACGAGGAGTAGAGCTCCGGCACGCGTGTCCCGAATGCGTCGCTCGGTCGGGAGCCCGGTCGAGGTCGGTTACGGGACTGGGAGGGTCAGATGGCACGGGACGAGCGTACAACGACACGCGCCGCCTCCGCACACGTCATGGACATCCTTCGCTGCATCGGTTCTGCCGACCCCTCGCTCGAGTGAGCAGCCGTGGGCATACACGCTTCGTTCTCGTGGGCGAATAGACTGCCGAGGCGCGGAGTCGTCGTGATGCCGCACCCGCCCCATGGCTCCTCGTCGACCGCCCCTCATCCTCTTGCCGCCGAGCGAGACGAAGTGGGCGCCCGCGCGCGGCAAGCCCATCGACCTCGAGCGCCTCTCGTTCCCGACACTGACTCCGCGGCGTGACGCACTGCTCGATCCCGATCTCCGTCAGGCACCGACAACCGCAGCCGGACGGCTCTACACGGGCGTGTTGTACGCGGCGCTCGACATCCCCACGCTTCCCGCACGGACGGCGAGCAACATCGTGATCATCTCGGCCCAGTTCGG
>NZ_JBDSNT010000036.1:0-10480 GCF_039915195.1 Gaiella sp.
AAGCGTGCAGACGAAGCCGAGGATCACTCCCGCCCACTGGATCGGCTGCGGCCAGAAGCCCGCGAGCACGTGGAGCGCGAGGCGCGTCAACCGCAGCGGCGAGTAACGCGACGCCCCCTGGCGAGCGGCGTGGCCGATATCGACCTCGATCACCGAGGCGCCGCCCGAGAGGATCAATGCCTTCGTGAACTTCTGGCGTCCGATCGAGCCGAGCATCGGCGTCACGACGCTCCTCCGATACGCGTTGAAGGCGCAGCCGAAGTCGGAGATGTCGACGTGTGTGAAGCGGCGCAGCATCCCGTTGATCAGCCGCGACGGCAGCGTCCGGCCCCACGAGTCGTTGCGCGCGGCACGACGCCCGCTCGCGACGTCGTACCCGGCGTCGATCGCCGCAACGAGCTTCGAGATGTCCTCCGGCAGGTTCTGAAGGTCTCCGTCCATCGTCACGATGGTGTCGGCCCGCGATCTCGCGAGTCCGGCGTGCATCGCGGGGTGCTGGCCGAAGTTCCGCTTGAAGCGGATCACGCGAACACGTCGATCGGCGGCGTGAAGCTCCTCGAGGAGGGCGAAGGTGCCATCGGTCGATCCGTCGTCGACGTAGACGATCTCGAACGACCGGCCGAGGTCGGTGAGGGCATCGACTGTCCTCCGATGGAGCTCGGGGAGCGAACCGGCCTCGTTGTAGATCGTGACGACGACCGACACGTCGGGCATTGCCTCGATCGGGCTCGGACCGGTGGAGAGCGGAATCGCGTCGGTCATCGGAAGCGGAGCGTAACGACCCGCGGCACGAGCGGCGCGTCCTCTCGTAGGGGAGTCGGCGCAGCCTCTCCCGGGAGCGAACCCGGAGACGACCCGCCTCGGGAGCAGACAGGCGGGACAGTGTAAGACGCCGTACTAATCGGAGAGGCCCAGTCGAGCGTGCAGCCGCTGTAGCGGCCGCGGAGCCCACCAGTTCCACTCCCCGAGCAGCGCCATCAGGCTCGGCACGAGCAGGGCGCGGATGATCGTCGCGTCGAGCGCGACCGCGACGGCTGTCCCGACTCCGAGCTCCTGGATGAACGAGATACCGGACGTCGCGAACGTCCCGATCGCAACGCAGAAGAGGAGAGCAGCTGCGGTAACCAGGCGTCCGGTTCTCTCGAGCCCGTCGGCGACGGCCTCGCGGTTCTCGAGGCCGCCGTCGCGCGCCTCCTTGATCCGCGAGAAGAGGAAGATCGCGTAGTCCGTCGACAGACCGAATGCCGTCGCGGCGAGCAGGATCGGCTGGGTCGACTCGAGGCCAGGCAGGCCGCGTCCCCACTCGAAAACGACGACGAGGATCCCGAACGAGGCGCCGAGCGTGAGCACGTTCATCACGAGCGACTTCAGCGGCAGGACAACCGAACCGGTGAAGAGGAAGATCAGCGTGCAGGTCGTGAGCGCGAGAATCGTAAGTGCCCACGGCAGATGGGCCCCGAGGGACGCTTGCTGATCGACGAATCCGGCGGTCTGGCCGGTGACGCGCGCCTCCGGGAGTTCGGCCCGCACCGTCCGCACGAGTTGCTGCGTCCGATCGGCGAGCCCGTCCTCTCGCGGCAGCAGATCGAGGCGCCACAACCCATTCGCGATCTCCCGGGGCGGAAGAACCGCTGCGGCGCCAGGGGCCGACGCGAGGCGCGCAGTGACCTCTGTCGACGGGACCCTGTCCATGATCGCGGTGATCGGCGCGTACGTCCCCCGGATGCCGTCTCGATCGAGCGCCTCGGCGACCTGCCGCGCGCTCGACGACGTGGGAAGCGTTGTTGCATCGACGCCGACGAAGTTGACACCGAACGCCGGCAGAGCGAGGACGATTAAAAACGTGGCGGAGATCGCCGCGATTCGCCCCGGCCTTCGCATCACCCACGCGGCGAGCCGGCCCCAGCGACCGCCTGCTGGAATCTGCTGCAGGCGGCGTGGAGCGAGCGAGTCGATCCGCGGTCCGAGCCAGTAGAGAAACGCAGGCAAGGGGACGAGCGCGACGAGACCGGCAGCCAGGGCAACGAGCACTCCACCGAGGCCCATCGAGTAGAGGAACTGTTGCGGGAAGACGAGCAGGCAGCTCATCGAGGCGGCGACGGTGACGGCGCTGAAGAGGACGGTGCGCCCCGCACTTCGCATCGTCGCGGCGAGCGCCTCCGGCCCATGGCCGTGCACGGCAGCCTCCTCCCTCCAGCGCGAGACGATGAAGAGCGAGTAGTCGATCGCGAGTCCGAGCCCAAGGCCGGTGACGAGGTTCAGCGCGAAGACCGACAGCGAGTGCACCTCGATCGCGAGGCGGAGCCCGAGGAACGTGAGCGCGATCGCCCCCGCACCGACGAGAGGCGGCAGGAATGCCGCCACGAGCCCTCGGAAGACCCAGAACGAGAGCAGGAAGACGAGTGGGAACGCAATCAGCTCCGCGCGCTTCAGGTCCTCCTGGATCGCCTCGGTCACCTGCCGCGAGGCGATCGCACCGCCGCCGAGGCGCACCTGCGGAGTGCCGGCGAAGGCCTCGGTGAGACGGTCTGCGGCGTCCTTCGAGGCATCCCCACCGCGCGCCCTGAGGAACACGAGCACGACGCCGTTTCGGTCGACGACAGTACGGGCGACGGCCGGATCCTCGTCGATCCGACTCCTGATCCGCTCGACCACCTCGGGGCCGCCCGTCACGAGCGCGAGGATGCCGGGGTCCGCCTCGACACCCGTTCTCTCTTCGACCTCGACGTTCGCGAGCCGGCTCTCGGAGGAGAGGTCGGCGAACTGCTCGGAGCCCGCATCCATCTGCGGGATGACGGAGCTCCCCAGGGCGAAGGCGAAGGCGAAGATCCCGACCGAGACGAGCGTGACCGCACGGGCGCGGGTAGCGATCAGGTGAATCATGTCACCTAGAAAAGCAGGCGCAGCCGGGGCCAGGATGCACGTGGCGCCCCGACCCCGGCGATGCGCGCCGCTCAGGCGGTGTCTGCGGCAGCCGTCCGTGCCTCGAACTCCGGCCGATGCTCGCGGCGGACGCTCGGGATCGCGAACGCTGCGACCGCTCCGACGCCGACGACGACGGCCCCGATCCAGAGAGCCGGGACGGCGCCGTCGACGAACGTCTGGCCCGTCTCGTAGCCGCCGTAGCGGGCGAAGACCGACGCCAGAGCCGCGACGCCGAAGACACCGCCGAGCTCGCGAATGGCGTTGTTGGCGCCGGATGCCTGGCCCTCCTGCTCCCGACGGACGGACGAAAGCACGAGGTTCGCCATGGGAGTGAAGAACAGCCCCATGCCAACGCCCGCAAGGATGAACGGGACGATGAACGAGCTGTACGCCGCGGAGGGCGTCGTGACGAACGCGATCCACCCGAGCCCGATCGCCTGCAGCGCCAGGCCGATCCCGAGGATCCGCTTGGGGCTGACCCTGTCGGACATCGCACCGGCGAACGGCGCGACGAACATCGGCGCGAGCGTCCACGGAAGGATCCGTAGCCCGGAGCTGAGCGGCGAGTAGCCCTGGACGGTCTGGAAGAACTGCGTGAGGAGGAAGATCGAGCCGAACATGCCGAAGAACATCAGCAGCGAGGCGAGGTTTGCGAGCGAGAACGCCCTGTTGCGGAAGAAGCGCATCGGCAGCATCGGCGAGGGAGCACGCAGCTCCCACGCGATGAACGCCGCGACGAACGCGAAGCCGAGCCCGAACGCAGTGAGGATCTCGGGGCTCGCCCACCCCTGCTCGTTTCCGCGGACGAGACCCCAGACGATCCCGAACATGCCCACGCTGACGAGGCCGACGCCGGGGAGGTCGAGCTTGCCCGCCGGCCCGTGCGTTTCCCGGAGCCGGAGCAGCGCGAGCGGGACGAGGACGATGCCGATGGGGATGTTGAGCCAGAAGATGTATTGCCACGAGAAGCCCTCGACGACGGCACCGCCGACGACCGGCCCGAGAGCGATCGCGACACCGCCGATCGCACCCCAGGCGCCGAGCGCGAGACCGCGCTTCGCAGGCGGCACGGCGGCCGAGAGGATCGTCAGGGTCAAGGGCATCACGATGGCGCCGCCGAGGCCCTGCGCGGCCCGGGCGATGTTGAGGATCTCCACGCTCGGCGCAAGCGCCGCTGCGACAGAGGCGGCGGTGAAGATGGCGACGCCGATCGCGAACATACGACGGCGTCCGAAGCGATCGCCGAGCGCCGCACCCGTGAGGAGCAGGACGGCGAAAGTCAGGGTGTAGGCGTTGACAGTCCACGAGAGATCCTCGAGGGACGCGTTGAGGTCGGTGCGGATGACGGGGATCGCCGTCGAGACGACGAGGTTGTCGAGAGAGACCATGAAGAGCGCGATCGAGGTGATCGCGAACGTCCAGAGGGTCCTGCTGCGGTCGGTCATTGTCGGTGTCTTCCTTTCGAGGTCGCTTATATGCTTGTGATTAGTCACTTACTCCGGCGGGAAAAAAGAGAGTACGGACACGTCCTATTCGGTCATGCCCTTCTGGCAGCCTTCGATCAGCCTGTTCGACCACGGCTCGGGGCGCGTGAACGACTCCATCGCCATCAGGATCGTCAACATCGCGCCCTTCGAGAAGAACGCGCTCACGGCCTCCGGCGACTCACCGGAGACGCGCTCGGCGAGATCGACGAGGTCTCGCCAGGCCGAGCGAACGACCTCGCAGATCTCGGGGTCATCGCAGGAGGCCCAGCACTTGAGCATGAGCATGAGCCGATCCCGGTCGGTCATCACCGATTCGTACGCTTCGCCCATTGCGTGCAGGGCGTCCATCCCGGTCTTGCCGCCTGCCGCCTCCGCGAACACCTTGTACAGATCGTCGATCGTGCGTTGGGACGTTGCGAGGTACAGCTCCTTCTTCGTGCCGAAGAGGCGAAAGAGGTACGGCTGCGAAATGCCGGCCGCCCGGGCGATGTCCTCGGTCGACGCGCCGTGGAGCCCCTTTCGCGCGAACTCGACCGTGGCGGCGTCGAGCACGGCAACGCGGCGTTCGTCGGCGGTCTGGCGGGGAACGGTCGCACTCATAGTAGTGAGTATTCACTTACAAGAGGCGCTTGTCAAGTCTGGTGGCCTAGACGAACCGCGCGAGTGCCTCTGCGACCCGGTCGCAATCCGCCTCGGTCATCGCCGTCGCGAACGGCAGCGCGAGCGCTCGCGCGAAAGCGCGGTCGGCGCCGGGAAACGGGCCCTGCTCTCGATAGGCACCGAGGTGGTGGAGCGCGTACGTCCCGATCTGCACCTCGATCCCCTCTGCCCGGAGCGCCGTCAGCGCCTCGTCGCGGCGGTCGAGCTGAACAACGTAGGCCTGCCAGCCGTGGCGATCACCGTCGGCGGCACGTGGGGTGAGGACGAGGTGCTCGAGCCGCTCGGTGTACCACCCGGCAACCCGCTCCCGGGCGGCGAGCAGCTCGTCGAGCCTGGCAACCTGGGGGATCCCGATCGCGCAGAGCAGGTCGGGCATCCGGTAGTTGAGCCCGGGCTCCGGAATGTCGTAGTCGCCGCTCGTGACGATCCCGTGGTGGCGGAAGCGGCGAATCGCGTCGGCGAGTTCGGGGTCGCTCGTCGTCACGGCGCCGCCCTCTCCCGTTGTGACGATCTTGCGTGGGTGGAAGGAGAGGCAACCCATGATCCCGAGCGAACCGCACAGCGTGCCGCGGTAGCGCGCACCGAGAGCACCTGCTGCGTCCTCGACGAGCGCGACGTCGTCGGGCACGACTCCTTTCAGTTCCTCCCAGGGAACCGGACGACCGAAGAGATGGACGGGGATTACCGCCCTGGTTTGTTGCGTGAGCGCGGCAGCCACGAGGCCGATGTCGAGGTTGAACGTGTCGGGATCGACGTCGACGATCACTGCCTTGCCCCCGCACAACTCGACGGCGTTTGCGGTCGCGGGGAAGGTGTACGCCGGGACGATTACCTCGTCACCCGGGCCGATCCCGAGCGCCATCATCGCGAGGTGGAGCGCCGCGGTTCCGGAGGAGACCGCTACCGCGTCCGCCGTTCCGCACGCGCCGGCGAGCGCGCACTCGAGCTCGCCCACCTTCGGGCCCATTGTCAGCATCCCGGTCGCCACGACCTCGGCGACCGCGGCGAGCTCGGCCTCCCCGACGTCGGGACGCGCGAGGCGGATCGGCTCGCTCACGTGCCCGAGGGGCGGTTCGTCCGGAACCAGTCGATCGTGCGCTCGAGACCCTCGTCGAGCTCGACCCGCGCCTCGAATCCGAGGAGCTCACGCGCCTTGCCCATGTTCGGGATCCGGAGCTCGACGTCGACGTAGTCGAGCGGGGTGAAGACGATCTCGCCCTTCGCACCCGAGAGCATCTTGATCCGCCGCGCCAGGTCGTAGATCGTGACGGCGGAGCGCGCGTTGCCGATGTTGAAGCTCTCGCCAACGGCGTTCGGGTGCTCGAGACCGAGCAGGGTTCCCTCGACCATGTCGTCGACGTAACACCAGGCACGGATCTGCGAGCCGTCGCCGTGGATCGTCAGGTCACGACCGTCGAGCGCCGCTTCGATGAAGGCGCGGATCGCGCCGCCGCCTATCTGTCCGGGGCCGAAGATGTTGAACGGTCGCACGGAGACGGTGGGAAGGCCGAACTCGGCGTGGTACGCATGCGACATGTGCTCGCCCGCGAGCTTCGAGACCGCGTACGTCCAGCGCGCCTCCTTGACGGAGCCGATCGTCGTCACCTGGCCCTCACCGACGTTGAAGGCGTGGGCACCGAAGACCTCGCTCGTCGAGAACTCGAGCATTCGCTCGACCGTGTCCTTCGTCGCGAGGGCCGCCTCGAGCGCGTAGTAGGTGCCGATCATGTTGACGCGCATCGTCCGCACCGGACTCGCGAGAACGGTGTCGACGCCGGCGATTCCCGCTGCGTGGACGATGTGGGTCGCTCCTCGCATCGCCTCGGTGAGCCCCTCGACATCCATGACGTCGCCCTGAACGAAGGTGAAGTTGGGGTGATCGCCGAGGTCGGTGCCCGAGAGAACGTTGCGGTGGAGGTTGTCGAAGGCGATTACCTCGTTTGCGTCGACGAGCCGGCGTGCGAGCGTCGTGCCGATGAAACCGGCGCCGCCCGTGATCACGATTCTCTTGCCGCTGAGCCCCACGCGGCGAGTCTAGCCCTGAATGATCCCTATCCGCGACGTATCCTTACAGCGATGCGTCTTGGAATCGGGCTGATCTTGATCGCGGCGGCATGTGCAGCGTTTCCCACCGCGGCGTCCGCCGGGGCCATTGCCCTGAAGATCATCTTCCGTGCGACGCCGACGTCGGCACCTCAGACGCTCACCCTGCGGTGCGGCTCGATGCCGACCGGATCGGTCCCGTCCCCGGCAGCGGCCTGCCGCCGGCTGCAGTTCCTCGGGCCTGCCGCGTTCCGGCCGACGCCGCCTGACACCGCCTGCACTGAGATCTACGGCGGCCCTTCGACCGCACGCGTCACGGGCACGTACTTAGGGTCGCGTCTGTGGGTGCGCCTCGGCCGAGCGAACGGCTGCGAGATCGGCCGCTGGCAGCGAGTGGCGTTCCTGCTTCCGCGCCCGGGCGCGCCCTGACGTCATCTAGCATCGGGCCGGTGAAAACCGTCCTCTTCGTCGGCGCCGGGCGCCACCAACGCCGTGCGATCCTGCAGGCGCGGGAACAGGGCATCCGGGTCGTCGCGGTCGACCGGAATGCGGACGCAATCGGCCTCCAGGCCGCCGATGTCGGCGAAGCGGTCGACTTCACCGACATCGACGCGGTGACGGAGGTCGCTGAGCGCCATGGCGTCGACGGGGCGTTGACCGTCTCGGCAGACCGCGCAGTTCCGATCGTGGCCGCCGTGACCGAGCGCCTCGGCCTGCCGACGATCGGTACGGCGGTTGCGCACCGGATGCGGAACAAGATCGTCATGCGCCGAGCATTCGCGGAAGAGGGAGTGCCGCAACCTCCGTTCGCCGCCGTCCGCTCGCTCGTCGAGGGCAGGCGGGCACTCGAGACGGTCGGCTTTCCCTGCGTTCTGAAGCCGGCCGACTCGGGGGGCCAGCGGGGCATCTTCCGGATCGAGAGCGAGGACGATCTCGACCGGCATCTCCACGCTTCGCTCGTCGAGTCCGCAGAGCAGGAGTGCATCCTGGAGGGGTTCGTCGAGGGCACCGAGATGAACGGGATCGTGATCGCGCGTGGTGGCAAGGCCGAGGTGGTGACGCTGTCGGACCGGCTCCGCCCACCGGGGATCGGCTTCGGCGTCGGCTGGATTCACGTCTATCCCGCGTCGACCTACGGGTATCAGCTCGAGCTGTGTGAGAAGGTCGCGACCCGCGCCGTCGAGGTGCTCGGCCTCCGCGACGGGATCGCGTTCCCGCAGATCATCGCGCACCCGGACGGCTCGGTCGCCGTCGTCGAGGTCGCCGCGCGGATCCCGGGCGGCCAGATGGCCGATCTCGTCCGCCATGCGACCGGAGTCGATCTCGTCGATGTCGCGCTCCGGTTCGCGCTCGGGGAGCCCGTCCCCGACGACGTTGCGCGCCCGCAGTTCCAGCAGCCACTCGCAATCCGCTTCCTCACGGCGGAGCCTGGCCCTCTTCCCACAGGGCGCGTCACGCGCATCGGGTCGCTCGAGCCCGTCCTGTCGGCGGAAGGAGTCGTGCAGGCAGACATCTACCTGCAGGTCGGTGAGACGATCCGGCCGGTTCGGCTCGACGGCGATCGCCGCGGGTACGTGATCGCCGTAGCCGACACGAACGTGGCTGCGCTCGACAGGGCCGAGGCGGCTGCGCGCCTCCTCACCGTCGAGGTCGCACGGTGAGTTGCGGGTTTCACCTCGCGCACTACGCGGAGATCCTCGAGGCCGCGGCGAGTGGCGGCTACGCATTCGCTCACTTCGAAGGGGCGCCCATGGAAGGGACAGTGCTCCTTCGCCACGACGTCGACCTCTCGCTCGACGCGGCAGTGCGCATGGCGGAGATCGAGCATGACGCGTCCGCGACCGCGACGTACTTCCTGATGACGGAGTCCGTGTTCTACAACCTCGACTCGAGCGAGGGCGTCGCCGCGATCGCGCGACTGCGCGAGCTGGGCCACCGGGTCGCACTGCACGCCGTCTATCCGAATGCGCCGGCCGACGATCGCTTCGTCCCCGTCGTCGCCTGGCACAATCCGGACCCTGACTACATGCGTTCACCTCTGGCCGACGGCCGGATCAACGTGATGCAGGCGCCGTGGTTCGATCCGGCAACGTACCGCTCGGATTCCAACCAGCACTGGCGCTCTGGCTGTCCGCACGCCGACTTGCGAGACGGCGCTTTCCCGTGGCTCCAGCTCCTCACGCATCCCGAGATCTGGGCCTATCCCGGAGAGACGATGGGGCAGACGATGCGCGCGATGCTGGAAGCCGAGAGGGTTCGCCGTCTTCAGCAGCTCGCAGACGACCGGATCGACCTCGGGTGATCTCTCACGCACACCCAGTCTGCGGCAGACTGGACAGCGCATGACGCTGAGGCCGATCACCGTCGTCGTCACCGCCTCGGGCGCGCCGGGGACCGCGGCCCTGCTGCGGGGCCTGCGGGAGAATGGCGAGCGCGAGGTCCGCCTCGTCGGCACCGACATGTCCGAGCGCTCGGTCGGGCGCCATCTCTGCGACGCGTTCCACCTCGTCCCCTCAGGCGCCGATCCCGGGTTCGCGGACGCGATCCGCGCGATCGTGGAGCGCGAGGGTGCGCACTGTGTGCTCCCGCAGTCGTCCTTCGACCTCGAGGGCCTCGCGGAGCACCGGGACTCGTTTCCGGCACCCGTGCTCGTCTCGAAGCCCGACGCGATCTTCCGCTCGAACGACAAGGCGGAGACGTACGAGTTCCTCCACCGGCTCGGGCTGCCGGCGCCCGCATTTCGGCGCGTCAACGGCGCGAGCGAGGTCGACGCAGCGGCGCGCGAGCTCGGCTACCCCGACGTACCCGTTTGCTTCAAGCCAGTGTTCTCCTCCGGCTCGCGTGGCTTCCGGATCCTGGATCCGACCGTCGACCGCGCGCACCAGTTGCTGAACGAGCGGCCCGGTTCCGTTGCGATGCGGCTCGAGGAGGCGGTCGAGCTTCTGCCCCCCGAGGGCGGCCCCGACCTTCTCGTGATGGAGCTCGCGACCGGCGGCGAGCGCACGATCGACGGGATCGCGGACGGCGAGCAGATCCTGCTCGGACATCCGAAGACGCGCGAGGCGATGCGGGCGGGCCTCGCGATGTATTTCGTCACGCTCGAGGACGACGCGCTGATGGAAGTCGCGAACCGGATCGTGGCCGAGCTCGAGATCGAGCACTTCTTCAACATCCAGCTCGTCGGCGACTACGTGATCGAGATCAATCCGCGCATCTCGACGGTGGTCTATCAGGAGGACCTCAACATCCCGTACCTCGGCGTCAAGCGGGCGCTCGGCGAGATCTCGGCGGACGAGCTCGTGGCGCTCCGGTCGCGGATCAGGCCCGGGCGGACGGCGCTGCGCTACTTCGACCAGCTCGAGTGG
>NZ_JBDSNT010000113.1:0-12262 GCF_039915195.1 Gaiella sp.
TGCGCGACGAGCTGCTCGTACACGCTCTGGAGGTCGTCGACGAGAAAACAGAGGTGGGAGGCGCCGACGTTCCGCGGTTCGACGTCGGCACGTGTCCCGGCGGGGATGAGGTACTGGAACAGTTCGACGACGTGATCGCTGCCCGGCACGCGAAGGTGCGCCATGCGAACGTGGGCATCGGGGTAGCCGACTATCGCCGCCAGGTACCCGCCCCGCTTTTCCTGCGTCGCGATCACCTCACAACCAAGGACGTCGCGGTAGAAGGCGAGCGAGCGGTCGAGGTCGGAAACCGTGTAGCCGGTGTGGTGGAGGCCATCGGCCCTCACGCGACCACCCCAAGAACGTCGCTGAGTTGTGCCCCTCCTTCGGGAGTGACCACGAAGACGTTCTCGACCCGCGCCCCGTAGCGGCCGGGGAAGTAAACGCCGGGCTCGACAGCCAACACCATCCAGGGCTCGAATGGCATCGTGTCCGACGGGATCAAATGCGGGTCCTCGAACGACGTCAGTCCGAGTGCGTGCCCTCCGTGATGGGGGAGCTCGCCTCCGGGCAGGGAGCTCAGCACACGTTCATGGATGTTCGCAAACACCTCGGCGCCTGTCCCGCCGGGAACGAGCTCTTTCCGCGACTGCTCGAGGATGCCGAGGAGGGTCGCTCGGGCCCCGTCAACCTCGGCATTCTCCCCGACGACGTGCGTCTCGGCGGAGTCGCCCCAATATCCGGACGTGCGGACGACGATGTCGGCGATCACCGCGTCGCCCGCCTCGACCATCCGGGGGCCGGCGACGTGAATCGGGCAGCAGACCTCGGCGGAATTCGGGCCGGAGAGGAGGTCGCAGAGGAACTCGATAGGCCCTCCGGACGCGATCTGCGCCGTTGACTGCGCCGCGGTGAACAGCTCGATCTCGGACGCCCCGGCTGTCGCGCCGCTCGAGACTGCATCCTGGCCGAGCCAGCAGAGCTCATAGGCGGTATGAATCTTGACGATCTCGTCCCAGTCCTTGATCAGCCTGATCCGGTGAAGCGCAGTGCCGGCGGCGACCGCCTCAGCGGACACGGCGGCCACAAGTGCGGCGTCGGCCCCTGGGATCTCGGACGCGAGACCGAGTCGGCGCGCGCGGGCCACAGCGGGCACGGCGGCGACCACGGCGACAAGGTCGGTTATGGGGTCGAGGTTGATCCCGAATCCGCGCTCCCCGTAGCCGAGCACGTCATCTCCCTCCGACAACGCATGGGCGATCGGCACCTCGTCCCGCATCACGACCAACGTGCGCTCTCCGTCCGACCCGATGACGAGAGCGGAGGGTCCGCCGTAGTACCGCCAGTAGGCGGACAGGTGGTTGACGTTGTCGGCCCCGAAGACGACAGTCGCCTCGATGTGCTCGTCGGCCATCCACGCGCGAAGGCGTTCGAGCCGGTGGGGTGGCCTCGCGAATGAGAGAGTCATCGCATCTCCTTGCCGGGAAACAGGGGGTGCAGTGCGGTTTCGCGAGTATGTCATACTGGCCTCGATTTGGCCGATAGAAGGCCCTCGATTTCAGATCGTGAAAGTCAACGGAGGATGATAATGACCGGCAGCCGACCGAGGCCTCCTCGGCGATGACCACGATTCGCTCCGTCGCGCGGGCGTCGCGGATCCTCGTACAGCTGGGCGGACAGCCCGACGGACGCACTGCGAAGGAGGTCGCTGTTGCTCTTGAGCTGCCGCTCCCGACCACGTACCACCTCCTCGGAACCCTCGTCGCGGAGGGGTTCGTCGTCAAGGACTCCCGTCGGCGATACCGCCTCGGCCCGGCGCTCGGCACGATCGCCGACGCCTACGTCCGCGAGTTCACGCCGCCGGAATATCTGCTTGCCCCCCTTCACCGGCTTGCCGACGAGACGGGCGAGACGGTGTACGTCGTCATGTGGCGGCACGACCGCATCGTCGTGGTCGCGTCGCTCGAGGGAGGGAACGCCGTCCGGGTCTCCGGCGCCAATCTGGGGTACGTCGACGCTGCGCACGCCCGTGCGTCCGGAAAGCTCCTGCTCGCCTTGGCAACCGACGAGGTGCGCTCCGCGTACCTGGCACGCAACCCGCTCGTGCCGGTGACGCCGCGCACGATCGTACAGCCGGACGAGTTCGAGCTCGAACTCGAGGGGATCCGACTGCGTGGCTACGCCGTCGACGAGGAAGAGTTCCGCGAAGGAGTCTCCTGCGTCTCGGCGCCCGTGATCGAGAGCGGTAACGCCGTCTTGGCGTACTCCCTCTCCGCGCCGTCGGCGCGATTCGGCGGGCGGAGAGCAGAGTTGATCGACGCTGTTTTTGCCGCGACGCGGCGGGCGGCGGACGCCGGCGGCCACGACGTGCGTTCACGCAGGCGCGCCAAATCACTTTCATCATCTTGAATTAAAGTCCGCATCTTGACGGGAGATGTGGCCGCGATATACTCGCGAGCGTCCGGGACAACTTTCGTTCGGGAGGAGCCGTCTCAGTGGGTATGCACGACGGGCTGGCCGTGATCGCGACGGGGTCGCCAAGATCGTGGTCGCGGTACTCGCAGGCACGACGGTGTGTCAGACAGCCCCAGCATTGAATTCGACGGCACCTGCCGCGACATGAGGAGGAAACGATGAGAAAGTCGAACTGGCGGGTCGGCGCATTGCTCGCAGCGGGTGTGCTGGCGCTCGCGGTGACCGCCGCCGCGCTCGCAAACACGACACAACGAGGCGCCGCGAAAGCCGATGGCGGTTCGCTCACGGTCTGGCTCAGCGGCACCTATGCCGGCTCGACGCCCGGCACGTCGTACCGGAAGTGGCTCGACGGGATCAAAGCGCGGTACGAGAAGACGTACCCGGGTTCGACGGTCAAGTTCGTGCTCACGCCGATCAACAACGCGCAGTTCACGGCACAGATCGCTGCCGCCTTCGCCTCGAAGAAGGTGCCGGATGCGATGCTCGTCTACTCGGGCGGATATACGACGCCCTACATGCTGAGCTCGCTGCAGAAGCTGAATGACCAGGTCAAGCAGACATCCGGCTTCTACGGGACTCAGGCAGCGTGGGATCTCTCCTGCCTCAACCTCAATTGCAAGGGCGGCAAGGGCGAGATCTACGGTATCCCGAACGACCTGGGGACATACGGCCTCTTCTACAACAAGGCGCTCTTCAAGAAGGCCGGCATCGCCGCTCCGCCAAAGACGTACAAAGAGCTCCTCGCCCAGTGCAAGATCTTCAAGTCGAAGGGCATCCTCCCGCTCGCGTATGGCGATCGCGACGGCTATTCAACGGACAACTGGATTACACACGACTACGCTTCGTACATGGCCAAGGGCGACATCTCGAAGGTCGACGCCGGGAAGCTGAAGTACGCAGACCCCAAGCTCGTCAAGCCGCTCGAAGCCCTCGCGCAGTTCAAGAAGCAGGGTTGCGTCAATGCCGATGCCTCGACGCACGAGAACAACGACGCCAACACGTACTTCACGTCGGGCAAGGCAGCCATGGTGCAGATGTTCCCGTTCGTGATCAATGACTTCCAGAAGGCGCTCGGCAAGAACCTCGGGTTGGCACGGTTGCCGCAGTCGGGGCCAAACCCTGGTCGCTCCGCGTCCAACTCCTTCCATAACTGGGTGATCCCGAAGAACGCCGGCAACAAGACCGGCGCCTGGGAGTTCATCAAGATGGCCGTGGACAGCAAGGGAGCGGCCGATCTCGCTGCGAAGGTCGGAGCACTCCCGACGAACAAGGCGGCGAGCTCGCAACTCAAGAATCCAATGTCCAAGTTCTTCCTGAAACTCGCGGCGGATCCGCAAGTACCGTTACTCGACAGCGTCGTCCCGCTCAAGGTTGCGTTGCTCTACTACCAGCAGCTCCAGGCGGCCTTCTCTGGCAAGACACCACCACTCAAGGCAATGCAGAACGTCGACAAGGGCCTCAAAGCGTTGAACCCCTGACCGCCTCGCCGACACCCGCTCTTCAAAAGAGGCCCCACAGCCCGCAGTGGCTGTGGGGCCTCGTCTACGCCGCGCCCGCAGTCATCCTCGTCGGGACGTTCGTCGCGTATCCATTCGGAAGCGTCCTCTTTCACGCGTTCACGCGTTGGGACGGCATCAGCCCGTCGGAGTGGGTGGGATTCCACAACTTCCAACTGCTCTGGAGTGACCCGATCTTCCGGGTCGCGTTACGGAACAACGCGATCTTCGCGCTCTCCGTCCCGATTCTCGTCGTGGTGCCGCTTATCGTCGCGTTCGCGATCCACCGGCGCGTGCCCGGGTGGCGGTTCTTCCGGGCCACCATCTTCCTGCCCGCTGTCTATGCGACGGTCGTCATCGGCATCCTCACGGCCACCGTGCTGCAACTCGACGGGCCGCTGAACCAGGTGCTCGGTGGGGTCGGCCTTGAAGGCCTGCAGCGGGAGTGGCTCGGAAGCGCGAACACGTCGATTCCGCTCATTCTGCTCGTTGTCGTCTGGACGAACTTCGGCTACAACGTGTTGCTCTACCTGGCCGGCATGAGCGCCATCGATCCTTCGCTCGAGGAGGCGGCCCGGATCGACGGAGCCGGCTGGATGCGGATCCTCGTCTCGGTCATCGCTCCGAACCTGCGGCGCGTGCTCGAAATCGTCCTTGTGGTGAACACGATCGCCGCTTTCGCGTTCATGTTCACCTACGTCTACACGATCACAAACGGCGGACCCGGGACGGACACCTACGTGGCCGAGTTCTACATCTATCAGCAGGCCTTCACGAACCAGAACATGGGATACGCCGCGGCGATCGGCGTCGTGCTCGTCCTCATCGTGCTGGTAGTCGGTTTGTTCCAAATCCGGGTGCTGACCCGAAAGGAGAACTGAAATGGCGTCTGTCGAGGCGGCGGGCGCTCCAGTGCGGGAGCGCCGGCGTACCCGCCGTCGTTCTTGGCCGCTCGTGATCGCAATCGGGCTGTTCTGTTTCTCGGCGATCCTGCCGCTCCTCTTCATGGCGGTGACCGCGTTTCGCACGCAGGCCGACTGGGCTGACGCCAAGATAGGCTTGCCGACGACGTTGTCCTTCGGGGCCTTCGAACGAGCGTGGACGGGTGCGAACATCGGCGTGTACTTTCGCAACTCGGTCATCGTGACGACGTCCACCGTCGTACTTTCCGTCGTCAGCGCCACGCTCGCGGGGTACTCCTTCGCGAAGCTCCGTTGGCGCCTCTCGGGCGGCGTCTACCTCTTCGTCCTCGCGTGGATCGCCGTTCCGCCGCTCCTGATGATGGTGCCGATCTACATTGAGATGGTTCAGCTGGGCCTGCTCGACACCTACGGCTCCGTGATTCTCCTCTACACGGCGCTCAACCTTCCTTTCAACGTGTATCTGATGACCGCGTATTTCCGATCGGTGCCCGATGAGTTGATCGAGGCGGCGCGGATCGATGGGGCCGGGATCCACCGGACGTTCCTCCTCGTCCTGCTGCCGCTCGCGAAACCCGCCATCGCGACCCTCGTGATCTTCAACGTTCTGTGGTCGTGGAACGAGTTCCTATTCGCGCTTCTGATGCTGCAGTCCGACGGCGTCAAGACGCTCACCGTCGGCGTGCTGCAGCTGCAGGGTCGTTTCACCGCGGACTACCCGGCGCTGATGGCCGGATTGCTGATCACATCGCTGCCGGTGATCGCCGCCTACCTCGTCTTCCAGCGCCATTTGGTTCGCGGCATCGTGGCCGGGGCCGTCAAGTGAAAGGAGCACCGTGAGCACTCGCCGATTCGAGGGGAAAACCGTCATCGTCACCGGAGCGGGCCAGGGGATAGGGCTCGCGATCGCGGAGCGATTCGCCGCCGAAGGGGCAGACGTCATGGTGATCGGCCGCCGACATGAGCCCCTCGCGGCACTCGTCACCGGGATCGAGGCAAGTGGAGGATCTGCCTGGCTCCACACTGCCGACGTGGGCGACTCGGCCGCCGTTGACGAGGCGGTTGCGGCGGCCCACGATCGTTGGGGCCGGATTGACGTGCTTGTCAACAATGCAGGGATCGGTGAGGAAACAGAGTTCCTCGAGATCGCCGACGAGCGGTGGGATGCCGTGATCGCGACGAACCTCCGTGGCCCGTTCCTGATGTCCCAGCGCGTGGCCCGCCATCAGGTCGCAGCTGGCGGTGGAGCGATCGTCCATATCGCCTCAATCGATGCCTCTGGAGGCGACGGCCCGTACGCGAGCTACAACGCCTCCAAGGCAGGGCTCCTCGGCCTGAACCGGACGATGGCTCTCGAACTCGGCCGCCACGGCGTCCGAGTGAACTGTGTCAGCCCGGGCTTCACGCATACAGAGATGACCGAGGTGGGCGTGCCGCCAGGGATGATGGACTACCTCGTCCACAGCTTCGACCGTGTCCCGCTCCGCCGCCTTGTTCGGCCGGACGAGATCGCAGCGGCGTGCGCTTTCCTCGCTTCGGACGATGCATCGGCGATCACGGGCATCGACCTCACGGTCGACTGCGGTCTGACCGCTAACTGGTACATCCTCGAGTCGATTCCAGCGGATGGCTAGCTGCCGCGTCACCACGGGCGACATCGTCGGCTGGTCGAGCGTCGTGCTCGAGAACGACGACCTGCAGGTGACCGTGCTTCCGGACAAGGGAGCGGAGATCCACCAGATCGTCGCCGTCCGTTCGGGAACGGGGATCCTTTTCCAGGGCCCGTGGGGGCTGCGGCCTCCCGGGGCGGATCCGCTCCCTGGGAGCGGAGACGACGCGTTCATGTGGAACTATGCGGGCGGCTGGCAGGAACTCTTTCCGAGCGTCAACGAGCCGTGTGCCTATCGTGGTGCGCCGATCCCGTTTCACGGCGAGGTGGCGTGCCTGCCGTGGGAGCATGAAGTGCTCGCAGCCTCCAGCGCCGAGGCCCGGGTGCGGTTCCGGACACGATCCCGGCTCACGCCGTTTGTGCTCGAGCGCACGCTGTCTCTGCGCGCCGGAGAGACGTCCCTTCTGATCGAGGAGACCGTCGTGAACGAATCGCTGCACGGCGCGCATTTCGTCTGGGGCCACCACTGCGTCGTCGGGCCGCCCTTCCTCGAGGCCGGTTGCCGACTCGACATCCCAGCACGCACGATCGTCACCTCGCCTGAGCTTTGGGAGCCGGAGACGGCGCGCCTCGAGCCGGGCAGGCGCGAACCCTGGCCCCGTGCTCCGCTGCGCGCTGGTGGGACAGTCGACCTGCGCGATATCCCGGGAACCGAGACCGGCAGCCACGACGACCTTTATGTGACCGATCTCGACGACGGCTGGCTTGCGGTCTCGAACCCCCGGCTCGACCTGACGTTCCGGTTGGAGTGGGATCACCGTCTCTTCGGCTGGATAGTCCTGTGGCAGCCCTACGGAGGCGCGATTGCAGAACCGCTGGCGGGGTCGTACGCGCTCGGGATCGAGCCGTGGACAAGCATGTTCTGTCTCGAGCGAGCGGTCGCTGAGGGCGTGGCGATCGAGGTTCCCGCAGGAGGCTCGGCGACGACGAGCCTCCGCGCGCGCGTGCTCCACGGCGCTTAAGCACGCAGCCAACGACCCCTATATCGCGTTGCCTGTCGTCGGATCGAAGTAATGCGCGCGCTCCATATCAACGCCCATAACGAGGCGTTCGCCGGCGGCCGCGGTGGTGCGTGGGTCGAGGCGTGCGACGAGCGCGCCGCCGAGCTCGACCTCCACGTCGCTCCCGCGTTCCTGCTCAGCCTCAACACCGTCCGCGCGGAAATAGAGAAGCGTTTCGGAACCGAGCTGCTCGGTGAGCTCGACCGTCACGGGAAGGATGTGGCTGCCGGCATCCGGCGCCGCGAGCCTCGGATCGAAGAAGTGCTCCGGCCGGAGGCCGAGCAGGACCTCACCGTCGATGTCCGCCAGCCGGTCTCGGGCCGGCGCCGGGAGCTCGAACCGGAACGCTGCAAACTCAACGACCCCCTGTGAGACACGGGCGCGGAGGAAGTTCATCGAGGGGCTGCCAATGAACGTCGCCACGAACGTGTTCGCGGGTCGGCTGTACAGCTCGCCGGGGCTTGCGACCTGCTGGATCACACCAAAGTTGAGAACTGCGACGCGCTCGCCGAGCGTCATCGCCTCGGTCTGGTCGTGGGTGACGTACAGCGTCGTGACGCCGAGGCGCTGGTGCAGCTTCACGAGCTCGGCCCGCATCTGCACACGCAGCTTTGCGTCAAGATTCGAGAGCGGTTCGTCCATCAAGAACGCCGTTGGATGTCGAACGATGGCACGACCCATTGCGACTCGCTGCCGCTGCCCGCCGGAGAGCGCGCCCGGCTTGCGCTCCAACAGCTCGCCGAGGCCCAGCAGGTCGGCGGCGCTCGCGATCCGCTTCGCCCGCTCGGGCTTCGGGAGCTTCTGCATTCTGAGGGGGAACCCGATGTTGTCGCGCACTGACATGTGCGGGTAGAGCGCGTAGTTCTGAAAGACCATTGCGATGTCGCGGTCAACGGGGTCGAGGTCGTTGACGACGCGGTCGCCGATCACTATCTGACCGGACGTCGGATCCTCGAGGCCGGCCACCATCCGAAGCGCTGTCGTCTTGCCGCAGCCGGACGGGCCGACGAAGATCATGAACTCGCCGTCGCGGATCTCGAGGTCGAGGTTGTCGACGGCCACGGTGCCATCTCCGAAGTGTTTCGTGACGCCCGCGAACGTGATTCCGGCCATCTACTCGCTCACGCGGTAACGATCGACGAAGTCCGTGTCCAGTTCCCACCCGAGTCCGGGCCGGTCGGACAGCTGCAGTATCCCGTCGACCAGCTTCGGTCGGTTGGCGGGCAGGTTCCACCAGATCGGGTCACGCTCGGGATGAAAGCACTCGACGAAGGTGCCGTGGGGAATCGAGGCGATGAGATGGCTCGCGACCTGTGGCTCCTCGTGGTGACCCATTGCGACTGCGTAGCTCGCCGCCATCGCCGCTACGCGCCGCCACTCCGTAGGGCCGCCCGACCATGACGCGTCGAAGTTGCAGACGTCAATCGATCCAGCCGACATAAGTTCTCGGCACCCGGCGGCCGACAACTCGCTCTGCCCGGCGCAGACACGCACGCCTGTCTTCATCCGCACGTCACGGAGCGTCACGCGGTCGGTGTCCCAGCGGCACGGCTCCTCAAACCAGTGGAGGTCAGAGTCCTCTACCAGGCGCACGAACTCGATCGCCTCGGCCGCCGACCAGCCCTGGTTGGCATCGGCGCACAGGATGAAGTCGGGGCCCGCCGCCTCGCGCGCCCGCCTGAAGCGCTCCGCGTCCGTCCTCGGGTCCCTGCCGCCGACCTTGAACTTGAGCCCTGCCAGGCCGAGTTCTCTCAGCTCGGCGACTTCCTCGGCGATGTCGGGGCCGCCGTAGTAGCCCCCGATCGAAATCATCGGGATCGCCGAGCGGTAGCCGCCCCACAGGCGCCACAAAGGCTGGCCGAGTGCCTTGCCGATCGCGTCCCAGCAGGCGGCATCGATGCAGGCGCCGGCCACGAGGCCGAGGCGCCGATCGCGCAGGATGTTGAAGGTGGCGGGGCGGGCGAGCTGCCAGATACGCTCGATCGCGAACGCGTCCTCTCCGATCAGGTGCGGCGAGATCTCCTTGTCGATGATCGCCTTGATCTCGCCGAGCGAAGCATCCTCGTCGCCGGCCCAGGCCTCACCAACCACACCCTCGTTCGTATGGACGCGACAGATGGTCGTCGAGCGGTGGGTCATCTGATATTGGCTGCCCTTGAACGTCCGCGCGAGCGGCACGCGGATCGACACCGTGTCGATCGCACTGATCGTCAGCGCAGCCGGCGTCTGTGGTGGCTGGAAGAACTCGTTCATGAAACCACCCTAGGGTCCAGCAATCGCGCGACGCTGTCCCATGCGTAATTGTGTATCAGTATGTTGATATCAAGTCAATGAAACGATAATCTGCTCGCATCAGCACGAGCTTGATCGGCAGACGGACGCGCGGGCCACTCCGCAAGGGCAGATCAGCGATGGCGTCACATAGGACCGAGTCCCGTCTCGACCTCGTAGCCGCTGACCTCCGCTGGCTCTCCCCGCTCGACGATGCGACGCTGATCGATCTGGCCAAGGCGCTCAAGCGCGTCGTCGGCGTCCACGAGGCGAACCTCACCGGCGGCTTCGGCGCCGAGATTGCTGCGCGCTTGGCCGAAAGGGCGTTCGGCGAGCTCGCCGCGCCGGTGCTCAGAGTGGCGACACCCGACGTCCGGATGCCTGCTGCGCCGGAACTCCAGGCGGCACTTCTCCCTTCGCGGAGTACGATCGGCGACGCCGTTCGCACGCTCGTCAAGGCGTGACGGACGGCGTTGGTCGAGCGATGCAGCGCACTCCTCTGGCTCGTATGGTTCACATCCACATGACGCCACGCTCAAGCCGCTCCATCGAAACGCCCACGTCCACGCAAATCCTTCTCGGGGGAGCGACTCGCGGTGGCTGAGAGGAGCTACGACCCGCGATCGGTCAACGAGACGCCACACGGGGCTCCGCTCGTCCCGCGCCTCCCGCTGCGCATGCGGAACACGGAGATCCTCACCGTCGTCTATCGCAGCGACGCTCGTGCCGTAAACCGGATGCTGCCCACCGCACTCAGTGCTCTCGGAGACCTTGTCCTGGTGCACATCTACCGGATGCACGACGCCGACTGGTTCGGCGCGTACGGCGAGTCGGCGATCCAAATTCCGGCCGTGCACCCGCCAACCGGAACACGCGGCGCCTATTCGCCACTCCTCTTCGTCGAAGGTGACGGCCCCGTGGCAGCGGGACGTGAGATCTACGGGCAGCCGAAGAAGGCGGGCACGATCACCCTCGGATTACATGGTGACCTCCTCGTGGGACGTGTGATGCGTAACGGCATCGAAATCGTCACGGCTACCACGCCGTACAAGCAGCAACAAGGCACCCAGGATGACCTCGAGCGTCATGCCTCCTTCCGCACAAACCTCAACCTCAAGGTGATCCCGGCAGCCGACGGAAGCGGCACGTCGGTCTCGGAGCTCACTGCGCGGACTCTCGCCGATGTCGAAATCCACGAGGTCTGGAAAGGCCCCGGCACCGTAGAGCTGCGGCCGAATGCCCAGGCGCCAGTCCATTTGCTCCCCGTGCTCGAGGTCGTGGAGGCGTTCCACTGGCGCGTCGACTTCTCACTCGTCTATGGCGAGGTGATCGAGCGGTTCCTATGACCGCTGACCTCGTTGCTCATCGGGGTGAACGAGTGGGAACTGGCACCAGTTGGCGGCGGCCGACTGTCGCTCAGTTGCCTTACGCCTAACACTGATTCGATCACTTCTTGCGACGAGAAGTGATTCGGCGCGGCACCCACCCGACCGGCGTGAGGCAGCGGCAGCCCTACCGTGCCCGGCTCAGACCGTTGTTTCGATCGATTCGAACGCCTCCCTGCAGCTTTGATGCTCACCATGTAGTTCGCCTCGTCAACCTCTCGAACGAATAGAACCACGGTGAGCCCAAGGAGTGACAACCAGCCTTTCCTCACATGCGCCATACCGGCTCATTTCTTGGCGAGAGCGGGACGCCTGCCCGTTTTACCGGCTGGGCGTTGTCGGCGGACGCGTAGATTGCGGCTAGCAAAACGAGCAGCCGAGGTCGACGTGGTGATCGCAACGCGACCGTTGGGCCACCTGCCGATTTGACCGGACGCACTCGGGGGTGTGTCTACAGTCGCTGACAGATGTTGTCGAAGGACGTGGGCGGGGTAGGAAACGGTTATGCTCACGGCCGCATTCTGGGGCTTCGTCGGCGGGGTTTCCCTGCTCATCGGTGCTGCGGCCGGGTATTACGCGAAGCTGCCGAGCCGGCTGATCGGTCTCGTGATGGGGTTTGGCGCGGGGGTCCTGATCAGCGCGCTTTCGTTCGATCTCACACGCGAGGCGTACACGCGAGGCGGCCGCGATGCCGTCGCGGTCGGCCTCGTCGCGGGTGGGCTCGTCTTCTTCGCCGGCGACTGGTTGATCGACAGGCGCGGCGGCGAGCACCGCAAACGCTCCGGCGGCCAACAGGCAGACGGCGCCGCAAGCGCGATCGTGCTGGGTGCTCTCCTCGACGGCATCCCCGAGTCGGCGGCGATCGGCGTCAGCCTGGTCGAGGGGAAGGGCGTCGGGATCGCGTTCGTCGCGGCGGTGTTCCTTTCGAACGTGCCCGAGGCTGCCTCTGCGGCGACAGGGATGGCGAAGGCTGGCAAGACGGCGACATACGTGTTCGGGCTCTGGGGCGGTGTCCTCGCCGCCTCCACCGTCGCCGCTGCGCTCGGCTACCTGCTGCTGGGTGGGG
>NZ_JBDSNT010000054.1:0-22527 GCF_039915195.1 Gaiella sp.
CGTCGAGCGACCGTGAATACGACTCGCGGATGTCGAGCAGCCTGTCCGCGATCGCGTCAGCCACGAGCTGGTAGTCGCCGTACGCCTCCTCCGAGTTCTCGACGGACGCGGAGTTCCACCCCGATTCTGCCTCGGCTGCCTCGGTCAGGAGATCGGCATCATCAGCTGCGAAGAGATCGAGTTGCCGCTCCACGAGCCCGTGAAAACGCCCCTGGCGCCGGAGCCTCACGCCACCTCCTCGTACAGCGCGATGTGCGCTGCCGCCGCGTTGTCCCACGTGAGCGCGTCACGGGCGCGGGCAGCACCGGCTCGAGCCTCCGCGAGCTCGTCGGCGTCGCTCAGCAGGACCCGAATCGCGCCGCGCAGCCCCTCTACATCTCCTGCGGGTACGACACGGCCCGCGCCGAACGCTCCGACGATCTCGCCCAACCCGCCGACGTCGTAGACCACAGCCGGGACGCCTGCACCGAGAGCCTGCAGGAGCGCGCCTGATTGATCGAGCTCTGCCCGGTAGGGAAAGGCGGCGATCGTGGCAGCGCCAAGCGCGAGCTCGAGATCGGACTGCCCGAGGTATCCGAGCCTCCATTCCGCACGTGACCCAGCTGCCACGCGGAGAGGTTCGAGGTCGATTCGGGGATCTCCGGCAACGAGAAGCCGGGCCCCGGGCACGCCAAGGACGGCTTCGACGGCATCGGGGAGGCCCTTGTACTCGCGTATCACACCGAGAGAGAGCACCGTTTCACCGTCGTCGGTACGTACGGGGGCGCTCCGGAACACAGGGTGGGGGATCACCCGGAGCTTCTCGTCCGGCACACCAAACGCGGCGAGCGTGCGCCGGCCGCGCTCGCTGTGGACGACGATGCGCTCGAAGCGGCCGAAGAGCCGTCGCCACGTTCGCGTATGGCTTGCGGTTCGACGAGGTAGAAGGTCGTGCGCCGTGAAGACGGCCGGAGCTCGGAGGCGCATGAGCCAAGCGTCGACGTCAGGCGAGCCGAGCCATTGCAGATGGGCAACGTCGCATGCCGCGAGCCCGATCCGTGCGAGCGCAAAGGGGTGCTCGAGCGCCTTGACGGCGAGTCGGGCGCGTTCTGTCCCGATTCCGGCCGACACCCGATAGAGGCTGTCGTCGATCGTGTAGCCCGCGGGCTGTGGGACAGCCCCGTATCGGAAGCGGGACGTCAGGAGTCGCACGTCGGCACCTCGGCGTGCGAGCGCCCCTGCGAGCGCATGGTCGTAGGGCGGCGTATAGGCGGGTGGATCAGCGAGAACGACGCGCATCGGCGCCTAGCGTAGAGAAAGGGAGCGGCGATGCGGATCGCGCGGGAGCGCCCGGCGTCGTGCAAGATGGTGCCGTGTCGGACGCGCCCGCAATCACAACGCCCACGGGGTTCGAGGATGCGCGCGCACAGTTCCCTGTGCTCGAGCGGATCGCGTACCTCAACGCCGGTACCTTCGGTCCGCTCGCCCGCGGCACAGTGGAGGCCCTGCAGGGCGAGATAGCACGGGACTTCGAGGACGGTCGAAGCGGCTTGCCGTGCTTCGAGCGCACCATGGCACTGCGCGAGACGGTGCGGGCTGCCCTGGCGGCGCTCGTCGGCGTCGAGGCCGGTCACCTCACGCTGACGAGCAGCACGACGGAGGGCTGCAACATCGTGGTCGGAGGTCTCGAACTGCGGCCCGACGACGAGGTGATCACGACGTCGGAGGAGCATTTCGGCCTTCTTGGGCCGCTTCACGCGTCGGGCGCAAACATCGTCGTCGTCGCGCCGGATGCCGACTCGATCCTCGCGGCAGTCACCCCCCGAACGAAGCTTCTCGCGCTCTCGCATGTGCTCTGGACGACGGGACGCGTGCTTCCGGTGTGCGACCTCCGAGAGGCGACGGGCGTCCCCGTACTCGTCGACGGCGCGCAGTCCGTGGGCGCGATTCCCGTTGAGGCGGCGGGAATGGACTTCCTCACGATCTCGGGGCAGAAGTGGCTATGCGGCCCGGATTCGACGGGTGGGCTGGTCGTCGCCGACCCCGAACGCCTCAGGGTTACCGCGCCGAGCTACTTCGGCCAGGACGGATACGAGCTCGATGGCACCTTCGTGGCGCGGCCAGGAGCTGCGCGCTTCGATCCGGCGTGGATCTCGGCGGCCGCGCTCTCTGGCTTGCTTGCCGCCCTGGCAGAGCGCCCGGCATGGGCCTTCGCCCACGCCGCGACCGTCGCCGACCACTTTCGAGAACAGCTCTCGAGGGTCGTCGAGCTCGTGACGCCGCCCGATCGATCCATGCTCGTCGCCTTCCGGCCCGGTCGTGTGCCTTCTGAAGTCGTTGCAGAACTGCACTTGGCGGGTGTCCACGTGCGGGAGATTCCGGGCTCCGGCCTTATCCGGGCCTCCTGCGGCTGGTGGACGTCGGAAGGGGATCTCGACCGGCTCGTCGCTGTGCTCAACTCGTGAGGGAGGGCGCCTGTCCCTGCGGAGCGGTGCGGTACGTAATCGACGGTCCGGTACGGGACGTGCTCGTCTGCCACTGTGACGCCTGCATCGAGGCGACGGGCGGCCCGTGGGCGGCGTCGGCTGCAACGCGTGAAGATCTCGTGGTTGCCGAGCCTGGTGCCGTCGTCTGGAACAGGGCCCGGATCTCCGAGCACGACGCAAGTCGGGGGTCCTGTCGATCCTGTGGGACGGTGATCTTCTGGGATGCCCCCACTCGGCCGACCGTTTCCTTTGCCGCCAAGACGCTCGGCGACCAGTCACAGCTCGAGGTAGTGGGCCACATCTGGCTCGGCGATCGACCCGTGCCCGCAGGCCCGTCGTATCCCAGGGGACTACCCGCTTTCGTCGCCGTGCCCTGGCGGCGCTGAGCTCCTTCTACGCGGAAGGCACCGGCAGCCCAAGCTCGCCGGCGATCGGCTGCAGCGCGCTGACGACGTTCCCGATGTGCTGGTCGAGTTCGAGCCCGAGGAGCTCGGCGCCCGCGTAGACCTCGTCCCGATGAACTCCCGCAGCGAACGACGGTTGCTTGAGCTTCTTCCGCACCGATTTCGGTTCCAGGCCTTCGAGGCCGGTGGGTCGTACGAGACCGCACGCGTGGATGAACCCCGAGAGCTCGTCGCACGCAAACAACGTTTTCTTGAGCCTCGTGTCGCGCGGCATTGCCAGATGCTCGGCATGGGAGAGGACCGCCTCGATCACGATCTCCGGGTAGCCCTCCTCGCGCAGGATCGGGGCGCCGTCCTGCGGATGCTTGTCGAGTGTCGGGTGAATCTCGTAATCGAAGTCGTGCAGAAGCGCGGTGCAGCCCCACAGCACCTCGTCCTCGCCGAAGTGCCGTGCGTACCATCGTGTGGACGCTTCGACCGCGAGGGCATGCCGGAGCAAGGACTCGCTCGTCGTGTAGCGGGTGAGCGTTGCCCACGCATTGTCTCGGGTGACTTCCACGGCATGGGTACGATAGCGCCCGCCTCATGCAGTCGTTTGTCATCCAGGGCGGTCGCCCGCTCTCCGGCACGATCCGCGCGTCCGGGAACAAGAACGGCGCTCTGCCGATTCTTGCCGCGACCGTGCTCGCCTCCGACGCGGTGACGCTGTCGAACCTTCCTCGCATCCGGGATGTCGAGGTGATGGTCGAGCTCCTCGTCGACCTCGGCGCCGATGCCAGCTGGACGGGGCCGAACGAGGTCCGCGTCGACAGCTCTGGAGTTTCGAAGACGGAGCTCGACCCGGACCTCTGCCGGGAGATTCGCGCGTCGTTCCTCCTTGCGGGGCCTTTGCTCGCGCGGTTCGGGCGGGCGGTCGTGCCGCCTCCGGGCGGCGACGTGATCGGGCGCCGCCGGCTCGACACCCACATTCACGCCTTCGCCGAGCTCGGCGTGACGATGGAGATCAACGGTGCCTACGACCTGCGCGCAGAGAAGCTCGTGGGCAAGCGCATGTACCTCGACGAGGCTTCGGTGATGGGCACCGAGAATGCGATCATGGCCGCCGTGCTGGCCGAGGGCGAAACGATCGTCGGACATGCAGCATGTGAGCCACATATCCAGGATCTCTGTCGATTCCTCGTCAGCATCGGTGCCCAGATCGACGGTATCGGCTCGAACGTCCTCAGGATCCAGGGTGTCGACCGGCTCGGTGGCGGGTCGCACCGCATCGGGCCCGAGCACATCGAGGTGGCGAGCTTCGCCGTCCTCGCAGCGGTAACCGGAGGTGATCTCACGATCGAGGAGGTCGAGCCGGACGATCTGATCGCCATCGTCCCGGCATTCCGGAAGCTCGGTATCGAGTTCGAGGTAGGGCCATCGACCCTTCGCGTGCGTCCGGGGCAGAAGCTCGCGGTCGTGGACGATCTCGGTGGGCAGATCCCGAAGCTGGAGAGCGGTATCTGGCCTGCATTCCCGGCCGATCTCACGTCGATCGCGGTCGTCGCTGCAACCCAGTCCACGGGCACCGTCCTCGTCTTCGAGAAGATGTTCGAGAGTCGGCTGTTCTTCGTCGACAAGCTCGTCTCGATGGGGGCTCGGATCATCCTTTGCGACCCCCACCGAGCCGTCATCACCGGCCCGGCGAAGCTCTTTGGCCAGCGGCTCGAGAGCCCCGATATTCGCGCGGGCATGGCGATGGTGATCGCCTCGCTGTGTGCGGAGGGTCAGTCGAGCATAGGAAACATTCGGCAGATCGATCGAGGCTACGAGCGCATTGACGAACGCCTCCGGGCGCTCGGCGCGGACATCGTGCGCGAGGAGCTGTGAGCGGCGCCCGAATCGCCGCCGGAAGTGGCGAGGCGAACGTCGCAACCGGCGTGCCTCTGCTCGACCACCTGCTCACCGAGTTCGCGGCGGCGGGCCGCTTCGATCTCTCCCTCGAGATCGATCCGGGAGAGCCGGCCGCGGAAGTCGATGCCGCCGGCGGAGCGCTCGGGCTGGCACTTGCACCGCTTCTACGCCACGGGGCGCACGGCACCGGCGTGATGCTCTCGGCGGAGGCCCTCGCGTTGGTTGCCGTCGAGGGATCGGGCCAGGCGCTCGTTGCGTCGAACGCCGACCTCACGGGAGCCGGGGGCCTCGGCACGGATATCGCCGCACGGTTCCTCACGGCTCTCACCGATACGGCGGCGATGACGCTCCACGTCAGATTGATCGAGGGCGAGGACACCGACCATGTACTCGAGGCAATCTTCAAGGCGCTCGGTGTCGCGTGCTCCGAGGCGCTCAACTCCTAGAACATCGGAGGAACACGATGGAAAAGAATGTTATCCGTACCGAGAACGCTCCCGCTCCGTTCCAGGGCGCTCCCTACAGTCAGGCGATTCGAGTCGGGGATCTCGTCTTCGTTGCGGGGCAACTCGGCCTGAAGCCGGGCGAGTCGACGATCGAGGGGGACATCACCGCCCAGACCGAGCAGGTGCTTCGGAACCTCACAGCTATCCTCGACGAGGCAGGCAGCTCGCTCGCCAACCTCGTCAAGACGAGCGTGTTTCTCCAGGATCTCGGCGATTTCGCCGCGATGAACGAGGTGTACGCGCGGTATGTCGGCGATCGACCGCCGGCGCGCTCGACGTTCGAGGTCTCCCGTCTCCCGTCCGGGGCGCTCGTCGAGATCGAGGCAGTCGCACACATCTAGGCTGCGTTGCCCACGGAACCGCCGTCGCGTGCAGAATCATCCTGTGCCGTCCGAGATTCGCTCGTATATCCGCTCGCTTGGAATCGATGCGTACGTCGTCGGCGGCGCTGTGCGCGACGAGCTGCTCGGGCTCCCGCACCACGACGAGGACTTCGTCGTCCCACGAGTCGACCAGTTCGAGTTGAGGTCGTTCCTCGAGCCGCATGGGCGGGTCGAGGACATGGACGTGCACGGGCAGCTCGTCGGCGTTCGCTTCTACCCGAACGATCGCGCGATCAGAGCGCTGGCGCCCGCCGGCATCGAGCTCACCCCGCCGCGAGCGGAGCGCTCAACCGGTCCCGGGCACCAGGATTTCTCCATCGTCAGCGACCCGTCGATCACGCTCGACGAGGACATGGCGCGCAGGGATTTTACGATCAATGCGATGGCGCGTCGTCTAGCCGACGACACCCTTCTCGATCCGTTCGACGGCCAGACCGACCTCGCACGGCGCACGATTCGCACGGTCACCCCCACGAGCTTCGTCGAGGACCCGCTCAGGCTCGTGCGCGCACTTCGCTTCGTCTCACAGCTCGGGTTCGACGTCGAGGGCGAGACACGCGCGCAGATGCACGCGAGTGCGTCAGGCCTCGCTCATGTCTCGGCAGAGCGCATCGGGGGCGGTATCAAGGCGGACGGAATGGGCGAACTTTCCAAGCTTCTCCTTGGCCCCGCACCGCGGAAGGCACTCCTGCTCGCACGCGACACCGGCGTACTCGCACAGATCATCCCCGAGTTCGTTCCCACGATCGGCTATTCCCTCCACAGCACCCGCCAGCCACTCCCGCTCGAGGAGCACATATTCGCAGTCGTGCAGAACGCTGCGGATGCCGGTTCCGGTCTCGAAGTGCGCCTCGCCTGCCTCCTCCATGATCTCGGCAAGGTCGAAGCGGACGCGCGCAACGAAAGTCATGCGCTCCTCGGAGCCCAGATCGCGCTCGTCGTCCTCGCTCGGCTCCGCTACCCGACCGACGTCCAACGGCGCGTGGCTCGAATCGTGGCCGGCCACGCGTTCAAGCTCGACGGCACGATCGACGAGCTTCGTGCGCGACGCTTTCTCGCCGAGCACGGCGAAGCGATCGCGATCGACGTGATAGCCCACAAGCACGCTGACCTGAACGCAAAACCCGTGTCTGCGCCCGAGCACGAAGCGCTTACGAAGCTCGCGTGTCTCGTCGAGCAGGAGCGATCCCAGCCGCACCGGATCGGAGACCTCGTGGTCACCGGCGACGATTTGCTGTCGATCGGATTCGTCGAGGGTCCGCCGCTCGGGCGGACGCTCGCTCTCCTGCTCGACGCAGTCATCACCGACCCGTCCCGGAACGACCGGCAGTGGCTCCTCGATCGCGCGCGAGAGGAGGCGAGGTGAACGCGGCCGCGATCGCCGAGGCCTATCAGGCGATCCGCGCCGAGGCCGGCCCCGACGTCACCGTCGTCGCGGCCACCAAGTACGTCCGCGCGGACGAGATGGGGATCCTGGCCGAGGCCGGCGTCGAGGTCGTCGGCGAGAATCGCGTGCAGGACATGCAACGAAAGCACGAGCTCCACGGCGATTCGTTTCGCTGGCATTTCATCGGCGCGCTGCAGTCCAACAAGGCACGGATCGTCGACTCCCTCTGCGAGCTCGTGCACGCCGTCGAGACCGAATCTACCGCCCGCAGGCTCACGGTTCCCGCGCTCCTCGAGGTCAACCTCTCGGGCGAGGCATCGAAGAGCGGGGTGGAGGAGGCCGAGATCGAGGGGTTCCTGGAGCGACACGCGGGCATCTGCGGACTGATGACGATGCCGCCGTTCAGCGAGAACCCGGAGTCCAGCAGGCCGACGTTCCGGCGGCTCGCGGAGCTCGCCCGGCAACACGGTCTCGTGCGTCTGTCGATGGGCACGTCACAGGATTGGAGGGTGGGCGTCGAGGAAGGCGCGACGCTGATCCGGGTGGGCAGCACGCTGTTTCGCAGCTGACCACACCGCGATCCGGCGTCTGGGATACGATCCTGCCCGTCATGGGCTTCTCGGACGTCTGGAATCGAACGCTCGTCTACTTCGGCATCGCCGAGGACGAGGAGTGGGACGCCCACGACCTCGAGACGCAGGAGGAGCTCGACCGGGAGTACCGATCGAGGTCGACCCGGCAGAACGTCCGGCGCCTCCCACGGCGAAGGGAGCCGGACGGCTGGACGGATGAAAGCTCGAGCGCCGAATCATCCCCTGCAGCTGTTCCGCTGTCGACGCGCTCGCAGCGGCCGACAAGGCTTCGCGCCGCTGACACGGGTAAGTCGAGCGTGCATCTCGTGCTGCCACGGAGCTTCAACGATGCGCAGCAGATTGCGGACAAGTTCAAGGACTCGGTGCCCGTCATCCTCAACCTGCAGAGCGCCGACAACGAACTGTCGAAGCGGCTGATCGACTTCGCGAGCGGCCTCACCTACGCACTCAACGGCAGCATGCAGCGCGTGGCCGACAAGGTCTTTCTCCTCACGCCACGGAACGTCGAGGTCTCGGCGGAAGAGCGAGCTCGCATGCTCGACAAGGGCGGCTTCTTCAATCAGGCCTGAGAGTAGGAAGAGCGTCGCTTCCAGTGCTGCAGCCTGGCTCTGACACACATCTGACGCAGGGATCTCGCTGGCCGTAGCGAAAGCCCGAGCGTGGGCCCCGCCGACACTGTTTTCGCGCTCGCTGACGTTGCATCGACCGTGCAGCAATTCATCACGGTCTTCTTCGACGTCTACATTCTTTTGATCGTGGCCTACGTCCTGACATCGTGGATCCGGATGCCCTACTCGCTGCATCGCGTTCAGCGCTTCCTCGACGATGTCTGCGAGCCGTACATCCGCATCTTTCGGCGCGTTCTGCCGTCGTTCGGGCCGATCGACATCTCGCCCATCGTTGCCATCATCACGCTCGTCGTCGTCCAGCGAGTCCTGGTCGGCGTGATCGAGCGCCTGCAGTAGAAGGAGGAGACCGTCATGCCACTGACACCCGTCGAGATCAGACACATCCAGCTCAAGCGAGGCCTGTTCGGGTACCGCAAGAGCGCCGTCCATCGGATGATGGACGACATCGCCGATAGCTTCGAGGCTGTCTGGCGCGAGCGATCGCAACTCGTAGAGCGCGTCGATGAGCTCGAGACCGAAGTCACGCGGCATGTCGAGCTCGAAGGGCTTCTCCGCTCGACGCTCGTCTCGGCCGAGCGCGCGTCTCAGGAGCTAAGGGAGACTGCGCGCCGGGAGGCTGGCGTGATCGTGGTCGAGGCCAACGCCGAGGCCAGGAAGGTGCTCCGCGACGCGATCAGCGAGAAGGAGCAGGTGATGGGAGACGTCCGACGTGTGCAGGCGCTTCTCCGCTCGGCTCTCGCAGTCGTCGACGAAGGGCACCCGGTCGCCGCAAGGGACGCTCCGAAGGAGCCGACAGCCGAAAGCTCGGCGCCCGCGCCGGGGTGGACCACGTCGACGCCGACGCCACAGCTTCCGCCGGTCTCCGTGCCCCCGCACAGCGACTCCGACGATGTTCGGAAGCTCGCCGGCTAGTCGCCACTATCCTGTCGGGTGATGAGCCACCCGGCCGCAGCGGAACCGATTCGTCTTGCCCTCCGGGTGTCGCCCGGGGGTTCTCGTGCTGCCGTAATTGGTCGCTACGGTAACGCTTGGAAGGTTCGGGTCGTTGCGGCGCCGGAGCGAGGGCGCGCCAACGATTCGGTCGTCGCGCTTCTAGCCTCAACACTTGGCCTCAAGGCCCCGGACGTACGGATCGTCAGCGGCACGACGTCCCGGAACAAGACCGTCGAGCTGACGGGCCTGACACTCGCCGAGGTCGAGAGCCGCTTAACCGACGCACAGGAAGGAGCATCATGACGATCGACCTTGTCACGAGGCGCACCGAGCTCGTCGAACTGCGGGAGCGGATGCTCAACGCAGCCGCTGACCTCGTCGCCGATGACGTGGGCGGCGAGATCAACTCGCCGGCGGGTGATCAACACATCGCAGACCATGCAACGGATCTCGTCGACCGCGAGCTCGATCACTCGCTCGGCGAGAACGCCGAGAATGTCGTTGCGGAGATCGACGCCGCGCTCGCCCGCATCGACGAGGGGACATATGGCGTCTGCGCGAAGTGCGGAGCGTCAATCCCAGAGGAGCGCCTGGACGCAGTCCCGTACGCAATTCTCTGCCTGGACGACAAGCGCTTGCAGGAGCACGGGTGAGCGAGCCTGCTCGCACCGCGCCACCACGACGCGTCGATGTGCGAATCGGCTCGTCGACGAATGCTCTGCAGCCGATCTCGGGCGCCGAACGGCTCGTCGGGGCGGGGGGCGCCCAGTGGATCGCGCTCGCCGTGATCGCCGGCACGGCGGTTGTGGCGGATCAGCTGACGAAGGCCGTGGTCGTCGCGCAGCTGCCGCTTGGCGACACGGCCGCGACGATTGGGCCGTTCAGCATCCATCACGTTCAGAACACGGGAATCGCATTCGGTCTCTTTGCGGAATCGACTTCCGCGGTCATCGCTCTCACCGCCATAGCCGTCGGCGCGATGCTCGTGTTCTTCGCGCGGACGGCCCGACGCCATCCGCTCGTGTCGATCGCCCTCGGCCTCGTCATCGGCGGCAGTGTCGCGAACTTGCTCGACCGCGTTCGCCTCGGGCACGTCACGGACTTCCTCGATTTCGCCTACTGGCCGGCGTTCAACCTCGCCGATTCGTTCATCGTCGTCGGCGTCGGGCTGCTCTTCGCCTCGTTCGTTGCGGCCGACAAGGCAAGCCCCCGCGTTGGCACGGCTCCGCTTTCACGTTCTTGAACTACAGGCTGGTGCGCGGCTCGATCGCGTCGTCGCCGCACGCCCGCAGGTCGAGTCGAGGGCATTCGCCGAGCGCCTGATCGCCGGCGGCCTCGTTCTCGTGGACGGGGAGGTCAGGGGGAAGAGCTTTCGTCTCGAAGGGGGAGAGGAGATCACCGTCCAGATCCCTGCGGTCGAACCACTTCGCGGTGAGTCGCTCGACATCGAAATCGTCTGGGAGGACGAGCACCTACTCGTCGTCGACAAGCCCGCAGGGCTCGTCGTCCATCCGGCAGGGTCGACTCGGACGGGAACACTCGTCCAGGGCTTGATCGAGCATGGCGCCGAGGGAGGCGACGATGACGATCGCCCCGGCATCGTGCACCGGCTCGATCGGGACACCTCGGGCCTCCTCATCGTCGCGCGGTCGTCCGAGGCCTTCGACCTCCTGCAGGAGATGATCCGCAAGCGCGAGGTCGAGCGCACGTACGCGGCGCTCGTCCGTGGCGCGCCCGCGTCGATGTCGGGACGCATAGAGGCCCCAATCGGCCGCGACAGGCGCAATCGCAGTCGGCACTCCCTCGATACGCCGACGCCGCGCGAGGCGGTGACGTGGTTCGAGGTCCGGGAGACGCTGCGTGCGCACACCCTCCTCGACGTCAGGCTCGAAACGGGGCGCACACACCAGATCCGGGTGCATCTCGAGGCGATCGACCTGCCCGTCAGCGGAGATCCGGTTTACGGCATCGCGGGCGACCTCGGCCTCGAGCGGCAGTTTCTGCACGCCAGACGCCTCGTCTTCGAGCATCCTTCGACGGGAGAGGCGATCGACATCGCGTCTGAGCTTCCAGCCGACCTCGCGTCGGCGCTCGACATCGCACGGCGCTAGCGGCACGCCGCTCTCGGCTACCATTCCGGCTCACGTTCCAACTACCCGGCGATCAGCGTCAGGGCGGTGGTGCCGTGGCTCCGCGATGGGGGCCCGGTTCCGTCACGGCCCGTCGGAGCACGACTTCCGAAACCACACTGAAAGGGGCTGGTCCCGTTGGCAGTTGTCTCCATGAAGGAGCTACTGGAGGCTGGAGTTCACTTCGGCCATCAGACACGTCGCTGGAACCCGAAGATGAAGCGTTTCATCTTCACGGAGCGCGGCGGTATCTACATCATCGACCTGCAGCAGACGCAGCAGCTCGTCGAGGACGCGTACGACTTCGCACGTAACATCGCCGAGCGCGGCGGCACGATCCTGTTCGTCGGCACGAAGAAGCAGGCGCAGGACGCCGTGCGCACCGAGGCCACCCGCGTCGGCATGCCGTTCGTCGCCAATCGGTGGCTTGGGGGCCTGCTCACGAACTGGCGCACGATCCAGGATCGCATCGCCTAC
The DNA here is from genome assembly GCF_039915195.1 of Gaiella sp. Taxonomy (GTDB): domain Bacteria; phylum Actinomycetota; class Thermoleophilia; order Gaiellales; family Gaiellaceae; genus Gaiella. The sequence continues at coordinate 11,797 of NZ_JBDSNT010000054.1, forward strand.
CTGCACGACCTGCGTAGGCTCAAGAATGACGGGCAGCTAGCGCTGCTGCCCGCGAAGGAGCGAATCACGATGGAGGCCGAGCTCGAGAAGCTCGAGGCCAACCTCGGCGGCGTCGCTGACATGAAGCGTCAGCCGGACGCGATCTTCATCGTCGACCTCAAGAAGGAGGCGCTCGCCGTGCGTGAGGCACAGCGCCTTCATCTGCCGGTGATCGCGATCGTCGACACCAACTGCGATCCCGACGAGGCACAGTTCGTCATCCCGGGCAACGACGACGCGATTCGTTCGTGCTCGCTCATCGTCCGCGCGCTTGCAGACGGCATCGCTGCCGGTCAGAGCAAGGTGTCCGAGAAGGACTTTGCCGCCAAGGCGGCTGCAGCCGAAACAGCCGCAGCCACGGAGGCAGCGGAGGCAGCAGCGGCAGCGGCGGCGGAGCCCACCGAGCCCATGGCTGAGGAGTCGAGGGCACCCGCGCAGACCGGGGAGATCATCGAGATCGAGGGCATCGGGCCTGCCTTTGCCGACAAGCTGGGAGCCGCTGGCGTTGCGACGATCGACGCGCTGCTCGAGAAGGGGGCGACGCCCGAAGGGCGCTCAACCCTCGTCGAGGAGACGGGAATCGACGCCGTGCGCGTCCTTCGCTGGGTCAACCACGCGGACCTCATCCGGGTCGTCGGCGTCGACCCACAGTTCGCCGAGTTGCTCGAGGCCGCAGGAGTCGACTCCGTGCCCGAGCTCGCACAACGCAATGTCGACAACCTCGTCACGGGGCTCGCCGAGACGAACGAGGCTCGACACCTCGTCGGTCGCGTACCGAGCGCGGATGAGGTAGCCGACTGGATCGAGCAGGCGAAGGCGCTTCCGCGCATCGTCGCTCACTGAGAGGAGACAGCGTGACCGAGATCAGTGCGGGCCTCGTCAAGGAGCTCAGAGAGCTCACGGGCGCTGGCATGATGGATTGCAAGCGAGCGCTCCAGGACACGGACGGTGACCTCGAGGCCGCCCGCACGTTGCTGCGCGAAAAGGGAATGGCTCAGGCAGGCAAGCGTGCCGACCGGCAGACGACCGAGGGTATCGTCGGTGTGATCATCGACGGTGGCATTGGCTCGATCGTCGGGGTCGGCTGCGAGACCGAGCCGGTGTCGAAGAACGAGGAGTTCCAGGCATTCGCCGAGCGCGTGCTGCAAGCTGTGCAGGCAGACGGCGTGCGCGCCGTCGAGTCGTTCGACGAGGATCGCATGGGCCTCATGGGGAAGCTCGGCGAGAACATCGTCGTTGTCGGCGCAGAGCGGTACTCGGATGCAACGACGATCGCAGCGTACGTCCATCCGCCGGCGAACAAGATCGGCGTCCTCGTGGAGCTCGACGGCGGCAGCGAGGCGCTCGCCCGGCAGCTCGCCATGCATATCTCGTTCGCGGCGCCCGAGTGGGCGACACGCGACGACGTTCCGACAGAGGCGATCGAGGCAGAGCGTCAGGTGTACCTCAACTCGGATGAGCTCCTCTCCAAGCCGGAGGCCGCTCGTGGGAAGATCGTGGACGGCATGCTCGGCAAGCGCTTCTTCGCGGCGTCACCCGGCGGTGTCCTCGCCGATCAGGCGTGGATCCACGATCAGTCGGCGACCGTCGGCTCGGCTCTCGCCGCAGCCGGTGCGACGCTGAAGGGCTTCAAGCGGATCTCGGTCGCCGGGTCGTGAGCGCACCGGCCGACGACACGGTGGCTCGTGCGCGTGTCGGCGAGGCTGTGCCCTTTCGGCGGGTCATCCTGAAGCTCTCGGGCGAGAGCCTGATGGGGGACCGAGGCTACGGCGTCGATCCGAAGACCGTGACCGCGGTGGCCCGCGAGGTCGTCGCCGTGCGCAAGGCCGGAACCGAGCTCGCGATCGTCGTCGGGGGAGGGAATTTCTACCGGGGCATGGCCGCCGCCGCGGAGGGGATGGAGCGCGCGACAGCGGACTATGCGGGCATGCTCGCGACCCTTCTGAACGCCCTTGCCCTCCAGGATGCTCTCGAGAAGCTCGGAGCCCAGACGCGGGTGCAGTCTGCGATCGCAGTCTCGGAGGTCGCCGAACCGTATATTCGGCGACGCGCGATGCGTCACCTGGAGAAGGACCGTGTCGTCATCTTCGCCGCCGGCACCGGCAACCCGTTTTTCACGACGGACACCGCAGCAGCGCTGCGGGCGCTCGAGATCGGCGCCGAGGCGATCCTGATGGCCAAGAACGGCGTCCAGGGCGTTTACGACGGCGACCCACGAACCGACGCGAGCGCACAGTTCCTTCCCGAGATCACGCATCTCGAGGCGATCGAGCGCGGCCTCAAGGTGATGGACACGACTGCGCTCTCGCTGTGCATGGACAATCGCGTGCCGATTCACGTCTTCGAGCTCGCCGAGGGAAACATCGTGCGCGTTGCCTCGGGGGAGCGAATCGGCACGATCGTTGCGACCCCGGAGGAGGCCTGACATGACCGCGATCGAGGATTTTCTCGCCGACTGCGAGCTGCGAATGGACAAGTCGATCGGCGCGACTCGCGTCGAGTTCAACAGCGTCCGTACCGGACGGGCGTCGGCTGCGCTGCTCGACCGGATCACGATCGACTACTACGGGACACCGACTCCGCTGAGCAACATGGCGACTATCTCGGCGCCCGAAGCGCGACTCCTCTCGATCCAGCCGTACGACGCGACGCAGATCAAGGCGATCGAGAAGGCGATTCAGGAGTCCGACCTCGGGTTGATGCCTTCGAACGACGGCAAGATGATTCGACTTCCGATTCCCTCTCTCACCGAGGAGCGGCGCAAGGAGCTCGTGAAGGTCGTTCGCCGTTACGCCGAGGAGGGCAAGATTGCAATCCGGAACGTGCGTCGCGACGTGATGAAGCATCTCGAGGAGCTCGTCAAGGACGGCGCCGTTGGAGATGACGAGGAGCGGCGCGCCGAAGCGCAGGTGCAGAAGCTCACGGACGACCACGTGAAGAAGCTGGACGACCTTCTGAAGCACAAAGAGGCCGAGATCATGGAGGTCTAGAACCTCCCCAGCCCGTGAGCGACACAGTCGAGAACAGCCACCGTGAGGCGCAGGCGCGGACCGTCGCGATCATCATGGACGGCAACGGCCGCTGGGCCTCGGGCAAAGGATTGCCGCTCGAGGCGGGGCACCGGGAGGGCACGAGGGCGCTCCGCCGCACTGTCGAGGCGGCGATCGACGAGGGTGTCCGCGCACTGGTCGTCTATGCCTTCTCGACCGAGAACTGGACGCGGCCCGCGGACGAGGTTTCCACCCTGATGGTGATCCTCGACGAGACGATTGCGGGCGAGCTCCCCGATCTGGCGCGGCAAGGTGTCCGGACACGGTTTCTCGGGCGCCGTGACCGGGTGCCCCCGCACACGCGCGAGTCGATGGATGCCCTCGAGCTCTCGACGGCGGAGCGTGCCACGCTCGATCTCTGGATAGCCTTCGACTACGGCGGGCGCGCCGAGATCGTCGATGCAGCCCGTAGCTGCGTCGCAGACGGCCTGGCGCCCGCCGACGTCGACGAGGCGGCGATCGCGGCTCGGCTGAACGCACCCGAGTTGCCCGAGATCGACCTCCTCATCCGCACATCCGGCGAGTTCCGCATCTCGAACTTCATGCTCTGGGAGACGGCGTACGCCGAGTTCGTGTTTACCGAGACCCTCTGGCCCGACTTCGATGCTGACGATCTGCGAGCGGCTCTTGCGGCGTTCTCCTCACGCGACCGGAGGTTCGGCGGCCGATGAGCCCGCTCATGTCGCGCATCGGAGTGGCGCTCATCCTGTTGCCGCTCGTTCTCGGCCTCGTCTGGCTCGGCGGCTGGTGGCTGTTCGCTCTGGCAGCGGTCGGCGGCCTCGTGGCGCTCCACGAGCTCTACACCATGGGCCGTGGCCTTCGTCCGATCGTGCTCGGGGGCTACGTCGGGCTACTCATGACGATCGTCGGGGCCGAGACCGGGAACATCGCGTGGGTCGTCGGAGGGATGTTCGCGACCATCCTCGTCGCGTTCGTGATCTTCGGATTCTCGGACGCGCGGCCGTCCGCTACCGCAGCGATCTCTCTGACCCTGCTCGGCGTCGTCTGGATCGGAGGTGGGATCTCCGCGCTGATGTTGCTGCGCGATATCCCGGAGAACGGCCGCCTCGTCATTTTCACGGTATTGATCGCGGTCTTTGCGGACGACACCGCCGCCTACGTCGTCGGTCGGTCGATCGGTCGTCACAAGATGGCTCCCAGGATCTCGCCCGGCAAGTCCTGGGAGGGCTTTGTCGGCGGAACGATCGCCGCAATGGCGGTCGCGTTCTTCGCGATGTACGACCAGGGCTTTCTCACCGACTTCGAGGCGTTGGCGCTCGGTGCTGCCGTCGCGCTCTCGTCCACGCTCGGCGACCTCTTCGAGTCGGCGATCAAGCGCGATCTCGGCGTCAAGGACTCCGGTCGGATCCTCGCGGCTCACGGCGGCGTCCTCGATCGGGTCGATTCGCTGCTCTGGGCCGGCCCAGCGGCCTTCTACGTCGTTCTCGCGCTGACGTGACCCGCTCCGCGACTGGCACGCTATGCCAGTGAGGCGCGTCGCTCTGCTTGGTGCAACCGGCTCGATCGGCCGTCAGGCGATCGAGATCATCTCGTCTCGGGCAGAGCTCGAGTTGTGCGCGATCATGTCCGGCTCCCAGCCGATCGCCGCCCTCGGTCTCGAGCACGGTGTCTCGCACGTGCAGGTCGGCGGATCGGCCGTTTCGCTTCTCGACGCGTGTGAACCTGACGTCGTGCTCAACGCGATTGTCGGGTTCGCTGGCGTCGATGCGACCCTCTGGGCGCTCGAGAACGGTGTCACGCTCGCGCTCGCGAACAAGGAGAGCCTCGTGGCCGCCGGCGAGCTCGCCGTTGCGGCCCACCGACGAGGTGGAGGACTTCTGCTGCCAGTCGACAGCGAGCACTCCGCGCTCTTCCAGTGCCTCGAAGGGCGGGCGCCGGACTCGATCGAGTCGCTCGTGCTCACCGCATCGGGCGGTCCGTTTCGTGGCCGAACGACGGAGGAGCTCGCGAGCGTCACCATTGCGGATGCGCTTGCACATCCAACCTGGTCGATGGGACGAAAGATCAGTGTGGACTCTGCGACTCTCGCGAACAAGGGACTCGAGCTGATCGAGGCACACTGGCTCTTCGGCGTTCCGTACGCGTCGATCGAGGTGGTCGTGCATCCCACTTCGATCGTGCACTCGCTCGTGCGGTTTCGCGACGGCGCGCTGCTCGCACACCTCGGGACGCCGGACATGAGGGTTCCCATCTCGTTTGCGCTCGGCTATCCCGACCGTCCGGCCGTCGCCACTGCCCGGCTCGACCTCGCTCAGGGGCTCGACCTTCGATTCGAAGCGGTTGACGAGAGGACGTTTCCTTTGCTTCCTCTTGCCCGCGCCGCGGGCGAGCAGGGAGGCACCGCGCCGTGCGCTTACAACGCAGCGAACGAGGTTGCGGTCGAGGCATTCCTCGACGGGCGAATCGGCTTCCTCGAGATCGCTGACACGGTCGCAGCCGCGCTCGATCAGGTCGATGGGTCGCCGGCGCGGGATCTCGACGACCTGGTAGCGGCCGACGCCGAGGCCCGCAGCATCGCGCAGCGGAGGCTCGTTCCCGCGTGACGATCTTCATCTCCATCGTCGGGCTCGGCTTCCTGATCTTCATCCACGAGCTCGGGCACTTCTCAGCGTCGCTAGCGCTCGGCATGCGGCCGCGGAAGTTCTACGTCGGCTTCCCCCCGGCGATTGTCAAGCGCACGCGCAAGGGCATCGAGTACGGCATCGGGATGGTCCCTCTCGGCGGCTTCGTGAAGATCCCCGGGATGCATCGGCCCGCACCGAGCGATGTCGACCACGCGCTTGGTAGAGCCGTGGCAGACGCGCCGGGGCTCGAGAGGCCGACGGATCGACTCCGGCGCGCACTCGCAGCGGGCGATCACGATGAGGCACGAGCGGCACTCATAGAGCTCGAGGCCACTGCCGACGGAATGGATCTGAGCGAGCCAACGAGGCTCGAGGTCGAGAAGGCCGGAACCGACCTCGGAGACAGTCTTGGTCCCGATGCCTACTGGCGTGCCGCGACTTGGCGACGGGTTCTCGTCATCTTCGCCGGGCCCGCGGCGAACATCCTGCTCGCGATCGTGATCTTTGCGGCGCTGTACATGACGACGGGTGGCAAGGCGACAACCACGGTCGAGGGCGTCCGGTCGGACAGCGCCGCGGCTGCGATAGGGATCCTCGCCGGCGATCGGATCCTCTCGATCAACGGCGTGGCCATGACCGGCTCGCTGATACCGCGGACCATTGCCGGATCGGACGGAAAGCCACTCACGGTCGTCGTCATGCGTGATGGCTCGAAGGTGACGCTCGGCCCTCGGTCGGCCGACAACGACGCAGGCGTGTATCGACTCGGCTTCATGCTTGCAGGCGCGGGGCTCTCCCCGCCCGAGGCCGCACGCGAGTCGCTCGTCACCACGGGCCGCGTTTCGCAGGGTATCTTCACCTCCCTCGGTCGCCTCGTCACCGGTGAGGGCCGCGAGGATATTTCGAGTCCCGTGGGCATTGTGCAGGGCTCGTCTGACGCAGCAAAGCAGTCGACCAACAGCTTCCTCTGGGTTCTCGGACTGATCTCTCTCTCGATCGCACTGCTGAACCTCCTGCCGTTTCTGCCGCTCGACGGGGGCCACATCGTCTTTGCGGTCGTCGAGGGGATCAGCGGGAAGACCGTCTCGCGCGGCATCTACGAACGCGTGTCCATGGTCGGCATCGTGCTCGTGCTGCTGCTGTTCGTGATCGGCCTGACGAACGACATCGGCCGACTGTCGTAATCGAGTCGGAGGCCCGTTCAGCTGGCTGCGAACGCATCCGCAAGCGGGAGAGCTCCATCGAGCAGCCTGTGGTACTCGGCCCGGGCGACCTCGACTGCCCCGAGTGAGCGAAGGTGCGGCGTCGACCATTGCACGTCGAGAATTCTCGGACCACCACACGCTGCGAGGTGCAGGACAAGGGCCAGCACGGCGGCCTTCGACGCGCCGGAGCGGTGGTGAAACTTCGACTCGGCCGCGAACAACCCGCCGCTGCCAATGCCGTAAAGGCCCCCTGCGAGACCCTCGTCGTCCCACGCTTCGATCGAGTGCACCCAGCCGAGCTGATGAAGCTCGGTGTACGCCTCCTTGAACGAGCGGTCGATCCAGCCGTGTGGCCGTGCCGGATCCGCACAACCCTCGAGCACCTCGGCAAAGGCCGCATCTACCCTGATCTCGTACGGTCGCGCCGCCCGACGAAGTGAGCGAGTCGGCCGGAAGCCCTCGACGTGGATCACCGCGCGCCGGGGCGGCGACCACCAGACGAGCTCGTCGTCGACGCGCATCGGGAAGATCCCCGCCCGGTACGCGTTGAGGATCGTTCCGGGTTCGAGATCGGCACCGTGCGCCCACGCATCGTGGGGGTGATCGTCGGGCGGACGCGTCAGCGCCCATGGAGTGGGAGGGGGCTCGATCGGCATGTCTCTACACTTTGTCTCAATGGGAAGTCTTGCTCAGATCCGCGTCGGCGGCGTCACGATCGGTGGCGGCGCTCCTGTCGTCGTCCAGTCGATGACTCTGACCAAGACGCACGATGTCGAGGCGACGACCGCGCAGATCGCAGCGCTCGCCTCCGCAGGGTGCGAGGTCGTCCGCTGCGCTGTACCGAAGATCGAGGACGCGAATGGGCTCGCGAAGATCGTCCGCCTGTCACCGATTCCTGTCATCGCCGACATCCACTTCAATGCCTCGCTCGCGCTCCGTGCCATCGACGCCGGCGTCGCGGCCGTCAGGATCAACCCGGGCAACATCGGCGGAGAGGACAAGGTCGAGCTCGTCGTCAAGGCAGCCAAGAAGGCAGGCGTCGCGATGCGCATCGGAGCGAACTCCGGCTCCCTGCCGGCGCACCTGGCCGGGCTTGCTCAGCGCGACCAGGCAGAGGCGCTCGTCGAGGCGGCCCTCGAGGAGGTCGCGATTCTCGAGCGCCTCGACTACCGGGATTTCAAGATCTCGGTCAAGGCGACACACGTACCGACCATGATCCGCGCCTACCGGATGCTCGCGGCGAAGGTTCCGTATCCGTTGCACCTCGGCGTCACCGAGGCCGGTACGCCCTTCGCAGGCGCGATCAAGAGCGCAATCGGCATCGGCTCCCTGCTCGCCGACGGTATCGGTGACACGTTCCGGGTCTCCCTGACCGCCGACCCGGTCAAGGAAGTCGAGGTCGCGTGGGAGATCCTGAAGGCGCTCGGGTTGCGCGAGCGCGGCCCGGTGATGATCGCGTGCCCGTCGTGCGGGCGCGACAACGTCGGCGTCGAGAACCTCGCTGTCGTCGTCGAGGAGCGCCTCAAGGCGTACCCGGAGGCGTTCGAGGTCGCCGTCATGGGGTGTGCCGTGAATGGGCCAGGGGAAGCAGGTGATGCCGACTTCGGCATTGCGGGTGGTCGCGATGTCGGCTTTCTCTACGCGCACGGCCGGGTGCTCAAGAAGGTGTCATCCGACATCCTGATCGACGAGCTGTTCCATGAGATCGACCGCTGGATCGAGGACGGGATGCAGCGACCGAAGCGGTTGAAGATGGCGAAGCCGGCGGCCCTCGCGATGGCCGAGGCCTCGCTGATTCCCCTCGACTGAAGTCGACGTTGCCAGGTTCGGTAACCTGAAGCCGTATGGTCAGGCGCCAGACAGAGCTCTTTCTACCCACGCTGCGTGACGATCCCGCCGACGCAGACGCAACCTCCCATAAGCTTCTCGTTCGCGCCGGGATGATCCGCCAGGTCAGTGCCGGGCTGTGGAGTTACCTCCCGGCCGGCTGGCGCGTTCACGAGAAAGTCGTTCAGATCATCCGCGAGGAGATGGACGCAATCGGCGGTCAGGAGATGTCGATGCCCGTCATCGCTCCCGCCGAGCTCTGGGAGAAGACCGGGCGCTACTCGGTGCCCGAGCTGTTCAGATTCTCCGACCGCGCGGGACGTCCGTTCGTGCTGTCGATGACGCATGAGGAGACGGTGACCTTTCACTTCTCAGAGCTCGGGTCCTACCGCGATCTGCCGAAGACGCTCTACCACTTCCAGACGAAGGGCCGTGACGAACCCCGGCCCCGCGGTGGTCTGCTGCGTGTGCGCGAGTTCGTGATGAAGGACGCGTACTCGTTCGATCGCGACGAAGCCGGGCTCGACGTCAGCTTCCAGAAGCATGCCGGTGCGTACGAGCGGATTTTCGAGCGCTGCGGCATCGAGGCCGTCGCGGTGCAGGCCGAGTCGGGGATGATGGGCGGTAGCGAGTCGATCGACTATCTCGCGCCCTCCGGCTCGGGGGAGAACACGCTCGTCACCTGCGAGAACGGCGACTACGCTGCCGATCTCGAGGTGGCACGTGGCGTGCCCCGAGCTCCGACGTTTCCGGCGTCTCTCGAGAGCCCTGTGGAAGTTGCAACGCCGGGTGTGACCACGATCGACGCCCTTGCCGAGTTCCTCGGGATCGATCCGGCCGCGACGTCGAAAGCGATGCCCGTGATGGCCGATGACGGCCGACTGATTCTCGGGCTCATTCGCGGGGATGACCGGCTCGAGGAGGCAAAGCTCGCTGCTGCACTCGGCGGCGCGTTCCGCCCTGCGACCGAGGACGAGATCAGAGCGGCATTCGGGGCCGACCCGGGGTCGCTCGGGCCCGTCGGCTTCAAGGGAGAGATCGTCGCCGATGAGGCGCTCCGCAGCGGTCAGTTCGTCGTAGGCGCAAACCGCACCGGCTGGCACTTGCAGGGCGTGGAGCATGGCCGCGACTTCTCGGCGCGCTTCGCAGACATCAGGCAGTCGATCGACGGCGACGGTTGCCCGAACTGCGGCGGCCGGCTGACCTTCCAGACGGCAATCGAGGTCGGGCACATCTTCAAGCTCGGCAAACGATATTCGGAGCCGCTCAAGGCTACGTTCCTGGACGATGACGGGGTCGAGCAGACGGTGCTGATGGGGTGTTACGGCATCGGCCCGGGTCGGATCATGGCGACGGCGGTCGAGCAGCGTCACGACGAGCATGGGATCTCGTGGCCCCGCTCGATAGCACCATATGACGCGCATGTGCTCTCCCTCCACGGCACGGCGCCAGAGGTGCTCGTCGCAGCCGTCGAGGTCGCCGAACTGTTGGCCTCGACGGGTCTCGAGGTCTTGCTGGACGACCGGGCGCAGCGCCCGGGCGAGAAGTTCGCCGACGCGGATCTGCTCGGCGTGCCGATCAGGGTCACGGTCGGCAAGAAGACACTGGACGACGGGGCAGTCGACGTTCGCATTCGGGCGACCGGTGCCGACGATCGCGTCCCGCGTGAAACCGTTCTCACCTGGATAGAGGAGCTCTAGTGGCAAAGCGTCGCGCATACTCGGACGATGGTCTCGGCGTCACGATGGAACGCCTGATGACGGAGACCGGCCTGACGTACCGGGCGCTGGCCGAGAAGACGGATCTCTCGGCCGGCTATCTCAATCACATCGTGCACGGCAACCGGCCCGTGCCGTCAAACGACGTGCTCGCGCGTCTCGCCGACGCGTTCGGCGTCAAGCCCGAGCATTTCCGTGAGTACCGCATCCGTGTGATCACCGACAAGCTCGAGCAGATGCCCGATCTCGTCGACCGGCTGTACAAGAGGCTCGGCTAGCTGCTCTCGACCGGGCACGCTGATCGCGC
>NZ_JBDSNT010000077.1:0-36343 GCF_039915195.1 Gaiella sp.
CACGTCCCTGCTGGATCCGCGCGCGGCACGACACCTTGAGCGTTCGCTCGCCTCGGTACTCACGGGCCGCACCGTCGTCGCCATCGCCCATCGCTTGCACACGGCCCACGACGCGGATCGTGTTGCAGTGGTCGAGAACGGATTGCTCCAGGAGCTCGGGACGCATGACGAGCTGATCGCGAACGAGGGCTCCTACGCGGCGCTGTGGAAGTCCTGGCAGTCCTGACGTCGCGGCGTCGGCTCAGGCGGCGCGCGCTGCCGGGAGCGCGGCAAGTTCCAGCGCGGCACCCTCCCGCAGACCACCACGCCCGAGCTCGAGGGGTGAACCGAGAGCACGACACGCCTCGGAGAGGAGGATCGCTCCGGCCAGGAGAGTCTCGGCGCGCTCTGCGCTGATCCCGAACGAGCGTGTCGTCTTCACCGCGGGCCGGCGGCCGAGACGTGCGACGGCTTCGTCGAGGGCATCCACGTCGAGATTCGGGCCGACGATCTTCCCGAGTGCGCGCGCGCTCCCGCCGACGGCGATTCCGAGGTCGGGCGACGGAGGATGGAGCACGGAGAGTGCGCGGCGGGCGGCATCCCGGGCGTCTCTGATCTGTCGAGCGCTTGGTGGATCACTGCGCAGGTAGGCACGCGTGAGGCGGAGCGAGCCGAGGTCGGCGGAGCGAACCCAGGCGGCGCCGAGTCGCGGGTTGCCAACGGCGATCTCGGTGGAGCCTCCGCCGAGATCGACCACGGCAACGACCCCCGGAAGTTCGCCGCTTGCGCGGGCAACGGCGCCGTCGAACGCGAGTCGCCCTTCGCTCGCCGACGTGAGCGTCCTGACCGGCAAGCCCGTTGCCTCGCCGAGCGCGCTGGTCAACGCCTGACCCGAGGAACTCTGGCGACCGGGAGCGGTCACGATCACGGTCGCGAGATCGACGTCGAGGGCAGCCGCCCGACGGGCGAACCCCCGGCAGGTCTTCGCGCACGCCGCGATCTTCTTCGGCCCGAGCGTTCCCGTGCGCTCGATCTCGGCACCCAGCCGCAGGTAGTCACGCTCCTGCGCAAGGGGCTCCACGTCGCCGTCGTCGGTCACGTTCGCGACGAGAAGACGCGCCGTATTGGAGCCGACATCGATCACCGCGACGCGCATTCGAACCCCGATTCTGACGGTCGGCTCGGACGACCGCATCGAACTATGGCTTTTTGCTGACGCGCGCGGGCGACTGCTTGCGGGCTCGAATCTCGGCACGCTTCATCATCGCGATCTGGTGGTCGACGACCTTGTCCGGCTTCTTCGGCATCAAGGGAGCCCACGACCCATCCTCTCCGAGTGCCCAGGCGTGGATGTCGTCAGCGAAGACGCTATCCAGGATCGCATCGAGCTCGTGCCGGGCACGCGGGTTCTCGATCGGGGCGAGGATCTCGACGCGCCGATCGAGGTTGCGAGGCATCAAGTCGGCACTGCCGATGAGGACGTTTGAGCGATCTCCCGCTTCGAAGGAGTAGATACGGCTGTGCTCGAGGAACCGCCCCAGGATCGAGCGCACGCGGATCGTCTCCGACATTCCCGCGACGCCGGGGCGAATCATGCAGATCGAGCGCGCACAGATGTCGATCTGTGCCCCAGACGCACTGGCTGCGTACAGCTCGTCGATGATCGTCGGATCGACGAGGTTGTTGAGCTTGAGTCGAATCCGGGCCTTCTCGCCGTTCCGGCTCGCCTCGGCGACGCGACGTATCTCCTGGACGAGCCGCTTGCGCATCTCGAACGGCGCAACCAGGAGCTTGCTGAACTTCTGTGGACGACCGAAGCCCGTGACGTAGTTGAAGACGTCAGCGACGTCCGCGGCGATCTCCTCGTCGGCAGTGAAGATCCCGACGTCCTCGTAGAGCCGCGCCGTCGACGCGTGGTAGTTGCCCGTTCCGATATGGACATAGCGGCGCAGTCCACCGGCCTCGCGACGGACGACGAGCGTCATCTTCGCGTGGATCTTCATGTCCGAGAATCCATGCACGACGTGGACTCCAGCCTGCTCGAGCTCACGCGACCACTCGATGTTGCGGCGCTCATCGAAGCGGGCTTTCAACTCGACGAGACAAACGGCCTGCTTTCCCTGCTCGGCACAGTCGATGAGGGACGAAACGAGCGCGCTGTCATCGGACGTGCGGTAGACCGCGGTTTTCATTGCGATCACGTCCTTGTCCGCGGCGGCCGCGCGCGCGAAGGCCTCGAAGCTCGAGCGGAACGACTCGTACGGCTGATGGACGAGCACGTCTCCGCGGCGGATCTCATCGAAGAAGCGCGACGCGTCCTTCGCATGCGCGAGGCGCGGCTGTGTCAACGGGACCCAGGGCTCGTCCTTGAGGTCGGGGCGATCGATCTTCGTGAGCTGCATCAGGTCGGCAAGGTCGAGGAGCCCGTCGAGTCGATACATCTCGTCGTCCGTCGCGCCAAGTCCGTCTCGGAGGCGATCGAGCATCGCCTCCGATGCAGATGCCGAAACCTCGACACGGATCACATCGCCGAAGCGCCGACGCCGAAGCTCCGACTCGACGGCCTCGAGGAGGTCGTCGGCGTCGTCCGACACCTCGAAGTCAGCGTCGCGCGTAACTCGGAAGAGCGCCTTCTCGGAGATCGCCATTCCCGGGAAGAGCGCAGGCAGGAAATGGGCGATGACGGACTCGAGCGGCACGAGACGTGAGCCCGAGCTGACGAAGCGATCGAGGCCTTCGGGCACCTTCACGCGCGCGAATCGCTCCTCGCCGCTGTCAGGGTCGGCCGCGAGCACGCCGAGGGAGTTGGAGAGGCCCGAGATGTACGGGAACGTCTGGCCAGAGCCGACGGCGAGCGGTGTCAGGACCGGGTAGATCTCCTGCTCGAACACCGACTCGAGCAGATCGAGCTCGTCGGGCGCGCACTCTTCGACTGTCACGATCTCGATTCCGGCGGCGGCGAGCGCCGGTCGGAGATCATCCGTCCAGAGCTGCGCCTGGCGGGTCGTCAGCTCCAGGATCCTCGCTCGAAGCGCAGCGAGGGCCTGTGTCGGAGCCATGCCGTCCGTCGACCGCACGGCGAACCCTGCAGCCTCCTGACCCATCAGGCCGGCGACCCGCACCATGAAGAACTCGTCGAGGTTCGACGAGAAAATGGCGCAGAACTTCACCCGCTCGAGCAGGGGCAGCTTCTGGTCGCTGACCAGATCGAGGACACGAGCGTTGAACTCGACCCACGACAGCTCGCGGTTGAGGAGACGTCCTTCTTGGTCGGTGGGAGGCGGATTCATCGGCGTGATCGTGGCAGAGACACGGTGCTCGTGGATCTCGATCTGGTGAACGGCTAGCCGTCGGCGCCCAGAGCGTCCACGAGCAGCCGCTCGAAGTGGCCGATCAGCCGCTCCGACTCGGGCATCAGCGTTCCCGCCGTGACGATGCCGGAGCGCATGCCGACCTGGACGCGCTCGACGAGGACACGATCCTCCCCGCCAACCTGAGTGTCGAGCTCCAGGTAGTCCGCGATCCACTGAGGATCCGTATCGGGCAGGAAGAAGTAGTCGAGGAAGCGGTACGTGCGCTCGTTGCCGACCGGGATCACCGGGCCGATCGAGAAGTTGCCACGGCCGGGCATGACGTTGAGCGTCGTCCCGGGAAAGAGGAGGTGGAACTGACCACGGTCGATCTCGCCGGTCGCGTCGTAGATGCCTCCGCCGCCGTTCTTCGGTGGGCCGAACTGGGTCGAGAACGTCGGGTACTCCTCCAGCGCGTAGGTTCCCGGCGCGACGTCGATCGCCTTCGAGAAACTTGGATGCGCGATCGCGCAGTGGTAGCACTCGAGGTAGTTCTCGACACAGACCTTCCAGTTCGCGTCGTACTCGACCTCGAAGCGCTGATAGAACGCAAGGGCGTCGACGTCGACGCCGCCCTCCGCGACGATGCGCGGAAGATCGCCCAGGTGCTCGGCGAGCGTACCGGCGGTCGTGTCGGGGTTGACGAACACGAACGGCCCCCAGGTATCGACGAGCATGGGGACGAGGCCGAGATTCTCGCGATCGAAGCCGGGCTCCAGCTCCGAGCGCGGCGCCGACCGTAACGATCCGTCGAGATCGTAGGTCCATGCGTGGTAGGGGCACTGGAGCGTCTCGCGCTTGCCTGCTCCGTCGCAGAGCAGGTAACCGCGGTGACGGCAGACGTTCACGAACGCGCGAAGCTCGTTATCGCGACCGCGAACGATGACCACGGGAACGTTGCCTGCGCGGGTGGAGACGAACGAGCCGGGCTCCGAGAGCTCGCCGGTGTGGGCAGCGTATTGCCACGTGCGGCGAAAGATCCGCTCCTGCTCGAGACGTGCAACGGCAGGGTCGAAGTACCAGTCGTAGGGGATCGTGCTGCAGTCGGTGGAAATCGCCATCAGGGGATGCTAGCCGCATCGCGGCTGCGGCAGCGGCGTCATTTCACCTCGGGCGAGCTCGCCAGGTACTCCTCACAGACGTCCGCAAAAGGGCCGTCTGCGACGATCGTCCCAAGGGATAGCCAGAGCCGCTCGGGTCGAGGGCTGCTCGAGCAGCGGGCGGTCGTGGCCGGCTGCGATCACAATCCCACCCGCGGCGAGAATCTCGCTCGCCCTCTCCCGCACGAAGGTGCGGTAGTCGTGGTCGATTTGACGTAGTGGCGCCCCCCGGCGTGCGCTGGTGCCAGCGCTCGATGCCGGGCACCGACCCCGCAGCCGCCGACGGTGCCGCAGCGGAGAGCGTGTAAGCGCCGCGTAGCCGGTCGCGGTCTCACATCGCGACGGTCCCGCTCGTGTTCACCCACGATAATCAAACTCCACGACTTCGACGCTCAAACTCCACGACTTCGAGGCTCAAACTCCACGACTTCGAGACCTCGGCCAACTGCCAACGGCCAACTGCTTCAAGATCAGGACGTCAGATCCGCGGCCAGCTCCTCGAACGCCGCTACGAACGTGTTGCAGTCCTCGATCGTGTGGGTGATCGAAAGCGTCCACTCCTCCTCGCGCCCCGGCGTCATGAAGATGCCCCGGTTCATGTTGTAGAGCCACGCGAGCGAGCACAGCTCTTCGTCCTGGTTCGCCTTGAAGGACTCGTAGTCCGTGATCTTCTCGGGTGAGAACGTGACGCAGCCCTTCGAGCCGACGCCGACGGAGTAACCGGGGAACTCGTACTTCTCGATCACGGCCTGGCAGCCGGCAAGGATGTGCTCGTTCAGCGCGTCGAGGTGGTCGTAGGCCTCCGGTGTCATCACGTCCAACAAGTTCGCCCGTGCCGCAGCCATCACGAGGGGGTTGCCGTTGTAGGTGCCGACCTGGACGATCTTTCCCGAGATGACCTTCTCGAACAACTCCTTCGTACCCCCGATCGCACCGCATGGCAGGCCGCCGCCGAGTGCCTTCGCGAGCGTGACCATGTCAGGGACGACCCCGTACTTCTCGACCGCGCCGCCGGCCGCGATGCAGAGGCCGGTCTTGACCTCGTCGAAGATCAGCAGGATGCCGTGCTTGTGCGTGATCTCGCGTACCGCCTCGAGGTATCCCGGCTCGGGCAGGACGACGCCGAGGTTCATCATTGCTGCTTCCATGATCACGCACGCCGGCTTGCGGCCCTCGGCGATCAACTTCTCGATCCGACGCTCCATGGCTTCCGCGTCGTTGAAGGGGACGGCGACCGTCATGTCCGCGACGACCTGGGGGATCCCGAGGCCGTAGGGAATGGATTGGAGATCGAAGCGATCGCCGATCGCGTCGTATTCGACCCCGATCGAGACCATGACGTAGTCGTGATGCCCGTGGTAGGAGCCGAAGATCTTCACGATCGTGTCGCGGCCGGTGACGCCTCGAGCGATCCGGATCGCGTCCATCGTCGCCTCCGAGCCGGAGTTGACGTAGCGCCAGTGCTCGAGTCCCCAACGGCGGGCGAGCTCTTCACCGACGACGATCGAGTCCTCGGTCGGCGCCGCGAAGTGTGTCCCGAGTCCGATCCGGTCGTTCACGGCTTTCGAGATCGCGTCGTGTGCATGGCCCTGGACCATCGAGCCGAAGCCGTTATGGAAGTCGAGGTACTCGTTGCCGTCGACGTCCCAGACCTGCGCCCCTTTGCCATGTGAGAGGTAGATAGGCCACGGATCGCGGGACTGGTACGACGACGCGACGCCGCCGGCAAGGCTCACCTGCGCGCGCGTGTAGGTCTCCTTCGAGCCCTGCGTTCGCGCATCGAGCTTCGCGGTCTCACGCTCGGTCAGTTCCCTGATGCGCGCGCGATCGATGTTCACGTGAGCTCTGGTGGCCATATGGGATTACTCCTTGGTCGTTGAATCGTATTGTGGCTATTCGCGGTCGCGTTGCCAAGTGTTGCCGAATCGCGGCGGAAGCGCGTTGCACTAGAGTCGATCCGGATGACGAACGCAGAGGCCGTCGCAGACCGGATCGAGGCCGACCTGGCACCTATTCACGCGGCCGCATCGAAGGCCGCGTGGGAGATCAACGTCCTTGCGAACGGCGAGAACGAGGCTCGCAGGATCGAGATGGAGCAGGCGCTTTCCGACTTCCTCGCCGACGGCGAGCGATTCTCGCTCATCGAGGCGGCTCGCTCCGAGGCGACTGGGTCGGCGCGGCGGCGCCTGGATCTCCTCCGGGCAGCCTTGCTCGCGAATCAGGTCCCGGCCGATCTCCGCACGCGCATCATCGAGCTCGAGACGGCAGCCGAGATGATCTTCTCGGCCCACCGGGGAGTCGTCGGCGGCAGCCAGGTCGACAACAACGAGATCCTCGAGATCCTTCGTCGTTCCGGCGATGTCTCCGAACGACGGGAAGCGTGGGAGGCCTCGAAGACGGTCGGTGCGGCGGTCGCCGACGACGTGCGCGAGCTCGCGCGCCTCCGCAACGCCGCTGCGCGCGCCGTCGGTTATCGGGACTGGTTCGCGCTCTCCCTCGCGCTCTCGGAGATGGACGAGACGAAGCTCTTCGCCACACTCGACGAGGTCGACGCTGCAACGGCCGAGCCGTTCGCGCTCTGGAAGCTCGAGCTCGACAGGGCGCTTGCGGCCCGGTTCAGCTGCGCGATGACCGAGCTCGCTCCCTGGCACTACGCCGACCCGTTCTTCCAGGAGGTTCCCGTCGAGGGCGGAATCGATCTCGGGCCGATCCTGGCGGACGGTGACACGGTGGCGCTCTCGGAGCGAACCTTTACCGGGATCGGGATAGAGACGCGACCGGTTCTCGATCGGAGCGATCTCTTCCCGCGCGACGACAAGTGTCAGCACGCGTTCTGCATCGACATCGATCGGAAAGGCGACGTGCGTGTGCTCGCAAACGTCGTGCCAGGGCAGTACTGGCTCGACACGATGCTTCACGAGCTCGGCCATGCGACGTTCGACGGCGGCATCGATCCGACACTCCCCTGGATGCTCCGGGACTGTCACACGCTCGTCACTGAAGGGATCGCGATCCTGATGGGGCGGCTGGCGGGGGACGCCGAGTGGCTCGAGCGCGTACTCGGCGCAGGTGCGGACGAGGTGGCCGCGATTGCAGCGGATCTGCGTGCCGCCCGTGCTGCGGAGATGCTGGTCTTCGCGCGGTGGGTGCTCGTGATGACGAACTTCGAGCGCTCCCTCTACGCCGATCCGGATTCGGACCTCGACGCGCGTTGGTGGGAGCTCGTGGAGCGGTACCAGTTGATCGCCGCTCCGGCCGGCCGGTCGAATCCCGATTGGGCGGCAAAGATCCACGTGGCATGCGCTCCCGTCTACTACCACTGCTATCTCTACGGTCACCTCGTCGCGTCGCAGCTCTCGGCGACGCTCGACCGTGAGTGTGGCGGGCTCGTGGAACGCCCGGCCGCCGGTGCGCTCCTCCGCGAGCGGATTTTCCGGCCAGGGCAGTCGGTGCGCTGGGATCATCTGCTCGAACAGGCGACGGGCGAGCCGCTGACCGCGACGTACTTCGGACGCGACATCGGAGCTGCGTAGCCGACGACGATCTCTCGGCGAGCGGACGTGGTGGCCGAGTCGGTTTCGGCGCGGACTGCCGCCGAGTGGGCAGTTTGGATCACCGGTGTGGTTTGCAGCGCGGACGCGCGGACGCGATGATGAGTCTGTGGGCTCCGTTCTCAACCACGTCAGCGTTGTCGCACACGACCTCGAGACCTCTCGGCGGTTCTACGTGGACGAACTCGGGCTCGTCCCTCTGCCGACGCCGAATTTCGCGTTCCCTGTCGTCTGGCTCGCCGCGGGCAACTGTCAGATCCATCTGTTCGAGCGGCCCGGCGAGCCTCCGTCGCATGCGCATTTCGGCCTCGAGATCAGCGAGTTCATGCCGGTTTATCGCCGGATGAAGGAGCTCGGCCTGCTCGATCACGACACGTTCGGGAACGCGATGTACGAGCTTCCGGACGGGGGGATCCAGATGTACGTGCGCGACCCGGCGGGCAATCTCGTAGAGCTGGATCATCCCGATGCGTCGAGCATCCCGCAGGGCGAGGTGCCGGAGTACATGCGCCTCGCCGACCTCCGACCGCAGGAGGGTTCGGCCCGCTCCGCCACGCTCTGGCACGTGCAGTAGTTATCGTGCCGACCGACCGACCGACCGACCGTAGCCAGTGGGCGTCCAGGGCGTCATTCGCGATCTCGGCCTTATCCACGGTGCCGGATTGGTCGCCGGCCCGTTGCGGCATTCCCCCGGCTCCCCGCGATGCTCGTGCTCGTCGATACGGTCGCGCAGTGCGGGCGTGTCAGGCCCAGAGATCGACCCAGCGACCGAAGAGTGTTCGACCGTCTGCCTGCATCTCGGCCATCGAGGCCCTGAAGTCCGCCAGTAGCCGGTCGAGCCCGCCTGCGCCGAGCACCTCGTCAGCCGAGGAGATGTAGGCGGGAACCCGTGCCCACTCGTCCGCCATCGCCCCATCCACCTCGACGTGGAACTGGACGCCATAGGCGACGTCGCCGACGCGGAACGCCTGGTTCGGGTACGCGGGCGACGTTGCGAGCAGAGTTGCTCCCCCCGGGAGGTCGAACGTGTCCTGATGCCACTGGAGCGTCGGACGTGGCCAGGCGAGAGCCGCGAAGACAGGATCGACGAGCCCCTCGTCGGTTGCATGGACGGGGAGAATGCCGACCTCGGGCAGCGGCCCTCGCACTACCCTCGCACCGAGCGAGGAGGCGAGCAGCTGGACGCCGAGGCACGAGCCCCAGAACGGCGTTCCACCCCGCACGGCCTCTGCGATGAGCGTCTTCTCGGCGACGAGCCACGGATGCCCGAGTTCGTCGTTGACGCTCATCGGCCCACCCATGGCGACGATCGCGTCGATACCGGCGAGGCTCGAAGGTAGGGACTCTCCCTCGTCGAGCTCGACGCGCAGCAGCGTTGCCCCGCGCTCGACGAGGACATCCTCGAAGACGCCGGGCGGCTCGCAGGCGATGTGCTGCAGAACGAGGACGTTCATGAGGTCTCGACGGTACCGGGCGCCGGCGGCTCGACGACGCTGCCGGCCGAGAGCTCCACCTCGAGCTCGTCGAGCGCCGCCCGGAGCAGCGCGATGCGCTCGACGACCGGAGCCGACGAATCGACGTCGACGACCGGCCCCGCTCGTTCAGGATGCTCGTCCTGCACTGTCCTTCGGCGCTCGGACTCGCGTGCCTCCTCCATCGAGTTGAGCACGATCCCGATCAGCACGTTGAGGACGATGAAGGCCGCGATCAGGATGAAGCTCACGAAGTAGACCCACGACCAGGGATGGACGTCCATCCCCTCATACATGTAGTTCGGGAAGTTCTCGAGCGTCAGCATCACGAACAGCGTCAGCATCGCGCGGCCGATGTTCCCCCAGTGCTCCGGGATCGAATCGGCAAACATCAGCCAGCCGATCATGCCGTAGACGAAGAGGATCGCCGCAGTGATACCGGCGACCGAGAGAAGCGGCGGCACAGAGCGCCAGACGCCGAGCAGCAGGACGCGGAGATCCGGCAACAGCCGCACGACCCGCATCAGGCGTGCGAGGCGCGCTAGCCGCAGCAACGTCGCGTTCTCGCGAACCCCGGGAATGAAGACCGAGCCGATCACGACGAAATCGAAGATGTTCCAGCCGCTCGAGAAGAAGTTCCATGGCCGCACGCCGTAGGAGAGGATCCGAAGTGAGAGCTCGATCACAAAGATCACGAAGCAGAGATCGCTGACGTCATGAAGCGTCGATCCGTACCGCTCGGCGATGGTCTCGTACGTACCGAGGGCGAGAACGAGAGCGTTGAGAAGGATGACGCCGACGATGAACGCCGTGAAGCCCGACGAGTCGACGAAGCCGGCGAGCCGGTTCCGGGGCACGGCGATCATCTCGATATCAATACCTGTTGTGTCCCGTGGTGGAGGACTCACAAGCGTCGGCGGAGCCGGCGGCGTGCTCCCGCACGGGAGTAGGCGGCGGTCGCCCGGGCCGCACTCCGGCCGGACGTCTATCCTCCGTCCACTGGCAACGAATGGAGGTCTGTTGTGCGTCGTTTCGTCGTCCTTCTCGTGATCGTCGCAACCGCGCTTGTCGCTGCCGCGTCGGTCTCAGCACGATCTGAGGTCAATTGCACTTCCTCCATGACCGTGAGTGGCCAGAGGCTGATCGTGATCGGAACGGGTGTCAACTGCACGACTGCGAAGTCGATCGTGCGCGGGCTCGTCAACGCTCCGTCGATCGGCACCATCCAGATTGGAGCCCTGAGGCTGATCAAGCTCCGGTCGCCTCGAGCGGGATGGAAGTGCTTGACCTCCTCGCCGATCCGCGCGAAGGGCGCCGGGTGCTCGAAGACCGGAACGCGACTCCGAGTGATCTACGTCAACACATCGGCCGCCTGAGTTCCGCGACGTTCGCGAAGGTCCGTAGAAGTGCTCGCACGCCCAGCCGATCCGCCGGAGGATGACGCCAGAGCGATCCGGCTCGCGGAGTAACGCCCGCAAAGACGGGGCTCCCGGCCGAAGCCGGAAGCCCCCTCTTTCCCTGCCCCTTGTTACGACTGGTTGTTCTGGTTGGTCTCGCTTGCCCTCGGCTCGCGGTCCGCGACACGCTTGGCGGGCGTCGCCTGAACCTGCGCGAGCGTGGAGCCACGGCCGGCACGGATCCGGACGATGATCCGGTCGCCGACCTTGAGCTTCGATGCGTCGATGACGGTCGGGATGCGCTTCGCCCAGTGCAGGAACACCGTCTCCGGCCCGGTGGTGAACGTCTGGTCACCTGGCCGCCCGATCAGGAGCTTCAGGGCCGGACGGTTGCCGCCCTTGACCGTGATCGTGATTGTCCCGTCTGCTGAGGACACGAATGTGCCGCGGAAGAGGTAGAGCGGTTTCGTTGGCCTCTCCCACGTCGGGCCGCGGTCAGCAACGGTTGCTGCGGGCTTGACCTTGGTCTGGGCGATCGTGGCGCCGCGATCTGCACGGATGTTGACGGTGACGTAGTCGTTCGGGGCGAGATCGTCGAGACCGACGACCGTGGGGATCCCGTTCGTCCACTTCAGGAACACGGTCTTGTCGTTCGTCGCGAACTCCTGGACCTGCGGCTGGCCGATCAGTGATCGCAGTGCGGCGTGGTTGCCGTTCTGCACCGTGACGGTGACCGACGACGCGGTCTTGCTCTGGAGCTGGCCGATGTAGCGATAGAGCGTGTTGTCTCTCGATCCGCCGGCCAGTGCGGCGGTTGTCGCGACAAGGGTCGCCAGTACGGTGGCCAGGGCGACGACGATGATTGAGCGCTTCATGACACGGTCCTCCCAGTGGATGTGGTTACACCCGTGACACTAGGACCCCGGTGTTCGACGCATTTCAGCGTTGCGTAAGCCGTGCGTAAGCCGTGCGATCAGAAAGCAAGGCTGGCTCGAGCACGAGTGTGAACGCTGACCCTGCGCCCGGCGTGCTCGCGACCGTGACGTGTCCGCCCATTGCCTCCGCTAGCTCGGCGACGATCGCAAGGCCGAGCCCCGTGCCGACGGGTCGGTCGGCGCCGTAGCGATCCCAGAGGTAGAAGCGCTCGAACGCACGACCAAGATCCTCGACGGCGAGCCCCGGGCCGTTGTCGGTCACCATCAGCCTCCCGGGTGTGGCCGCGATCACGACCACCCCTCCCTGCGGCGTACAACGGATCGCGTTCTCGACGAGGTTCGACAGAGCCTGCAGCGTGCGTCCAGCATCGGCGATCGCCGATGCTCCCGACCCGATCCGGACATCCAGACCGACGCCGTACTGCTCGGCCTGCGGCGTATGGCGTGCGAGCGCGTCTTCGGCAATCACGCCGAGATCGACCGGGGCAAGTGCGACGTCGAAGGAACGGCGTCGGAGGCGGGCAAGGTCGAGGAGGTCGCGGATCAGGCGCTCGAGGCGGTGTGTCTCCCGCTCGATCACCTCACCGGCGCGGTCCGGATCGACGACCCCGTCGCTGAGTCCCTCGGCATGACCGCGGATCGCAGTCAGCGGCGTCTTCAGCTCGTGGCTGACCGAGAGGAGGAATGCCCGTTCCGCATCCTGAGCGCGGCGAAGCTCTTCCGAGAGCTCGTTGAACGACGCTGCTAGCTGTCGGAGCTCGGTCGAGCCTTCCACCGGCAGCGGATCGGGCTCTCCTCCCTCGGCGAGCTGCTTGCTGGCTTCGGCGACACGGGTGACGGGTCGGGCAACGGCGCGCGCGAGCAGGAACGCTACGCCGGCTGCGAGTGCCAGCCCGAACAGGGCCGCAAGCGCAAGACCGACCAGGAATGGAGTCCAGTCATCCGACTGGTTGTGTGTCGAGCGAAGGAGGACGATCGCATCACCGCCGCCGAGACGGGCCGCATAGAGGAACGGCTCTCCGCGCACCGATACGGTGCCGACCGCGCGCCCGCTGCGGCGGAGGCGATCCGCGGCTCCGCCGGGAAGGAGGAGCTCGGCCTGCTCCGGCGTCACAATCGCGAGGCGCTCTTCCTCGGTTGCGAGGAAGCGCCCGATGTCGCTGTCGCGTCGCGGCAGCGGGCTCGAGACGTGCTGCGCGGCGATCAGGTCGACCTGACGGATGAGCGCACGCCGCGCGTCCTCGTCGAGAGACCGTCGCGTCAGAGCCGATCCGACAGCGAGCATCACGATCGTGGAGATCGCAACCGTTGCCGCTATGCCGACGAAAAGTCGCGTCCGGAGCTTGCGGGGCGCGTGGATTCGACTCAAGCCGCAGCCTTGTATCCGGAGCCGCGCACCGTACGAATCAAATCCGGTCGATCCAGCTTGCGACGCAGTTGCGCGACGTGGACGTCGACCGTCCGCGTGCCCCCGGGGAAGGAGAGCCCCCAGACACGCTCGAGCAGTCGCTCGCGCGACATTACCGTGCCAGGGTTGGCGAGGAAGTACGCAAGGAGGTCGAACTCCCGACCCGTGAGCTCTATCTGCTGACCTGCCACCGACACCGTTCGACCGTCATGCTCGAGCTCGATATCGCCCGCGACGATCGCCTCGTGCGTCTCCTCGGGCTCCGCTCTGCGCAGGACTGCACGGACGCGAGCGACGAGCTCTCGCGGCGAGAACGGCTTTGTCACGTAGTCGTCGGCTCCGATCTCGAGGCCGACGATGCGGTCGATCTCCTCGTCGCGGGCGGTGACGATGACGACGGGGAGCGACGAACTCTCGCGAATCGCGCGACACAGATCGAGCCCGTCCGCATCCGGGAGTTGGAGGTCGAGGATTGCGAGGCGGAACTCGTTCTGTTCGAGAGCGAGGAGCGCATCGCCACCCCGCGAGACCCACGTCACGCCGAAGCCCTCTCGCTCGAGGTAGGTGCGAACGAGCGTCGCGATGTCCTCCTCGTCCTCGACGAGCAGGATCGTTCCGCCTCGGGGCGCTCTGACGTTCACGCCCTCGCGCGCTTGAGGACGTTGACGGACTTCGCCGGGCGGCCGTCGCGGTGCTTGACGACGACGAGCGCTCCGGGCCGGGCCTGCCATCGGAAGCCGGGGCCGCCACGGAACCGGAACACGGTGGCGCGATCGAGTGGGATCGTGATCGGCCCGGCATCGCTGCCGATCGTGATCGAGTTCCTCGTCAGCGCCGCGACGACGCCGCGGCTCGCGATCAGCGGAGGTCTGCCGAAAGCTCGGATCAGAACCGCCGGGCGGCCACCGTCGTGCGTGACCGTCGCAACGTGCCCCGGTCGGATGTCCGCTAGTCGCGCCGGCTCGCCGTTGAGCCTCACCCGCGTCGCTTCCGAGACGGTGAATGAGGCGATACTGCCGTCCAGGGCGCGCAGCTCGATCTGTGCCGGACCGACAGACTGAACGATCCCCTGATCGTTCGTGAGATAGGACGACGCCGATAGCGCGGCAGCAGGCGCGGCAAGTGCCAGGACCGCTACGACAGCGGTACAAAGGCGGAGAGAGCGGAGCGTCATGTTCACCATCGTCGTCGGTCTCGGTAAGCCTGTCATGGGGCGGGCGTAAGCCCTGTGTAAAGCATGCCACCGGCGGCAGTCGGGCTTTCCGCGGCTACCCTGCTCTCCGTGTCCACGCGCGATGACATCAGAAACGTTGCCATCGTGGCACACGTCGATCACGGGAAGACGACGCTCGTCGATGCGATGCTGTGGCAGTCGGGAACCTTCCGCGCCAATCAGGACGTGGCCGAGCGGGTGATGGACTCGATGGATCTCGAACGCGAGAAGGGCATCACGATCCTCGCGAAGAACACCGCCGTGCGGTACGGCGAGACGAAGATCAACATCATCGACACTCCGGGTCACGCCGATTTTGGCGGCGAGGTAGAGCGCGGGCTGCGCATGGTCGACGGAGTGCTGCTCCTCGTCGACGCGAGCGAAGGGCCGCTGCCGCAGACCCGCTTCGTGCTGCGCAAGGCGCTCGAGGCGCACTTGCGCGTGATCCTCGTCGTCAACAAGGTCGATCGTCCTGACGCGCGCGTCGAGGAGGTCGTGAACGAGGTCTACGAGCTCTTCCTCGATCTCGATGCGGACGAGAGCCAGATCGAGTTCCCCATCGTCTACTGCAACGCCAAGGCAGGTAAGGCCGGGCTGAAGGTCGACGAGCTGGCAGACGACCTTCGTCCGTTGCTCGATCTGTTGCTCGAGACGATCCCGGCACCGACTTACGAGGAAGGGCATCCCCTTCAGGCCCTCGTCACGAATCTCGATGCCTCGGCGTACGTCGGACGCCTGGCGATCTGCCGGGTGAGGAACGGCACGATCACCAAGGGCCAACAGGTCGCGTGGTGTCGCGCCGACGGCACCGTCGAGCGCGCCAGGGTCACCGAGCTCTACGTCACCGAGGCGCTCGACCGCGTCGAGGCTCCCGAGGCCGGGCCAGGTGACATCGTCGCCGTTGCCGGAATCCCGGAGGTCACGATCGGCGAGACGCTGGCCGACTTCGACGACCCACGCCCGCTTCCGGTCGAGCAGGTCGACGAGCCGTCGCTTTCGATGACGGTCGGCATCAACACCTCGCCGCTCGCCGGCCTCGAGGGAACGCGGCTCACGGCGAGTCAGGTCAAGAACCGGCTCGATGCGGAGCTGATCGGCAACGTCTCGCTCCGCGTGCTCCCGACCGAGAGGCCCGACACCTGGGAGGTGCAGGGACGTGGTGAGCTCCAGCTGGCGGTCCTCGTCGAGCTGATGCGGCGTGAAGGCTTCGAGCTCACCGTCGGTAAGCCTCAGGTCGTGACGAAGGAAGTGAACGGGAAGGTGCACGAGCCCGTGGAGCGTCTGGCGATCGACGCACCCGAGGAGTACATCGGCGTGCTCACGCAGCTGCTCGCGCTCCGCAAGGGGCGGATGGAGCAGATGGTGAACCACGGCACCGGCTGGGTTCGACTCGAGTATCTCGTCCCTGCGCGAGCCCTGATCGGCTTCCGCACAGAATTCCTCACAGAGACGCGCGGCACCGGCATTCTTCACCACGTCTTCGACCGCTACGAGCCGTGGTATGGCGAGCTGCGCACCCGGCCGAGCGGATCTCTCGTCGCCGACCGGCAGGGGCCGACGACGGCGTTCGCGATCTCGAACCTGCAGGAGCGCGGGACGCTCTTCGTCGCGCCGGGTGTCGGCGTCTACGAGGGAATGATCGTGGGCGAGAATGCGCGCTCCGAGGACATGGACGTGAACGCCACCAAGGAGAAAAAGCTCACGAACATGCGCGCTTCGAGCTCTGACGAGCTGGTGCGGTTGATCCCGCCCCGACCGCTCTCGCTCGAGCAGGCACTCGAGTTCATCCGCGAGGACGAGTGTGTCGAGGTGACGCCAACCTCGATCCGGCTGCGGAAGGTCGAGCTGACTGCCGGGAAACGGCAGCAGCTGAACAGCCGCAAGGCCCGGGGCCTGTCGTAGCCTCATGAGGCCTGTCCAGGGCCTCTCGTTCCATCTCATCTACAACGAGCGACAAGGAAGTCGCTCGATCCGGCACACGCCGAGTCCAAGCCCCAGGTCCCCCCGGGTCGGGCCCGAGCTCTGATCGGTGTCTCGGGCAGCTCGGACCGCGAGGAGCTTCCTGTCGGCGCGAACGTGGGGTGATGCCGGTGCGGGGGCGGGTACCCGGCGCCAGCCCCCCCGCGTGGCGTACCCTGTCGCCGTGCGCGACCTGAGGCCGCTCTTCGATCCACGCTCGGTCGCCGTTCTCGGTGCGTCTGACGATCCCACGAAATGGGGTCAGTGGATCGCCGCCGGAGCGCTGCGCGGCGCCCATCGGCGTGACGTGTGGCTCGTCAACCGCAAGGGCGGCCAGATTCTCGGACGTGAGGCGTACACTTCTCTTGCAGAGATTCCCGGCCCGCCCGATCTCGTCGTGATCTCGCTGCCGGAGTCCGCGTTCGAGCAGGCGATCGACGACTCTCTCGCGGCGGGCGCAAAGGCGATCGTGGCGATCACGGCGGGCCTCGGAGAGATCGACGACGCCGGCAAGGCGCGTGAAGCTGCCGTGGTCGAGCGCGTCCGAGCCGCCGGTGCCGTCATGGTCGGCCCGAACTGCCTCGGCGTCTACGACGCTGCGGCAGAGCTGGACGTCGGCTCGAACTCGTTCACGCCAGGGTCGATCGGGATCATCTCGCAGAGCGGCAACCTTGCACTCGAACTGAGCCTCCTCGCTGCGGAGTATGGCGTCGGTGTCTCGCGGTTCACCTCGCTCGGCAATCAGGCCGACATCGAGGCGGCGGAGCTCGTCGGGTCGTACGCGGCCGACGAGAACACGCGCGTGATCGGCGTCTACTGCGAGGACTTCCGCGACGGGCGTGCCTTCGCGCGCGCCGGTGCCGCCGCGGTCGCCGCCGGGAAGCAGGTCGTCCTACTAGCCGCCGGTGGCAGTGAGGCAGGTGCTCGCGCCGCCGCCTCACACACGGGCGCGTTAGCAAGCGACTCCGCTGCGATCGAGGCTGCCTGCCGCGCAGCGAAGATCCTCCGCGTTGCGACGCCGAAGGAGCTCATCGATCGGGCGCTCGCGAGCCTCTCCTCCGATCGGCCGCGCGGACGGCGGGTGGCGATCGTCGGAGACGGCGGTGGCACGGGAGTCGTGACAGCGGATCTCGTCACCGAAGCAGGGCTCGATCTCCCCGATCTGTCCGATGGCCTCAAGTCCAGGCTGAGCGAGATCGCACCGACGATCATCACGGCCAACCCCGTCGACCTTGCCGGAGCGGGCGAGGTGGATTTCTGGAACTTCGAGAGGGTCCTGAATGCGGTACTCGGTTCGGGAGAAGTCGACTCGGTCATCTTCACCGGTTACTTCGGCGGCTACAGCGAGATGAACCGCGACTTCGCGCCGAAGGAGATGGCCGTGGCTGCCGCCATCGTCGATGCCGCGCAGGCAAGCGGACGGCCGCTGCTCACGCAGGCCATGTACTGGTGCTCGGCGCCCGCACAGGTTCTGCGTGACGGTGGCGTGCCCGTCTATCGCGACATCGAGGGCGTCGTCGCGACGCTTGCGCACCTCGTCGAGCAGGGCGAAGGCTTCGCCCCTGGTGTGTCAGAGGTCGGCGCGCCCGCCTCACCCATCGACGGCGACGGGTACTTCGAATCGCGTGAGCTCCTCGCCGCGGGCGGGGTGCCGTTCGGTGCTGCGAGGCGTGCCAATTCGATCGACGCCGCCCGCGCCGCAGCAGTCGAGCTCGGTTACCCGGTTGTGCTCAAGGCGCTCGGTCTCCTCCACAAGTCCGACGCCGGCGGCGTTGCCCTCGGCCTTGCTGACGACGCCGCGGTTGCAGCGGCGGCCACCGACATGCACGTGCGGCTGGCGCCCCGGGGCTACTCGGTCGAGACGTTCGTCGACACGACCGGCGGCGTCGAGCTGATCGTCGGCTGCCGGCGAGATCCGCGCTTCGGCCCGCTCGTTCTCGTCGGCCTCGGCGGCGTCTACGCCGAGCTGCTGCGTGATGTTCGGCTCGCGCTCGCACCCGCGGGTGTGGACGAGCTCGAAGCACTCCTGCTCTCGCTCCGGGGTGCCGGAATCCTCACGGGCGCGCGGGGCCGCACGCCCGTGGACGTTCGTGCAGCAGCCGAGGCGGCTGCAGCGCTCTCGCGCGTCGCTGCGGCACATCCCGAGATTGCCGAGATCGAGATCAACCCGCTGCTCGTGACGCCGGATGGCGCGGCCGGACTCGATGCGCGCATCGTCCTCGCCTGACGCGGAGACTTGACCGCGTCAACCACCCGTTCACCGATTGCTTACCCACTTTCGGTCGCTCCACACGCTACGATCCTGACTCCATGGTCAATGCGCCCCTCGGCCGGTCGCGCGTGACCACCCCGACAGGACGAACCCAGGAGGACGCGTGCTTTCCCCACTCACCCGCCGCTTCCCGCTCCTCGCACTTGGACTCCTCGTGCTGCTCGCGTTGCCGGCGGTCGCCGCCTCCAGCCTGCGCAGCTCGCAGGCCGAGTCGAAGGTCATGCGGGTCGGGACGACGTACTACATCTCCTCCCTCAACCCTTTCGTCGGGATCGAGACCAACGACTCGTTGGCCCACACGATGGTCTACCCGCAGCTCGTCCAGTACGTGCCGGGGCCGAAGATCGGGAGCGACTGGGCGTCGAGCTGGAAGAGCAGCAACGGCGGCCTCACCTGGACGTTCCGACTCAAGAAGGGCAAGTGGTCTGACGGCGTGCCGCTCACTGCCGCCGATGCAGCATGGACGATCAACACCGTTCTCAAGTACAAGGACGGGCCGACCTCGTACGTCGCGAGCTCGTACGACGGCATCAAGAGTGCATCGGCATCGGGTTCGCAGACACTCGTGATCAGGTACAGCCGACCGATCGCCCCTGTGCTCTCGAACCTGTCGCAGATCTTCGTTCTTCCAAAACACGTCTGGTCGACGAAGCTCGGGCGCAACGGGAAGGGACTGAAGGAGTTCAAGCCGCAGGAGAGCCTGCCCAACGTCTCGGGTGGCCCCTACATCGTCACGCAATACGAGCAGAAGGGCACCACCGCCTTCAAGCCGAACCCCAACTTCTACGGCCCGAAGTCGAAGTCGGCCGGAGTGGCGTTCACCTACTACACGAACGCGACCTCGATGGTTGTGGACATGCGCCGGGGCAAGCTCGAGTACATCGACTCGCTCCCCTACGGCGCGGCGGACGCCGCGAACGGCAAGCCCGGGATCAAGGTTAATTTCGGCGCTGGCTCGCAGGTCACGAATCTCGGGTTCAACTCGAATCCGAAGAAGTCGAGGAACCGCGAGTTGCTCAAGCCACGCCTGAAGGAGGCGTTCGAGTACGCGATCCCGCGTCGCCAAATCGTCGATGTCATCTTCAGCGGCCACGCGAAGCCGTGGGCGAGCATCCTCTCACCGGCCTCGAGGGCGGAGGGCTGGCTCAACCCGGCGGTCAAGCCCCTTCCCTACAGTGTCGCGTTGGCGAACAGGATCCTCGACTCGCTGGGGTACAAGCGCGGTTCGGACGGGCTCAGGGTCGTTCCCGCCACGACCGGAAAGCTCGCGCAGCCGGCGCACGCGATGAGCTACAGCGTGATCGTGCCGAACGATCTCGACTTCAACGGCGATCGCCAGTTCGACATCCTCGCGACGGCCTTCAAGAAAATCGGCGTCAAGCTCAAACTGACGCCCGGCGGTGACGGAGCACAGGCGTTCGAGCTGATCACCGCCCCGGGCGGAAAGTACCTCAAGGCCGACATGTACACGTGGTACTGGCATCCGTACATCGATCCCTCGTTCAATCTCTCCGTGGTGACGAAGGCCGAGTGGTACAACAACAGCGACACGGGCTTCGACGATCCGCTCTACGACAGCTGGTGGAACAAGCAGGGCTCCCTGACGAATGTGAAGGATCGGCAGGCACTCGTCTGGAAGATGCAGGCCTACCTCGCGAGAAAACGTCCCTACATCCAGCTCGTCGTCTCGAACGCGATCAGCGCGCAGTCTCCCCGGTGGACGGGCTTCCAGCCGACACTGAGTGGTTCGTGCAAGTGCTACTTCA
Source organism: Gaiella sp. (assembly GCF_039915195.1). Lineage (GTDB taxonomy): Bacteria > Actinomycetota > Thermoleophilia > Gaiellales > Gaiellaceae > Gaiella. The sequence goes on from NZ_JBDSNT010000077.1 coordinate 20,403, forward strand.
CCTCTCCGCACCCGTCGCCCTGAGTGATGCCCGGCTCGCTCTTCCGTGAGGGCAGAGTGTGGCTGCGCTGCCAGTTCCACGCGCACACGACGAACTCGGACGGCGACCCGCTGCCGGCCGCTCTCTGCGACCACTACGCCGACCTCGGGTTCGACGTGCTTGCGATCACGGATCACTGGCATGTGACCGACGTCGAGCACGATCGCATCGTCGTCATCCCCTCGAGTGAGCTGACGGCCGATGCGCCGACGGCCCACGACGAGGCCGAGGTGCTCGCTCTCGGCGTCGGCGTCCTCCCGGAGTCGCTCGAGCCGTTCCCGGGCATCGAGGCCCTTGCGGCGTGGATCGTCGCCCGGGGCGGAGTCCCGTTCCTCTGTCATCCGTACTGGAGCGGACTCCGAGCCGAGGACGTGCTTGTCGCGCCGTCGCTCGCCGGGATCGAGATCTGGAACGGCGGCTCCGAGGTCATGCAGGGCAACGGTCTTTCGACGACGCAGTGGGACGACGTGCTCCAGCAGGGACGGATGGTGATGGGTCTCGCGACCGACGACTGCCACACGCCGGGCGAGGATAGCGGCCACGGTTGGACCTGGGTGCGCTCGCGGGAGCGTTCGGGGGCGGCCGTGATAGAGGCGCTCCGGAGCGGGCGGTTCTACGCCTCTGCCGGTCCGAAGATCCGCGACGTCGTGATCGACGAGACGTCGGTGGTCGTCCGCTCGTCGCCCGCGAGATCTGTGCGTCTCCGCTCGGGACCGTGGGATGGGTGCGCCGTCAACGCCGAGCTCGGGATGGGCAACTGGCGCGGGGAAGAGCGTGAGCGCGACGCCGACGGGCTGATCACGGTGGCCCGTTTCGATCTTCCGGAGTTCTGGCACTGGGCGCGCGTCGAGGTCGAGGACGAGCGCGGCCGCCGGGCGTGGAGCAACCCCTTCGAGCTACCCGGCGAACTCCCGGCCCGGGCCTGAGGCGCGCCCGGCTCGCGGGGCTGACGGAGGAGGCGATCGTCGGCGGGTGGCTCGGAGTCGACGGGCCGCTCCGCGGCTCGCTCATGGCCGAGCGAATTGCGGGCCTTCTAGTGCAGATCACCCCGATCGTTGCCGCCGATGACGTCCAGCACGGCAAGCCTCATCCCGAGGGCTACCTGCGGGCGCTTGCGCTGCTCGACCTCGACGTTGCCGAGGTGGTTGCGTTCGAGGATTCGGAGGCGGGCATCGCTGCGGCGAAGTCGGCCGGCGTTCGTTGCATCGCCGTTCGCGGCACGCTGGCGGACGATCTCGCCGACGCGATCGACGTTCCTCTCCTGCAACGGCTGCTAGCCCCCTGGGCAGACCCTACGATCGGCGCGATCGCGGAGTGCATCCCTCGACCGACTCGCGTCGACATCGCGCGACCGGATGAGGAATGATCGAGGGCACCCGGGGCAAAGCGCACCAACGGCGTGCTCTGGAGACGCTTCCGTGTCCAACACCGAGGAGGATGAAATGCCCGTCGAGGAAGCACTCTCGGAGGAGACCCCGTACGGTCGCTATGTCACGTCGGACGGCTGGTTCGTCCTCAACCTTGCGGATGCGCTCGCGGTGCGCAACGAGGAGAAGGGTGGTGGGGTGTACCCGCTCGAGCCGCGGGAGGCGCGGTTCCGGGACTTCGGCGTCAACGTGCGTGTGTTCTCACCGGGCGAGCCGAATGCGCTCTATCACGCGGAGACCGGGCAAGAGGGCTTTCTCGTGCTTTCGGGCGAGTGCACGCTGGTTGTCGAGGAGGAGGCACGGACGCTGAGGCAGTGGGACTACTTCCACTGCCCCTCCGAAACGCGCCACGTGATCGTCGGCGGTGACGTCGGCCCGTGCGTCGTCATCATGATCGGCGCCCGCCCCGAGGTCGAGGTGCTCCGCTACCCGGTGAGCGAGATCGCCGCGAAGTACGGCGCCTCCGTAGCGAAGGAGACCAGCGAGCCAGACGAGGCATATGCCGATTGGCCGGGAGAGTACCTGCCTGTGCGCCTTCCGTGGCCGCTCGGTTCCGATGCTTCCTCGTGACATCTGGACATTCGACAAAGACGAGCTCATCGCGCGCAAGGACAGCTTCTGGAAGATCCGCGACCGAAGCCGTGACCACCAGAGAGCGCGCGACAACAAACCGTCGCTCGCCTGCCTCAGACCAGGAGGGCATCGATCTGACCGATGGCGAGCGTGATGCCCTCTTCCATTCCCATCGCCAGAATCTGCTCCATCGCACCCAGGGTTGGGAACGTCGTCTCGATCGCCATGGTCGTACGGCCGTCCTCCGGCGTCGAGAGCGAGACGCGGGCGACGGTCGTCGGCAGGTCAGGGTTAGGGTCGCCGGCACCGTCGGCAAAGCCGTCCTCGAACTCCAGACGGTGTGGCGCCTCGACCGCGAGCACGCGCCACCAGCCTCGGTGCCTGTCGCCTTCTGGGCCTGTCATGACGTAGGTGACGCGTCCCCCGGGCGTGAGGTCGTGGTCGAGGACCGTCGCCGGATACGTCGGCGGGCCCCACCAGCGCTCGAGTTTCCGCGGGTCGGCCCATACGTTCCAGACCTCCTCGACCGGCGCGTCGAACTCGGCCGTGATGGCCATCGTCAGGGTGTCGGCGTCCTTGTGCACGTTCGCCACGCTCATCGTCGCGCTCCTTCGTCGGGCTTGGGCAGAATGGTCTCGATGCGGCCGATCCGGTCGCGCCATACGACCTCGATGCCGTCGAGAAGGTTGTGTGCTCGTCGGAGAGTTTCGGCGTTGGCGCGGACGAGTTGCTCCCGCCCGCGTCGCTCTTTGTCCACGAGCTCTGCCCGCTCCAGCACTGCCACGTGCTTCTGGATCGCCGCGAAGCTCATCGGGTAACGGCGGGCTAGTTCGGAGACGCTCTGCTCCTCGTGCAGAACGATCGCCACGATGTCCCGTCGTGTCGCGTCGGAAAGCGCGTGGAAGAGGCGGTCCGTACGTTCTCGATCCGCTTTATATACAACCATATGATTGTACGTTAGCAGCGACTGGAGAACCGGGCAACCGAGGCCAGCGTGGTCCCCTCGCGTTGACAGGGTCGTCGAACTATGACACTATTTGGTCGAATGACCAATAAGAAATGTGTCTTTCATCTACCTCTCGGAGGAGACCCATGAGCGCCGTACCAGAACCCGATCGCGCAGCAACCTACGAAGGACAGTGCTATTGCGGCTCCGTGAAGATCGCCGTCACGGGGGCGGCGGTCGGCGAGGGCTACTGCCACTGCACGTCATGTCGGAGCTGGTCGGCCGGCCCGGTCAACGCGTTCACGCTCTGGCCGACCGCCACGGTCGAGGTGACCGAGGGTGCCGACCTGATTGGCGAGTACAACCAGAACGAGCGCAGCTTCCGCCAGTGGTGCACGGCGTGCGGCGGCCACCTGCTGACCCGGCATCCGCTGTGGGACCTGACCGACGTCTACGCCGCCACGATTCCCTCGTACCCGTTCGCGCCCGGTGTGCACGTCAACTACGAGTCGGCGGTGCTGCCGATGAAGGACGGCCTGCCGAAGCTCAGGGACTTCCCGGCCGAGCTCGGCGGCTCCGGCGAAGCACTGCCCGAATAGCCACGGGGGTCAGGTCCTGCATTGCCACAGCGCCAATGCGTGATTGCAAGACCTGACCCCCGGCGCCGCTACTCCCAGCCGAGATACGGTGCGGCGCCGCGCTTCTGCAGGCCGCGGGCGATGATCAGCTTCTGGATCTCACTCGTGCCCTCCCAGATCCGATCGACTCGTACCTCACGAAAGAAACGCGCGGCAGCGTTCTCGTGCATGTAGCCGCGGCCGCCGTGGATTTGCACGGCGCGGTCGGCGACGCGTCCGGCCATTTCCGACGCGAACAGCTTCGCCATCGCGACCTTGCCGTGCACGACCTTGCGATCCTCGAGCGTGTCGAACGCGTGTGCCGCGTGGTAGGTCAACAGGCGCGCCGCGTGCAGCTCGGTCAACGAGTCCGCGAGCGGGAACGAGACGCCCTGATTCTCGATGATCGGCCCGCCGAACGCCTCGCGCTCCTGCGCCCAGCTCGACGCCTCTTCGAGGAGCCGCAACCCTGCGCCACAGCAGCGGGCTGCGATGAAGAGCCGCTCGACCAGGATCCACTCGCGTGAACCGGAGTCGCCGCCCGAGACCTGGTTCGCTGCCGGCACGCGGCAGTTCGTGAAGACGATCTCGGGGTGGTGGTCGAGGTACGGGTCGTGGAGGAACCGCGGCGTCTTCGTGATCTCCATGCCGGGAGTGCCGGGCTCGACGAGGAAGAGCAGCTGCTCGCCCTCGTGCACGGCGGCGACGAGGTAGATGCCCGCGTCGCCCTCGCTCGTGACGAACCACTTCTCGCCGTTGATGACCCAGTCATCGCCGTCGCGATCGGCCGTCGCCGCGAGGGCCGCAAGATCCGAGCCGGCGCCTGGCTCGGTGAGCGCCCACGCCTCGCGGTACTCGCCGCGCACGATCGGCATCACATACTTCTCGACCTGTGCGGGAGTGAGCAGCTCGAGGAGCTCGCGGGGCCCACGGTCGACGACCGTGAAACCGAGACCGTTCGTCGCCTTGCCGGACTCCTCCTCGAGCGCGACCTGCGCGAGCATCGAGAGATCGCGGCCGCCGAGTTCCTTCGGCATGTTGAGCATCGAGAAGCCGGCGACGCGCGCCTTCGCTCGCAGCGCATTGACCTCGTCGGGGTCGATCGCGTTTCGCTCGGCAATCTTCAGCTCGATGGGGTAGACCTCCGCCTCGATGAAGTCACCGATCTGGCGCTTCAGCTCGGCGACATCTGCGGGCAGCTCTGGGACGATCACGGACGAACCTCCAGGGTGTTTGACCGCATGGTCAGGAAAGGTGCCGGGGAGCATAGCCAGTCGGCCATCGTCATGCCCGAGAGTACGAGAGCGTGACCAGACCGTCCGGCCACGACTCGCACTCGTCGAGCCGGAACCGACGTACGGTCGAGCTCGGATGGAAGAGTGGCAACCCGCTGCCGAGAAGGATCGGGACGACCGTGATCGTGATGTCATCGATCAGATCCGCCTCCAGGAACGAACCGATCAGCCGTCCGCCGTCCACGTAGACGCGACCGAGGCCCTGTCGCTCCCACTCGCTCGCGGCTTCACCGGGCGTCGCCTGCCAGAACGTCACTCCGGTGCGCGGCTCGGGCGGTCGGTGGGTGAAGACGCACAAGGGTCGTCCATCGAACGGCAGCGGATCGAGCGCCGCGATGTGGTCGTAGGTCCCGCGTCCCATCGCAAGCGCGTCGACGTTCTGCATGAACGCCGCGTAGCCGTAGTCGTCCCCCGGGGTGGCGGCGTTGTGCAGCCACTCGAGGCCGCCGTCGCTCGCGGCGATGTACCCGTCGAGGCTCGTCGCGATGAAGACCGAGAGGCGAGGACGCACGAGGCGAGCGTAGACCAAACTCCCGCGAGGACGCTAATCGGCGTCGAGGATCTCCTGCGCCACGCGTCGTCCGCTCGCGAGCGCTCCGTCCATCAGCGCAGCGTTCCCGTCGCAGGTGTGCTCGCCACAGGCATGGAACGGGCCGGCCGGGGCCCAGGCGGAGGTCGATGGCCGCTCGCTCGAGTACGCGGCACGGACCCATGGATCGGCGTCCCAGTTCTTGAAGACCGCGTCGTCAGGAAGCAGGGCGAGGTCGGGGCGGAGCTGACCGAGCGACGCGAGCCAGGTGCCCGGCCCCTCGGTGACCTGAAGGCGCGCGAGCGCAGGCGCCGACCCCGCGAAGGCGTTGACGACGGGTTGCACCCCGTCCGCACCGGTCGCGGTCCAAGTCCAGTAGCGCTCAGGGACGGAGAGGACGGCGCTCGGCGGCGGCCGTTCCGCAAGGGGAACGAAGAGCTTGGCCGCGTTTCCGTAGCCGACGGCGGCGTACGCGGCGCGAAGCGAGCCCGGCAGCGGCGGGTCGAACTCGATCCCGTCCAGAACGCTGGCAGGGACGGCGAGCACCACCCTGTCCACGGGGGTTTCCGAACCGGCTGCGGTGACGATCACGGCGTCGCCGTTCCAGGAGATGCGATCGACGGGGCTCGAGAGGTGGATCGCCGAGCCGAGCTCGGCGGCGAGCGCGAGCGCAACTCGCTGGTTTCCGCCCGCGATGCTCGGGCAGATGTCGGCCGAGTGCGCAGCCAGACCCGAGAGGGCGGTCGCCTCGACGCGCTCCGCTGTCGCTGCAGACGAGACTTCGAGGCGCGACCGGATAGCCTCGGCCGCGCCGGGGTCGAGCGGCAGGCTGTCGAGCAGCTCCGCGGCGGATCTGCCGGGCTCGATGTCCTGGAGCGCCTCGTCGATCTCCGCGATCGCCTGTTGCATCGAGCCGGGTTCGACACCGATCCCGCCGCGCGGGTCCCGGTCGCCGTACAGCATGTCCTTGCCCCAGAGTTCGAGTCCGAAGCGATCGACGTACGAGAGGAGCGTGTTGTTGCCGGGCAGGATGAACTCGGCGCCCATCTCGACGACGGCACCGTTCTCGAGCTCACGCGACCAGACCCGGCCGCCGACACGATCCCGTGCTTCCAGCACGACGACGTCGACTCCGGCCGAAGCGAGTGCATCGGCGGCGGCGAGGCCGGCGAAGCCGGCGCCGACCATGGCGACCCTCGGCGCCACTATCAGCGATCGACTCCGAACGCCTCTCGCTCCGCCTCGGTCAGCGGGCGCGAACGTCCGGTGGCCTGGTCGCGCGCGACGATGACGGCCTCGGCCTCGGCCGCGAGCTCGCCATCGAGCGTCCGGATCACCTCGCGCAACGTGATGCTCGAGTTGCCGATCCGCTCGACGACGCACGTGACGACGACCAGATCATCGGTCTGCGTCAGCTCCCGTCGGTAGTCGATCGCGACGCGCGCAAGCACGTAGTCCCACGGATCACCAACGTCCTCGAGGACGTGGTCGATGAACTCGTCGCGGCACTCCTCGAGATACGTCGCGTAGACCGCATTGTTGACGTGCCGGTAGGCGTCGACGTCTCGCCAGCGGATCTCGATCTGCTTCTCGTGCACGGCCCCGATCGTACCGGGCTTGACTTCCAGGTCGGGACCGGCCTCGATTCACCTCCGGGTCCACCACGAAAGACGAAGCCGCATCAGCCGGCGTCTGCTCGTCGATGGAGCCGCGGGCGGAGCGTTCGGGATCCGGGAGATCGGGGCGATCGGCGTTCTCGCCGGTTGCAGGCGATGAAACGTCAGTCGCTGCGTGGCCCGTCGAGCTCGCGCTCGATCGCACTGATCAGCAGCTCGCCGACGCGCTCGGGATCGAGAAGCCCGAGGTAGAGCAGTGAGTCGAGCCCGTCGCCGATGGCTTCGAGGCGCCACGCCGCAGCGGTGGCATCGACGGCATCGGGAATGGATCCGTCGGCGCGACCCTTGTCGACCAGCTCGACGATACGGTCGATCGACGCGCGATAGGAGGATTCGACCAGAGGACGGAGCGTGTCGTCGGAACGAAGGCTGCTCCACACTTCGTTCCACAGCACCTTCTGTTCGCTGAAGGGGAGGTCCGGCTCGATGCCCGCGAGCAGAATCCGCTCGACTTTCTCGCGCCCCGTCCCGACACCGACGAGCGCGGCCTCGACCGCCGCGTGCCAGCGCTTCACCGAGAAAGCGAACGCGCTATGCATGAGCTCCTGTCGCGTCGAGAAGTAGTAGTGGACGAGCGCCTTCGAGACGCCCGCCTCCTGTGCGACACCGGCCATCCGCAATCCGTGTGACCCTTCGCGCACGATCACGCGGCATGCCGCCTCGAGGATTCCGGTCGTTCTCTCATTCGCGGCATGGATAGGTGGTGCCACAGTCATCGCTCCCGTATCTTGACCGAAACGCGCGGTGCCTGTATCCTGACTGACCGGACAGTCAACATGACGATATCAGCCGACTCCTCCACGCACGCGCCTCCGCCTCTCGAGCACCCCCTCGAGGACGGCTGGACGTTGCCTGCCACGTGGTATTCCAACGCGTCCGTCGCCGAGCGTGAGCGCGAGCTGATCTTTTCCCGCTCGTGGCAATACGCTGGACCGGCCGAGCACGTCTCGGAGCCGGGCTCGTTCGCCTCGACGCAGATCGGGCATATCCCGATCGTGATCACCCGTGCCCGGGACGGCGTCCTCCGCGCCTTCGTCAACGTCTGTCGGCACCGCGCCTATGTGATTGCGCGGGAGCACGGCTGTCGCGAGACGCTCCAGTGCCCGTACCACGCGTGGACGTACAACCTCGACGGCTCGCTCAAGAAAGTCCCGCGCTCCGAGCGCGAGAAGGACTTCGATCCGGACAACTTCAGCCTGTTGCCGGCGTCGGTCGACACGTGGGGCCCGTTCCTCTTCGTCAACCCTGATCCCGACGCCGCGCCGCTCCAGGAGACGCTCGGAGAGCTCCCGAACATCGTCGCCGGCAGCGGCCTCGATTTCGAGCAGCTCGAGTTCCACTCCCATGGTGAGTGGCCGATCGAGGCGAACTGGAAGGTCGCCCTCGAGAACTACCTCGAGTGCTACCACTGCCCTGCCGCGCACCCGGGCTTCAGCAAGGTGATCAACGTCGATCCCGATGCGTACGCGCTGTCGGTCTCACCGACGTTCTCGAGCCAGATCGGCCCCGTGCGGGCAGCGGCACTGAACGGCACGAACGGAGCGCCGTACGTCCCCACCGGCGAGATCGCGAACTCCCAGTACCACTACCTCTGGCCTGCGACGACGATCAACATCGTCCCGGGGCCGCAGAACATCTCGATCGAGCGCTGGATCCCCGACGGCACCGGCAAGACGGTCGAGGTGACGGACTACTGGTTCGGCCGGGATGTCCCGCGCGAGATCGTCGACGAGGTGCTCGCGTTCGACAAGCAGGTCGGCCAGGAGGACGTCGACCTCGTCGTCACGGTGCAGGCGGGACTCGACTCCGGCACCGTGCCGCAGGGCCGGATCATGCGCGAGAGCGAACAGCTGATCGCGGACTTCCAGCGCCGCGTGTACGACGCGATCGCCTGAAGCCCGCCGCGTTCGCCTGACGTGAACGTCGCGGCCCTGCACTGCGCCGGTTCGACTGGACGATGTTCCTCTCGACGTTCCTGAAGTACGCCGAGTTCTCCATGCGCTGGCACGAGCGACGTGACGCGTTCCCGCAGTGGAGCGAGCGCGACACGATGCTCCATCTCGTCATCGCGGACGCCTCGGGCTCGCCACGGTTGGTGAGCGAGATCGGCCGGATCAGGAGTGAGGTGTTCAGGATCTCGCATCTTGTCCCTGTGCCTGCCGGAGCGCGCGAGCTCGCCGACCGGGAGCACCGCACCCTGATTCGGGCGATTGCGAAGCATCGGCCCGATGCTGCACGCTTCGCCATGGTGCGCCATGTCGAGTCGACCCGGGCGCTCTGGCTCGGGCTCGGACGGATCGCCTCGAGCGGGGAGTAGGCCTGACAGGTCCCGACAAAGGACTCCTCCGAACCACTATACGCTGCGGGAATGCGCAACTCGCGGGTCTTCGCAATCGTTCTGGCGGGAGGTGAGGGGAAGCGCCTCGCGCCGCTGACGGCGGATCGTGCGAAGCCGGCTGTGCCCTTCGGCGGCAACTACCGGTTGATCGACTTCGCGCTCTCCAATCTCGTCAACGCGGGCCAGCTCAGGATCGGCGTGCTGACCCAGTACAAGAGCCACAGCCTCGACCGCCACATCACGACGACGTGGCGTCTGTCGCCGCTTCTCGGGAACTACGTCACACCGGTTCCGGCCCAGATGCGTCGCGGGCCGCGATGGTTCGCAGGCTCCGCTGACGCGATCTACCAGAACCTCAACCTCATCTACGACGAGCGCCCGGAGGTCATCTGTGTCTTCGGGGCGGACCACATCTACCGGATGGATCCCCGTCAGATGATCGAGCAGCACATCGCGCTCGGCGCCGGCCTCACGGTCGCAGGCATCCGTATCCCGATCGAAAGTGCCGGCGAGTTCGGCGTGATCGAGACCGACGCCGACTCGCGCACGATCCGCGCCTTCCGTGAGAAGCCGAAGAGCCCTGTGGGAATGGCGGAGTCGCCAGGGGAGGTGCTGGCGTCGATGGGAAATTACGTCTTCTCGGCTGACGTCCTGATCGACGCGGTCACGCGCGATGCTGCCGACGAGACGTCGGCCCACGATCTCGGAGGCAACATCATCCCCGAACTCGTCGCGCGCGGCGAGGCGTGCGTATGGGACTTCGCGAACAGCAAGATCGTCGGTGCAAGCGATCGCGACCTTGCGTACTGGCGCGACGTCGGGACGCTCGACGCCTACTACGACGCGCACATGGATCTGATCTCGGTCGATCCGATGTTCAACCTGTACAACGAGGACTGGCCGATCCTCACGTGGCCGGAGCAGCTGCCGCCCGCCAAGTTCGTGTTCGAGGAGGCTGGCCGAACAGGCTCCGCGATGAACTCGATGGTCTGCGCCGGCGTTGTCGTCTCCGGCGGCACGGTGCGCCGATCGATCCTGTCGCCGGGCGTGCACGTCCACTCGCACGCGCTCGTCGAAGGCTCGGTGCTGATGCACGACGTCGATGTCGGTCGCGGGGCGATCGTCAGGAACGCGATCGTGGACAAGAACGCGCGGATCGCACCGGGCGCAAGGATCGGCGTCGACCCGGAGGAGGACAGGGGGCGTTTCGCGATGTCGGCTAACGGGATCGCCGTCGTCAAAAAGGGCGCCGTCGTCGAGGCATGAGGGTCGCGCTTCTCACGCGCGAGTACCCGCCGGAGGTTTACGGGGGCGCCGGTGTGCATGTGGAGTACCTGGCGCGCGAGCTCGCTCGCGTTGCCGACGTGACGGTGCATTGCTGGGGCGCGGAGCGGTCGGCCGTTCCCGGTGGCCCTGCGGTTGCCGCCTATCGCCCCTGGGATGCGCTCGCGGGGACGGATCCCTCGGCCGCTGCCCTGCAGGCGTTCTCGATCGACCTGAGCATGGCCGCGGGTGTCGCCGGCGCAGACCTCGTGCACAGCCACACCTGGTACGCGAACCTCGGCGGTCACCTCGCGAAGCTCGTCCACGGTGTTCCCCACGTCGCAACGGTGCACAGCCTCGAGCCGATGCGCCCCTGGAAGCGCGAGCAACTCGGCGGCGGGTACGAGCTCTCGAGCTTCGCCGAGCGAACGGCGCTCGAGTCGGCCGATGCGATCATCGCCGTTTCCACCGCACACCTCGAGGAGATCCTTGCCTGCTATCCCGCGATCGACCCCGCACGCACGAGCGTGATCTACAACGGCATCGACTCGAACGAGTACCGGCCCGACGGTGCGACAGACGTCCTCGAGCGCCACGGGATCGACCCGGCTCGTCCGACAGTCCTCTTCGTCGGCAGGATCACCCGGCAGAAGGGGCTGATCCACCTGCTCGACGCTGCGGCCGCGATCGATCCGGAGGCGCAGCTCGTCCTCTGTGCCGGGGCGCCCGACACACCGGAGATCGCGGCAGAGATCGCAATGAGGCTGGAGGGCGTGCGCTCCGCGCGCAGCGGCGTCGTCTGGATCGAGCAGATGCTGCCAAAGCCCGACGTGATCCAGCTGCTCACCCATGCGACGGTCTTCGCCTGTCCCTCGATCTACGAGCCGATGGGGATCGTCAACCTCGAGGCGATGGCCTGCGAGACCGCGGTCGTCGCGACCGCGGTTGGCGGCATCCCCGAGGTCGTCGAGGACGGTGTCACGGGGTTGCTCGTCTCGTACGAGGCGGAGGAGGGCGGTACTGGGACGCCCGTTGACCCGGCCCGTATGGCGGCCGACCTTGCGGCCCGGATCAACGAGTTACTCGCCGACCGAGCGCGTGCAACCGCGCTCGGCCTCGCGGGTCGTGTCCGTGCCATTGAGCACTTCGGCTGGGATGTCGCTGCCCGGAGGACGCTCGGTCTTTACGAACGGCTAGTCCCCTGATCGCGCGCGCACCCGTTGGCATCGCTCTTCTCCTCCTGTTGGTTGTTGTCGCGTGCGCCGACGAGTCCGAGCAGGTCCCTGCCGGAAAGCTCGTCGAGGCCGCCGCCCGCGGTAACGCTGCGGCCGTCTCGGCCCTTCTCGCTCGGGGCGCGGACGTCGATGAGAGAGACGATGGCGGCCGCACCGCGGTCACGGCGGCGGCGTACGCCGGAAGCGCCGCGACCGTAAGGCTCCTCGTCGGCGCAGGTGCCGACGTCGACATCCTCGATGGCACACGGTCGAACGCGTTCCTCGCGCTCGGCGAGACAGGCGATGTGTCCGTGCTCGAGGAGGTTCTCCCGGGTGAGCCAGATGTGACGCTTACGAACCGTTTCGGCGGTACCGCCCTGATCCCGGCCGCCGAGCGCGGGCACGTCTCGATGGTGCGGGCGCTTCTCGAGAAGACCGACGTGGACGTCGATCACGTCAACGATCTCGGCTGGACTGCCCTGCTCGAGGCGGTCGTGCTCGGGAGCGGTGGGCCCGAGCACCAGGAGATCGTGCGTCTACTCATCGAGGCTGGCGCCGACCGGTCGATCGCGGACAACGCGGGCGTTACCGCCCTCGAGCACGCCCGCGCGAATGGCTACACGGCGATCGCCGCGATCCTCGACTGACCGGCCCGCGCCGGGTTCCGCCGAGCAACTCACCGAGGGGCATCACTATGCTCCTGCCATGAGGATTCGCGCAGCAGTTCTCGAGGAATTCGGTAGCCCGCTCGTCGTTCAGGAGGTCGATCTCGCCGATCCACGAGCGGGCGAGGTTCTCGTGCGGCTCGCCGCCTGCGGCGTCTGTCACACGGATCTCTACACGGCATCCGGCGCCGACCCGACGGGGTATGCGCCCTGCGTGCTCGGCCACGAGGGGGCCGGCGTCGTCGAGCGCGTCGGCGGCGACGTGACGCTCGTTGCGCCCGGTGACCACGTGATCACGCTCTTCGCTCCGGAGTGCGGGACGTGCGTCCACTGCCTCAGTGGCCGCACTAATCGGTGCATTGCGATCCGCGACCAACAGGGCCTCGGGTACCTGCCCGACGGCACGGTGCGCCTCTCGCGCGGCGGCGAACCGCTGCGCCATTTCATGGGTACGTCGACCTTCGCCGAGTACACCGTGATGCCGGAGATCGCGCTTGCCAGGGTCAGTCGCGAGGCGCCGCTCGACGGTTGCGCTCCGTTCGCCTGCGGCCTCTCCACCGGGATCGGGGCCGCGCTGTACACGGCGCAGGTCGCGCGCGGCTCCACCTGCGTCGTCTTCGGTGCTGGGCTCGTTGGTCTCGGCGCCGTGATCGGCTGCCGACTCGCGGGAGCGGAGCGGATCGTCGCCGTCGATCTCTCCGAGGATCGACTCGCGCAAGCGCGGCACCACGGGGCCACCGAGACCCGGGTCGCCGCCACCGACACGGTCGACTGGATCAAGTCGGAGACGGGCGGCTTCGGCGCCGACTACACGTTCGAGGCGACCGGTCTCGTCTCGGTGATGCGCGAGGCGGTCGAGGCGGCGCGGGAGGCGTGGGGGCTCGCGACGATGTGCGGCGTTGCGGGCAAAGGGGAGGTGCTCGAGGTCGTGCCGCGCTTCCTGATCACCGGCAGACGCGTCACCGGCTCGTCGTTCGGAGGCGTGAAGGGTCGCACGCAGGTGCCGCTACTCGTCGACCGTTGGCTCGCCGGCGAGATCGACGTCGAGTCATTGCTTTCCCACCGGATCACCCTCGACGAGGTGAATCACGGCTTCGAGTTGATGCACAACCAGGACGGCATCCGGAGCGTCATCACGTTCGGGTAGTCACCTGGCTGTTCGCTCGAGCATCACCCGGATCGCGTGGGGCTACGGTCCGGTTGACACGTTGAGCCTCACGGCCTCACCCCGGCGGATCTGGCCGCTTGTCGGGTTCTGGGCCACGACCGTGCCGTCCGGTTCGTCCGAGGGCACGTCGACGATGTTCGCTTTCAATCCGAGTTGCGCGAGTTCCGACTCCGCGGCCGAGCGCTGCTGGCCTGTCAAATCGGGGACGCTGACGAGCGCTGTCCCCTTCGAAACGTTGATCCGCGCGGCACTGCCCTTCGCTGCCTGCCCCCCTGCGGACGGGCTCTGCGCGACGACGTTGCCCTCGGCCTCATCGGAGAAGACCTTGACCACCGTGACGGTGAATCCCGCCTCGGCAAGACGATCGCGGGCCTCTGCCTCGGTCACACCGACCGCGTTCGGGATAGCCACCGTTTCGGGGCCCTTCGAGACGAGCACGAGCACGGTGCTGCCTTCGTCGGCACTCGAGCCCGAAGACGGGCGCTGCTCGAACACGATCCCCTGATCCTCCGGGTTGGGCTGACTCGAGATGTCGGACTTGAATCCCTCGTCCTGGAGCTTCTGCACGGCCTGGTCGAGTGAGAGGCCGACCACGGCTGGGACGTCGTTCTGGGTGTCGCGGGAGAAGTACCAGGCGGCGGCGATCGCAGCCAGAGCGAGGAGCAGGATCACGAGGAGTGCGGGACCAAGATTCGCGCGACGTCGTTCGGTCGCAGGCTGCTCCACCCGGTCGAGCGTTCGCTCGACGGTGCCATCGGCGAGGACCTGCACCTGCTCGGTCTCGGAGACGACGGCAGGCATGACAACGTCGGCGTCGACGGCGAGGGGAAGAGGGGCGAGCGGATCGACCGGAGGTCGGTCGACAGGGACGCCGGTCGATTCCGTGACGACCTCTGTCGTCTCTGTGACCTCGGTGAACTCAACGTCGGCATCTGGATCGATGGCCGGTTGGTCGTCGCTGCGCTCGTCGCTCATTGGTGGGGTACCTCCTGCGGGATGTCTGGACGAGTCTGGCATGCCCGGATTGCTCCGCTTCTAAACCTCTTCGTCGGTCGGGCTCCCGAGCTCAGCTCAGTTGCGGAGCCGATCCGACCGGGGCAGCCCGGGCCGGCGGCGACGGCAGGCAGAGCCCGCGAGCACTGCATCGTTAGCGCCCCTCCCGGGGGCGCGGGCAACCGTTCAGCCGACAGCGAGAAGGAAGAACGAAGAGAGCACGACGAACACGTTGCGCAGCGGCTTGACGAGGCGAGCGAACACGCAGTCTCCTTGCTCGAGTAGGTCGGGCTCCTTCGAGCCACGGTAGCATCGGGGCTCCATGCCGGAGACCCTCGAGGAGCTGTTCTCCCGCGCGATCGGGAGCTTCGCGGCGACCTGGGATGACATCCTGCCGCAGACACCCGAGCCCATCTGGCGGGCGAATATCGCCGCCGTGGTTGCCGTACTCGAGCGTGACTGATTCCGGCGACGGGAGCCCTCACCCTTTCGCCTGATCGTCCTGACCGGCGACGGCACTCATCGCCTCGTTGAGCACGTCGAGAACTGCTTCGACCTCGTGTAGTGGCCGCGGGAGTTGTCGCTCGAGTTCGAGATAGGCAGCGTGCAGCGCATCGCCTGCCGCCCTCGTCACTTCGATCCCGCGTGGAGTGGGCACGAGGAGGTACGAGCGGCCGTCGTCCGGGTTCCGCACACGTCGTACGAGCCCTCGATCGACGAGCCGCTGGATGTTGTCCCGCAACGTCGTCGGAGGCATCCCGGATGCAGCCGATACCCGTGAGGGGCTTACGGGTTCCAGGTCGCGAATGTGGGTCAGTACCGCGAGCAGATAGGCCGGGATGCCGATCGGCTCCAGCTTCGCACCGACGATGCGTCCGACGAGCTGTGATGTCGTTCCGGCCTTGAGGAAGAGCTGTCTGTTCGCCATACCTGTCCGATCGTGCGCATTCATTCGAGCGTCTGGTGTAGTATTTACTGCGTCTACGCACTATTTACCAGGAGGGTCGGATGAAGCGGTTGCTGGTCGGTGTCGGGGTGCTCGTCGCTCTCGCGGCCCTCGGGGGCGAGGCTGGTGGAACGCGCACTGCGACTGGGTCGTGGATCGGGACCTACTCGCTCGGCGGGCCGGGCCAGTTCTCGCTGGCGGTCAGCGGCAAGCGCGCCTTCGTCGCGCTCGGTGTCGGGCACGCGGATCTGC
>NZ_JBDSNT010000021.1:0-7746 GCF_039915195.1 Gaiella sp.
GCACGGTGTCACTCTTCGCCATCGAGTCGAGGACGGGACAGGGCTCTGGCAGCTGAAGCTCCCGCGTGAGTCCGCGAGGCTCGAGCTCGAGGTGGCGGGACAGGCGACGCGGCCCCCGGTCGAGCTCGTGGACCTTCTCCCCGCCTACCTCCGGGGGAGGCAGCTCGTCCCTGTCGCGAGGCTCCGCACCCGCCGGGAGACGATCCGGGCGAACGGCGCCGAGATCGTCGACGACAGTGTCTCCGTCCTCGAGGGGCAGCGGGTCGCACGACGGTTCCGCGAGATCGAGATCGAGCTTGTGGAGGGCGACGAGCGGGATCTGCGCCAGCTCGTCAAGGCGATGCGCCGCAGCGGAGCGGTCGAGCAGGGGACCCTACTACCGAAGCTCCACCGTGCGCTTGGCATCCCTGCACCTGCGCCGTCCCGGACAATCGAGAAGGACGCATCGCCCGGCGAGGCACTCGCCGTCGCGCTCGGCCACGAGTACCGCGAGCTCCTGATCCACGATCCCGGGACACGGCGCGGCGTCGACCCGGAAGACCTCCACCAGCTCAGGGTTGCGACCCGCCGCCTCCGGGCGTTTCTGCGCGCAGCTGGAGCTCTCGTCGAGAAGGAGTGGGCCGTGTCTCTTCGCGAGGAGCTCGGTTGGCTGGGCGGGCATCTCGGGCCGGCGCGGGACCTCGACGTCATGCTCGAGCGTCTCCGAGACGAGGTCGCCGCTCTCGGTGAGGATGGCGATGGTGCGGCCGGACTCCTCATCGTGCTCGAGGAGGAGCGGTCGGCGGCGTACGCTGCTGTCGTCGAGGTCCTCGGCGATGTGCGCTACTTCGCGCTGCTCGAGCGCCTTGAGAGCGCCGTTGCGCCCCCTCTGACCGGAGACGAGACCACGCTCGCAGCGATCTTCCATCGCGAGGCGAAGCGAATGCGGAGGACGTTCGCGGCTCTCGGTGACGATCCCGCCGACGAGGTGCTCCACCGCTCGCGTATTGCTGTGAAGCGAGCGCGCTACGCGGCCGACCTCGCCGCACCCGAACTCGGTCGACCGGGCGAGCGATTCGTGGCGATCGCAAAGCAACTGCAGGACGTCCTTGGCGATCATCAGGACGCCGTGTTTGCAGAGGCGCGGATTCGCGCGTGGGCCGAGTCGGAGCCCACGGGAGCATTCGCCGCAGGTCGGCTCGTGCAGCTCGAGCGCGACCGGAAGGGTGAGGCTCGCGCAGCATGGCCCGCAACGTGGCAAAGGCTCGACGAGGCGGCGCGGCGGGCAGTCCGCTGAGCAAGGTCGTTCGCGCCGCGGGAGGGATCGTGATCCGCGGCGTCGGTCCCGAGGGGGAGGTGCTTCTCGTGCATCGGCCGCAGTACGACGACTGGACGTTCCCAAAGGGCAAGGTCGAGCCGGGTGAAAGCGACGAGGAGTGCGCGATCCGCGAGGTCGAGGAGGAGACAGGGCTACGCTGCTCGCTCGCGAGGGAGCTCGAGCCGACCTCCTATCTCGACGCAAAAAAGCGGCCGAAGACGGTGCGCTACTGGGTGATGGAGGTCGTCGCCGGAGCACTGCACTTCGACTTCGAGGTCGACGTTGCGCGGTGGGTGACGGTTGACGAAGCCGCAAAGCTGCTCACCTACCCACGTGACGTCGACCTGTTGCTGTCTGTCTGGCCGGTGAGGCAGTAACAGATCGACACGACGCACGTCTTCTCTGTGCCGGAGCGAGGCGATAGGATCAGTGCACACGCGAACGCAGGAGGACAGATGTCGAAGGTGTTGATCCTGGCTGGTGACGCGGCCGAGGATCTCGAGACCATGTACATCAAGTACCGGCTTGTCGAAGCGGGATACGAGCCTCATGTCTCCGCGCCCACGATGCGCCCGATCAAGCTCGTCGTTCACGACTTCGAGCCCGGTTGGGACACCTACGTCGAGCGGCAGGGCCGAACCTGCCCAGTGGATCTCGCCTTCGCGGATGTCGACCCAACGGGCTACGCGGCGCTCGTGATCCCGGGCGGACGTGCTCCCGAGTTCATCAGGGTCGACCCGGAGGTAGCCCGCATCGTCGCCCACTTCTTCGCCGAGGGGAAGCCGGTCGGCACTCTCTGTCACGGCCCTCAGGTGCCAGCGGCGCTCGGCCTCCTGCGTGGACGTCGGAGCTCGGGCTTTGGCCCCTTGGCACCGGATATCGAGATGGCCGGAGGCGAGTACGTTGACGGTGCTGCAGTCGTCGACGAGAACATGGTCTCGTGCCGCGGCTGGGGTGATCTCGCCGAGTGGTCGCGGGCGTTCCTCGACGTTCTCGACCGCGCGATGGTCGCGGTCTAGGGCCTGACTTCGTCGATCGGTCGCGCGTTCCCCGTCAGCGCCGGGACGAAGACATCGGCCGAGAGGGTGTAGAGCAGGCAGTCGCTCCTCGCGGTGACCGTCGCGTTCCGCGGTCGGTTGTGAAGCAGGGCAAGCTCGCCGAAGCCGTCGCCCCGCGACAGTCCGGCCACGCGAGATTCGTCGCGAACCACGTCCACGGTGCCGTCGGCGATGGCGTAGAACGTCTCCCCGGAGTCTCCCTGCACAATGACGTCCGTTCCTGCTTTGGCCGAGAGCGGCTCGAGTGCCCGCGCGAGCGACTCGATCGTCGGTGGCGGAAGCAGTGCGAACAACGGCAGCGAGCGCAGGAGCGCAATCTCGACCACCGGGACACGAGCATGCTGGTCGATCGCGAGGAAGCGGCGTCCTGCGACGAGGGCAGCGAGCGGCAGGATCGCGGCGACGCCAATGAAGGCGAGCGAGGCTCCGCCGATCGAGATCAGGGCCGGCGCGAGGAACGAGCCGACCGCGGGGGCCGCCATCGCCAGCCCCTCGAGTAATCCAAAGACCCGCCCGTGGACGTTCACGGGCGCGACTCGCTGGAGAAGCGTCCTGCCCACGACGTCGAAGGTCGCCCGCGCGCCGCCGGCCATGGCAAGGAGGAGCAGCGCAGTGGCCGGCGCGGCCGTGGCGGCGAGTAGGAGGAGTGCGGCCGTCCAGACGCCGAGCGATAGTCCAAGGGGCACGATCAGTCGACGACTTCCGACGATCGTTGCGCCGACGATGGCGGCAACAATCCCCCCGGCGCCGAACGCAGCGGCGAGATAGCCGACCCACGACGTTGGGAGCGAGAGGACACCCTGCGCCAACTCGACGTAGAGCACGTCGAGCGCTCCGATCACGACGAACTGCGCAGCGAGGAGAAGAACGAGCAAGCGCGCGTTGCGATCACGCCTGAGCAGTTGCAGGCCGTCGAATGCGTTGATGTCGTAGTTCGGCGGCGTCGCCGCGACGACGGAGCGGAGCGGGAAGATCAGCAGTGCGCCCGCAGCGCAGGCAGCGCCCATCACGACGAAGACCGCCGCCGATGCGTAGAGAGCCAGAAGGACGCCCGCAATGAGTGGCGCGACGAGTGCAGCGAGGCTCTCGATCCACCCGCTGACGACATTCGTGGCGGTCAGTTCGTCGGGCGTGCGGGCGAACGCCGGAGCGAAGACGACCTGGGACGGCCTGATCAGTGTCAACGCCACAGCAACGAAGCCGAGGAGCACGTAGACCGGAAGCCTCGAGAGACCGGCGGCCATCGCGGCAGCGACCGCAAGGCACGTGAGAGCTAGGATTACATAACCGACGACCAGCGCCACTCCGGGTCGATACCGGTCGGCTACCGCGGCGGCGAGTGGCGCGATGATGGCTGCCGGAACGAGCACGGCCGCCGCGAGCAGGCCGCTTTCCGTCACACCGCCCTTCTCGAAGGCGTAGACGAGCATTGCGATCCACGTCGCAGTCTCGGTCGTCTTGAAGAACGCGAAGGACAGTTCGATCCGCCGGAGCGCTCGGCTCCTCGCAACCACGCCGGCGACCGAGCCGAGCGCGCCGAGGTACGAGCGCACACGCCCGAGGGCTGTTCTCCGCTCACGATCCGTAAACGGCATCTGGCGATCCTTGCAGTCCGTCGGGCTGGAAGGAGCTGTTTCCGCTGCGGCGGCACTATGCACTACCCTTCGCGAGCGATGAGCAGCGACTACGTCTACACGATGTACCGGGTCGACAAGTTCTATGGCTCCGACCGGCAGGTGCTCGCGAACATCTCCCTCTCGTTCCTGCCCGGGGCGAAGATCGGCGTGCTCGGACCGAACGGCGCGGGCAAGTCGACGTTGATGCGGATCATGGCGGGCCTCGAGGAGCCGTCCTCGGGCGTCGCCGAGCTCCATCCTGGAGCGAGCGTCGGCTTTCTCCAGCAGGAGCCCGAGCTCGATGAGACCAAAGACGTGCGCGGCAATGTCGAGGACGGCGTGCGCGAACTGCGCGACCTGCTCGACCGCTTCAACGCTGTTTCCGCCGCATTCGCCGAGCCCGATGCTGACTTTGACACGCTCCTCGCCGAACAGGCGAAGGTGCAAGAACAGATCGACCGCCACGATGCGTGGGGTCTCGATGCGGCGCTCGACCGCGCCATGGATGCGCTGCGCCTCCCCGAGGGTGACCGGGACGTCACCACGCTCTCCGGCGGCGAGAGGCGGCGCGTCGCGCTGTGCCGGCTGCTCCTCGCCTCCCCCGATCTTCTCCTCCTCGACGAGCCCACGAATCACCTCGACGCGGAGTCGGTCGCCTGGCTCGAGCGGTTCCTCGAGGACTACAAGGGCACCGTGATGGCCGTGACCCACGACCGCTACTTCCTCGACAACGTCGCCGGCTGGATCCTCGAGCTCGATCGTGGCAAGGGGCTGCCGTTCGAAGGGAACTACTCCTCCTGGCTCGAGCAGAAGCAGGCCCGGCTCGCTGTCGAGGAGAAGACCGAGTCGGCGCGTCGCAGGACGCTCGCGCGGGAGCTCGAGTGGGTGCGCATGAGCCCGCGCGCCCGGCACGCGAAGTCGAAAGCGCGCATCTCCTCGTACGAGAAGCTGCTTGCAGATGACGAGCACTTCAAGGTCGAGGGCGTCGAGATCCACATTCCCGCCGGCCCCCGCCTCGGCGACCTCGTCGTCGACGCCGAGCACGTCGTCAAGGGATTCGGCGACAGGCTGCTCGTCGAGGACCTCACGTTCTCGCTCCCGCCGGGCGGCATCGTCGGAGTCATCGGGCCGAACGGTGCGGGCAAGACGACGCTCTTCAAGATGATCGCCGGTGAGGAGATGCCCGATGACGGCGAGCTCCGCGTCGGTGAGACGGTCCAGCTCGCGTACGTCGATCAATCTCGCGGTGGTCTCAACCCGCAGAACACGGTGTGGAAGGAGATCTCCGAGAACCAGGACATCGTGCTGCTCGGGAAGCGCGAGGTGAACTCACGCCAGTACACCTCGTGGTTCAACTTCCGCGGCGGCGACCAGCAGAAGCTCGTCAAGGATCTTTCGGGCGGTGAGCGCAATCGCGTCCACCTCGCGAAGCTCCTCAAGTCGGGCGGTAACGTGCTGCTCCTCGACGAGCCGACCAACGACCTCGACGTCGACACGCTGCGGGCACTCGAAGACGCGCTGATCGACTTCGCCGGGTGTGCGGTCGTGATCACCCACGATCGCTGGTTCCTCGACCGCATCGCGACGCACATCCTTGCCTTCGAGGGCGACTCGCAGGCGACATGGTTCGAAGGCACATGGGGCGAGTACGTCGCGTGGGTCACCGAGACCCGTGGCGCAGAGGCGCTCGAACCACACCGCATCGCGTACAAGCCTCTCGTCCGGCCGTGACGCCGAAGCGTGTGGGACGCTTTTTTGACACATGCGGAGGCGGCGCGGCCGCGGTAGCACGCCCGTGACGCCGAAGCGTGTGGGACGCTTTTCTGGCACATGCGGACGCGGCGCGGCCGCGGTAGCACGGCCGTGATCGATCTACCGGTCGCCGACCCGGGGCGGCCGGATACCCGCTCGCCGATCCGGTTGCTCGTCTGGGTGGGCCGCCACCAGATCGGTACGATCCTCGTGGCGATTGTGTTCGGGATCATCTGGATGGTCTCGCAGGCGCTGATGCCGTACGCGATCGGTCAGGCGATCCAGCAGGGCATCGTCGACGACAACCGCGACGCGCTCGTCCGCTTCTGCGTTCTCCTCGCGGTGCTCGGCGTCATCCAGGCTGTTGCCGGCGTCTTCCGCCACCGCTTCTCGGTCCAGGTCTGGCTCCAGGCGTCGTTCAGGCTCGCGCAGGTCGTCGGCCATCATGCAGCGCGCTCCGGCGATGCAGTACGGGCTGAGCTCTCGACCGGCGAGGTCGTGGCGACGGTGTCGAATGACGCGCTTCGCGCCGGGGGGGCCTTCGACATTCTCGCGCGCCTCTCGGGCAGCGTTGTCTCGTACATCGTCGTCGCGGTGATCCTGCTCGCGACGTCGGTACCTCTCGGTCTCATCGTCCTGATCGGCGTGCCGATCCTGACGCTGTCACTCAGTTTCGTGATCAAGCCGCTCCACGTCAGGCAGCGGGTACAGCGCGACGAGGTCGGTCTCCTCACGGCGCTCGGGGCCGACACCGCCGCCGGCCTTCGTGTCCTGCGAGGCGTCGGCGGCGAGGACGTGTTCTTCGACCGCTACCAGAAGCGCTCGGAGGCGGTTCGCGTCAGCGGCGTGCGCGTGGCGACGCCCCAGTCGACGCTCGATTCGGCACAGGTGCTCCTGCCAGGGTTGTTCGTCGTCCTCGTCACGTGGGTCGGTGCGCGCCTCGCCGCCTCGGGAGACATCTCCGCCGGCGAGCTGATCGCCTTCTATGGATACGCCGGGTTCCTCGTCATCCCACTACGGACGTCTGCCGAGGCGGTGGAGAAGTTCACGCGTGCGCATGTCGGCGCCCGCAAGATGCTGCGGGTACTCGCCGTCCAGCGAGCCGTCGAGGATCCAGCGGAGCCGCTGGCCGAGCCGCCGCCCGGCGCTCCGCTCGTCGACCCGGACTCCGGTCTCTCGATCGAGCCCGGCAGTCTGACCTGCCTCGTGTCGGCGACGCCGGACGAGACGAGCGCGCTCGCAGATCGGCTCGGACGCATCGTCGACGACTGCGGCGTGATGCTCGGGGACACGCCAATCGACCGGCTGCCCCTCGAGGTCGTGCGACGACGGATCCTCGTTAGCGAGCCCGACCCGCTCATCTTCTCCGGCACGCTCCGGAGCGAGCTCGATCCGTGGGGGCGTTCGAGCGACGACGAGATCACGGCGGCGATCGAGGTCGCAGCTGCGGAGGACGTGCTCGTCGCGCTTCCGGCGGGTCTCGACGAGGTCGTCGACGAGCGCGGCCGGTCGTTCTCGGGTGGACAACGACAGCGACTCGTGCTCGTCAGGGCACTGCTCTCGGACGCAGAGATCCTCGTCCTCGTCGAGCCCACGAGCGCCGTTGATGCCCACACGGAGGCTCGGATTGCAGCTCAGCTCCACGACTTCCGAGCGGGCCGCACGACCGTCGTCGTGACAGCAAGTCCGCTCGTGCTCGATCGTGCGGACAAGGTCGTGCTCATTGCCGACGGGAAAGTCCACGCGAGCGGGACACACCGAGACCTCCTTCGCACGAGTAGCGCGTATCGCGACGTCGTCACCCGAGGCGAGACTGCATGAGCAAGCTTTTGCCTATCGCCGGCCCCGAGGAGATGCGCCGTCAGGCAGCAATCCTCGCGAGGCGCCATCGGCGCGCAATGATCGGTGTGCTCGTTCTCCATGCCCTTGCCGCCGCGACCGGCCTCGTAGGCCCGCCGCTCCTCGGCTCGCTGGTTCAGGGGTTGCAGACCGAGATCGACACGGCGGAGATCGACCGTGTCGT
>NZ_JBDSNT010000068.1:0-32329 GCF_039915195.1 Gaiella sp.
CGACTGCGCGGCGTCAACGCCCGCGTCGTGACACCCGGTGCGGTGCGCGCCGGCGACACGATCAGCAAGCTGTAGAGCCCTCGGGAGCTGCACGAGAGCCCGGAATCACGGCGGCGCTCGCTGCGCATCCGAGAACGAACGCCGGCCCGTTCGCGCGACCGCGAGGCGAGCTGACGAGCAGTCCGGGGCGATGATCGGGATCGGGATCGGGATCGGGCTCAGCGCAACGCCAACCGCCATCGTCAACATCTGCCCGATCGCCTGACCTAACTCGGTGGCTCCTTCTCGCGGGTGTCGTAACGGTACGAGCGGGCGACGCATCCGCTTCGCTCGCGCGAGCGTGTGCGTCGCCCCTACGGGGAGCGCGTCTCGCGACCGGCGAGGAACGACGACCCACCGCTTCCCGAGACGAAGCTCTTCTCCGCCAGCCAACCACCGTCAACGGGAAGAGCGACACCGGTCACGTACGACGCCATGTCGCTCGCGAGGTAGAGAGCTGCCTGCGCGACGTCCCTCGTCTCTCCGTAGCGCGCAAGCGGCACGGAGGTCGCGAGCTCCTGTTCGAAGCTGTCGTCGGAGAAGTACTGCTCGGTCATCGGCGTCCGGATCACGCCGGGGCAGAGCGCGTTGACTCGGATTCCCGCAGGAGCGAGATCCCGGGCAAGGCTCTTCGTGAGGCCGACGACTCCGTGCTTCGCGGCAGAGTACGCCGGACGGTGGGAGAGGCCGATCAACCCGCCAACCGAGGCAAGGTTGACGATCGAGCCGCCGCCGGTCTCCCGCATCTTCCGCGCTACCGCCTGGCAGCAGTAGAACGTGCCGCTGAGGTTGATCGCGATCACGTTTTCCCACTCCTCGGCGGGCATGGTGTAGACGTCGCCGATCTCGCGCACGCCGGCGCAGTTGACGAGAATGTCGATCCGCCCCATAACTCCCGCCACGTGATCGATCGCCTCGTCCACGGCAACGGACGAGCGGACGTCCACCTCCGCGAGTACCGGCTCCCGCGAGCCGGCGGCGACGAGCTCTCGAACGACCGCCTCGCCGGCCTCGTTCGAGCGGTCGAGGACGGCGACCCACGCGCCCTCGGCAGCAAAGCGCAGCGAGATCTCCCGACCGATGCCGCTGCCGGCGCCCGTCACCACCGCTGTCCTCTCCGTCAGGAGCATGTCGTCCTCCCGTTCCGCGTCGACTTCATCTTCTCAGTAGCATCGCGTATGTGGAGACCCCGGAGCGCCAGACACCCTCCTGGGCGATCACCGGCGCGCGCCACGGAGGGATCACGATCTCCAGCATGGAGCGTTCGCTCGAGTTCTACGCAGGGCTCCTCGGGCTCGAGGTCGTTTGGCGAGGCGAGCTTCCCGAGACCGTCGTCGGCCGGATCGTCGGCGTTCCCGAGGCGACCGGGTTCGATGTCGCGTTCCTGCGGATCCCCGGCAGCGAGACCCAGGTCGAGCTCATCGAGTATCGCGGCGTCAGCAAGGAGTCGGGCGCCGGACCCCCGTCCCACCACGGGACAGGCCACTTCTGCGTCTTCGTCCAGAACATCGAGGCCCTCTACGAGGATCTCTCCGCGCAGGGCGTTCGCTTTCGCTCCGACGGCCCGGTCGAGATGACGACCGGGCCGAACAAGGGTGGCAAGAGCCTCTACTCGCTCGACCCCGACGGCTACGTTTTCGAGTTCCACGAGCGCCCTCCCCATGTCGCAGCCTGACGCTCCCCCGCTCGCGGTTCGGCCGCCGGAGCGACCACCTCTCCTCGAGCAGTACCGGCGGATGCTCCTGATCCGCAGCTTCGAGGAGCGCGCCGCGGAGCTGTTCGAGCAGGGTGTGATCTTCGGGACAGCCCACAGCTGCGTCGGTCAGGAGGCGATCGCAGTCGGCGCGGCAGGAGCGATGCGAGAGACGGACTACCTCGTCGGCCACCACCGCTCCCACGGGCACCTGATCGCGGCGGGTGCCGACATGCACCGGATGATGGCCGAGATGTTCGGCAAGCGGACGGGCTACTGCAAGGGGCTCGGCGGCTCGATGCACATCGCCGATCTCTCCCTCGACATCCTCGGTTGCAACGGGATCGTCGGGGCCGGCCTGCCTCACGCCTGCGGCGCGGCGCTGACGGCGACGCTGCGGGGAACCGGACAGGCGACGGTGGCGTACTTCGGGGACGGCGCCGCGGGCCAGGGGGCGGCACACGAGGCGATGAACCTCGCCGCAACCTGGAAGCTGCCCGTTGTCTTCATCTGCGAGAACAACCAGTTCGCTCTCTCGGCCGACTGGCGGACGCAGAGAGCGGTCGAAGACCTTGCAGAGCGCGCGGTCGGGTACGGGATGCCGGGCGAGATCGTCGACGGCAACGATCTGCTCGCCGTCGAGGATGCCGTGGCCCGTGCTCTCGACCTCGCTCGCGCGGGCGGCGGCCCGACGTTCCTCGAAATGAAAACGTTCCGCCGCATGCAGCACTCGATGCGTGCCAACCTCCCCGACGTGCGGGATGTGGCGGTGGTGGACGAGTGGGAGCCGAAGGATCCGCTGCCGCGATTCGCCGCCCACCTCCGCTCGGTGGGCGAGCTCGACGACGAACGCGCAGCGAGCATCGAGCGCGACGTCGCGGCTGAGGTCGAGGCCGCGATCAAGACTGCGCTCGCCGACGAGGACGCGAGCGCCGACGACCTGATCCCGGCCGTCTTCGGTTCACATCGCCGCTACCCGGCGGCACCGGAGCCGGCGGGCCGCGAGCTTGGCTTCGTCGCCGCTATCCGCGAGGCGCTCGACCTCGAGCTCGAGGCCGATCCCGACGTGATCGTGATCGGCGAAGACATCGGCCGCGTCGGCGGGCTGTTCCGGGCCACCGAAGATCTGTACGAGAAGTACGGCGCTGCCCGGATCCGCGACACGCCATTGACCGAGAGCGGGTTTGTCGGTTGCGGTATCGGTGCCGCCCTGACGGGGCTGCGACCCGTCGTCGAGCTCCAGTTCTCCGACTTTGCAGGCGTCGCGTTCGACCAGATCCTGAACCAGGCGGCGAAGCTCCGCTTCATGATGGGCGGCACACCGAAGGTGCCCCTCGTCCTCCGAATGGTCTCGGGCGGCGGGCTGCGCCTCGGCGCCCAGCACTCCCAGAGTCTCGAGGCGCTCTTCGCCCACATCCCGGGACTCGTCGTCGTAATGCCGTCGAACCCCTTCGACGCGAAGGGGCTTCTGGCGGCGGCGATCCAGGACGACAACCCGGTGATCTTCCTCGAGCAGAAGCTCCTCTTCTTCGGGGAGCCGGTTCCCGTCCCGGAGGAGCGGTATGCGATCGAGCTCGGGAAGGCGCGCGTCGTGCGCGCCGGCACCGATGTGACGGTCGTCGCCCTCGGCGCCACGATCCCCCACGCGCTGCGGGTTGCGCGCGATCTCGAATCCGAGGGAATCAGCGTCGAGATCGTCGACCCGAGGACGCTCGTCCCGCTCGACACCGACACGATCGCGGCCTCGGTGGCAAAGACGCACCGCGTCGTCGTCGCGCACGAGGCCGTCCAGTTCGGAGGGTTCGGGGCCGAGATCGCGGCACATATCGCAGAGCACAGCTTCTGGGAGCTCGATGCTCCGGTCGTACGCGTCGGAGCGCCGTCGCACCCGATGCCGTACCAGAAGGATCTGGAGCTCGCGACGCTGCCGGGGCCGGTGGAGCTCACGGCGGCCGTTCGCTCACTGGGGTGAGGCTTCAGCCTCACCCGCATGGCAAGGCGCCAAGGACGGGCGGCTGGCGCTTGTGCTGAACCACGGGTGAGGCTGAAGCCTCACCCTCCACCGTTCAGTCGCGCAGGAGGCTGCGCGAGATGATCAGGCGCTGGATGTCGGATGTGCCTTCCTCGATCTCCTCGAGCTTCGCATCGCGCATCCACTTCTCGACCGGCATCTCCCGCGAGTACCCCCAGCCGCCGAGCGTCTGTACGGCCGCCCACGTGCACCACATCGCCGTCTCGGAGGCAAAGAGCTTTGCCATCGCGGCCTCGCGCGAGATGTCCGCGCCCGCATCGGCGAGCCGCGCGGCACGCCAGACGAGGAGGCGCGACGCGTCGACCCGCAGCGCCATATCGGCGATGCGGAACGAAACGGCCTGGTGTTGCGCGATCGGCTTCCCGAACTGCTCCCGCGACTTCGCGTAGTCGACGGAATACTCGAGCGCAGCGCGAGCGAGGCCCGTTGCGGCAGCCGCGAGCGTGATCCGCGAGAGATCGAACGTCCGCATCAAGCCGCGGAATCCCTGGCCCTCCTCACCGAGCCTCCGGTCGAGCGGAATCTCGCAATCGTCGAGGAACAGCTCGGCGTTGATGATCGCGCGCTGGCCCATCTTCCGGACGGGCGGACCGATCGTGAACCCGGCGTCGCCCTTCTCGAGGACGAACGCCGTGATCCCCTTCGACCGCGACCCCGGCTTCACGGTTGCGAAGACGACGTAGGTGGACGCCGGCCCTGCGCTCGAGATCCAGCTCTTCTGCCCACGGAGTACGTAGCCGTTCTCGGTGCGGGTCGCGGTCGTCTGGATCGCCGCGGCGTCAGAGCCGACGCCCGGCTCGGTGATCGCGAGCGCGCCGAGCGTCGGCGATTCGCCCGTCATCGGCTCGACCCACCGGCGCTTCTGCTCCTCGCCCCCGAGTACGAGGATCGGCTTGGCAGCGAAGCCGTTCGACGTGATCAGGTTGCCGATCCCCGAGCAGCCGAAGCAGAGCTCCTCCTGGACGAGAGCCTGGGTGAAGACGTCCGTCAGCCCACCTCCCCCGAGCTCCTCCGGGAGCATGTACGACGTCAGTCCGAGCGCCGCAGCCTTCGCCCAGACTTCCCACGGCATCTCGGTGTCGGCCTCGTCGACGGCCTGGGAGATCGGCCGGATCTCGCGTGCGGCGAAGTCCCGGCAAAGCGCCTGGATCTCTCGCTGCTCCGGAGTGAGTTCGTCGAGACCGGCGGACACCGCGGGATT
Source organism: Gaiella sp. (assembly GCF_039915195.1). Classification (GTDB taxonomy): domain Bacteria; phylum Actinomycetota; class Thermoleophilia; order Gaiellales; family Gaiellaceae; genus Gaiella. Next base: position 4,966 of record NZ_JBDSNT010000068.1, read on the forward strand.
CTCGCACACGGATTTCGCGCGCGGGTGGATGAGACGATCGCCAGAGCCCGGGTGGAAGATACGCTCTCGGCCCGAAGCGGCAGTCGAGGTCGCACCCCGAGCACAAGGAGCGCGTTTGATGGCACCCGCAAGTGACGCAGTCCCCGTCGGCACCCTGCCACCTGTCGGCGAGATTCCCTCCCGCATGTTCGCACAGCTCGTGCGCCAGGACCGCTTCGGTGACCCGCGCACCGCATTCCAGGTAGAGGAGGTCGACACGCCCGCTCCGGGGCCTCGCGAGGTGCTCATCGCCGTGATGGCCTCCGGCATCAACTTCAACAACGTCTGGGCGGCCCGCGGCACACCGGTCGACGTGATCGCCCAGCGGCAGCGCGGCGGCGATCCGAACGACTTCCATCTCGGCGGTAGCGACGCGTCGGGGATCGTCTACGCCGTCGGCGAGGGCGTCGAGCGCGTCGCAGTCGGCGACGAGGTCATCGTCCACCCCGGCTGGTGGAAGGACGACGACCCGTGGATCGTCGCGGGCAAGGATCCGATCATCGCTCCCTCCGCACGAATCTGGGGCTACGACCACGACCGCAACTTCGGCTCGTTCGGGCAGTTCGCAGTCGCACAGGAGCACCAGGTGCTGCCCAAGGCGGATCACCTCACGTGGGAGGCTGCCGCAGCGCCAACACTCGTCGGCACGACCGCCCAGCGGATGCTCTTCGGCTGGGCCGGAAACACGGTGATGAAGGACGACGTCGTGCTCGTGTGGGGTGGCTCCGGTGGGCTCGGCACGCAGGCGATCCAGCTCGTCAAGCAGGCCGGCGGGATCGCAGTCGCTGTTGTCTCGAGTGCGGACAAAGGCGAATACTGCGTCGGGCTCGGCGCGGAGGGCTACATCGACCGTACCGAGTTCGACCACTGGGGGATCCCGCCACACTGGACGGACGGGCCCGGTCAGAAGGAATGGACGGGAGCGGCGCGCGCCTTCGGCGGCAAGCTCTGGGAGATCGTCGGCAAGGGCAGGAACCCCGCGATCGTCTTCGAGCACCCCGGAGAGGACACGATCCCGACATCGATCTTCGTCTGCGAGCCGGGCGGGATGGTCGTCGTGTGCGCAGGCACGACCGGGTACTCCGCGATGGTCGACCTCCGGTACCACTGGGTGCGACAGAAGAGGCTTCAGGGCTCGCACGGCACGAACGACGAGCAGGCGATCGCCTACAACGACCTCGTTCGCGCCGGCGCGATCGATCCGTGCCTCGGCCAGGTGAGCGCCTTCGACGAGATCGGTGAAGTTCACGGTCAGATGGCCGAGGGGAAGCTCTCGTTCGGGAACGCGGCGATCCTGATCGGCGCGCCGACGACCGGACTCGGCGTCTCGGACTCGTGACGACGGGGAGGCTCATAAGAGCAGCGGTGCTTCGTGAGCCGGGCCACCCCCTCACGATCGAGGAGCTGGTTCTCGCTCCACCAGGCCCGGGAGAGGTCGAGATCCGCATTGCCGCGAGCGGCATCTGTCATAGCGACGTCTCCTACTTCAACGGCGCCTGGGAGGGTGTCCGCCCCGCGGTTTACGGCCATGAAGGAGCAGGCGTCGTCGCCGCCGTCGGTCCGGGCGTGTCGGAGGTGGCGCCGGGCCAACGCGTTCTCGTCACCCTCGTGCGGGCATGCGGGACGTGCTTCTTCTGCGATCACGAGCAGCCGGCACTGTGCGACGCGAGCTTTCCGCTCGACGCACCGGGGCCACTGACAACGCGGGACGGCGAGCCGGTCGTCCACGGGTTTCGTACGGCCGCGTTCGCCGAACGGGTCGTTGTCCATGAGTCCCAGGTGGTGCCGATTCCCGACGGGCTGCCATACGACTGTGCCTCGCTTCTTGCCTGTGGTGTTCTGACCGGCTTCGGAGCCGTGGCGAAGACGGCACGCGTCGAGGCGGGCGCACACGTCGTCGTCATCGGAGCGGGAGGCGTCGGGCTGAACAGCATCCAGGCGTCTGCGATTGCCGGTGCGGCGTCGACCGTCGCGGTCGATCTCGACGAGTCGAAGCTCGAGGTAGCCCGCCAGTTCGGCGCGACGCAGGCGTTCAGCCCGAACAACGGTGATGTCAGGGACGCCGTCCTCGGCCTCACCGACGGCCGCGGGGCGGACTACGTCTTCGTGACGGTCGGCTCGGTGAGCGCGATGGAGAGCGGCATGGAGCTCCTCCGCAGAGGAGGCGACCTCGTCGTCGTCGGCATGACACCCACCGGCGCGAGTGCCTCGTACGACCCGACGACGCTCGCTCACGACAGCCGCAGCATCGTCGGCAGCAAGATGGGATCGAGCGTCCCGGCGATCGACGTTCCCGCGTTCGCCGTGCTGTACACGCAGGGTCTCCTCAAGCTCGACGAGCTGATCAGCGGCCGCTACCCGCTGGAGCTGATCAACGAGGCAGTCGCGTCGACCGCCAGCGGAGGCGCCCTGCGCAACGTGATCGTCTTCGATATCGACGCATGAGTCGTCCCCGTACTCGTGTCGACTCTGACGGCAATGTCGGGGATCCGCACGCGGCTGAGGCCGATCTCGGCGATCAGGTCCCACGTGGCTCCAGAACTCGACTCTCGGCGGGCTCTCACGCAGCGCCCGCGCACGGACGAGGTAGTCATCCTCTCCGATTTGACTGACACGTCAATTGAATTCCATACTGACCGCCATGTCCGAGTCTGCTGTCGAGCGCGCACGCGCATTCACCCGTGAGGTCGTGCAGCCGTCGGTGTACGCCTGGGAGGCGAGTGCGACCTACCCGCACGACGCCGTCAGGGATTCGGGACTCACCGGCCTCTTCGTGGAACCGGCGGACGGCGGCCTCGGGCTCTCCTTCCCTCAGGCTGTCGACGTGTTCGAGGAGCTCGGCCGCGGAGACGCGGCGCTCGCCTTCTCGATCTCGATGCACAACGCCGTCACGACGGCGATCGCGGGCGTCGGCGACGATGCACTGCGCGAGCGGTGGGTAGGCCCGCTCGTCTCGGGCGAGGAGCTCGGTGGGTTCTATCTGACCGAGCCTCACGCCGGCTCCGACGCGACCGCCATCACGACGCGCGGGACGAGGACCGGAGACACATGGGCCGTCAGCGGCGCGAAGGCCTGGGTCACGCTCGGCGGCGTCGCGAGCGCGCTGCTCGTCGTCGCGAAGACCGAGGAGGAGCCGGGCCACCGCGACGTAGCACTCTTCGTGATCGACGCTGCCGATCCGGGCGTGCGCTTCAGCGAGCCGTATCGCAAGGCCGCCTCCGATTTCCTCCCGATCACGAATCTCGAGCTCGACAACGCGACGGCCCACCTGCTCGTCCCACCGGGCCAGGGCATGACCGCAGCGCTCGGCGCGATCGACGTCGCCCGCTTCGACATCGCCGCTATCTCGAACGGCCTGCACGCCGAGGCGCTCGACATCGCGGTCCGTTACACGAGCGAGCGCTCCGTATTCGGGAAGCCCGTGAACGCGCATCAGGGAATCGCCTGGGCACTCGCCGATGTCGCCACCGAGCTCGAGGCAGCGCGAGGGCTGACCCGGAAGGCGGCAGAGTTGCTCGGCAGGGAGGGAGGGTCCGTCGCAGTCGCGCATGCCAAGCGCTTCGGGCCGGACGCCGCACTTCGCGCCGCGATCCAGTGCAGCGAGACGCTCGGGGCGTACGGGTGGCTGCACGACTATCCGCTCGCGCGATTCATTGCGCTCGCAAAGATGCTCCAGGTCGTTGACGGCTCCGCGGAGATCCAGCGCATCGTGATCGCTCGCGACCTGATGCGTCGTCACTCCGACTGACGCTCGGGACGTCCTTCGGACGCGGTCACGTCGCCCGGGCGCTGTCGCATACGCTGGGCTGCAGATGGTCACGCCCTTGCCGCCACGTGGAGCCCCACTTCGCGCGGCGAGCCTGAGCGAGCTGGTCCGCGCCCGATTCGATCTACTCGTCGTCGGCGGAGGCGTCATCGGCGCGGGGATCGCGAACGAGGCGTCCCGGGCCGGGCTGCGAGTTGCGCTCGTCGACCGGGCTGACTTCGGCGGCGCCACCTCGAGCGCATCGTCGAAGCTGATCCACGGCGGGCTTCGCTACCTCCGACTCGGCGACATCAAGCTCGTGCGCGAGGCACACACGGAGCGACGGGCGCTCCTGCGCGTCGTCGCCCCCCATCTCGTCCGACGGATTCCGTTCCTCTTCCCGATCTACGAAGGAGGCCCGTACAGGCCCGCGACGATTCAGGCCGGGCTGTGGAGCTACTCCACGCTCGCTCTCGAACGACCCCGACGGTTCGTCGGGGTCGAGCAGGCGCGGCTGCAGGTTCCCCCCCTCCGCACGGAAGGCCTGCGCGGCTGCGGCTCCTACGAGGACGCCTGGACGCACGACGGTCGGCTCTGCCTCGCGAATGTGACGGCCGCGGCAAAGGCAGGCGCCACGGTGCTGAGCTATGCCGAGGTGGTGGAGCTTCGACTCGTAGCCGGCAAGGTGCAGGGCGCCGAGCTCCGGGACCGCATCTCCGGGGAGGTCGTCTCAGTCGAGGCGCGCGCCGTCGTCAATGCCACCGGGCCGTGGCTCGACACTCTACGACGACTGGAGGATCCCGGGGTCGAACCGTACGGCCAGTTGTCGAAGGGCGTTCACATCACGCTCCCGCTCGACGAACCATGGTCGGCGGCGCTCACAATTCCGCAGGACAAGGTGCGCGTGACCTTCGCCTATCCGTGGGAGGGGACTCTCCTTCTCGGCACCACGGACACGGGATATGACGGCGACCCGGCGGACGTCACGGCGACCGAGGCGGACATCGCCCTCGTTCTGAGCGAGGCGGGCGTCGCCCTCGACCCGACGATGCTTTCGCGTGAACGTGTGCTCGCGACCTATGCGGGGCTGCGCGTCCTGCCGCGCGGCTACGGCTCCACGGTCGACGCGCGTCGTGAGACCGCGTTCCTCCTCGGGAAAGGCGGGATGCTGACCGTGGCGGGCGGCAAGCTGACGACGTATCGTCGGATCGCGCTCGATGCTCTCGGGCGCCTGGGACTCGGCGCCGTCGATCGGCATCCGGTTCCTCTTCCCGGGGCTACCGATCCGGAGAAGGTCGCCGCCCATCTCGTTGCCCGCTGGTCGCTCGACCACGATGTCGTAGCCAACCTCGCGCACCTCTACGGCTCGCAGGCAGATCGCGTGCTCGCGTCCGCGATGGAGCGTCCCGAGCTGCTCGAGCGGATCCACCCCGACGCGCCCGACGTGGTGGCCCAGGTCGTCTATGCGGCCGACGAGGAGTGGGCGACGAGCGCCGAGGACGTGATCCAGCGCAGAACGACCCTTGCAGCCCGTGGCCTCAGCGGGCATGACGTAGTCGCACGCGTCGACGAGATCCTCGGTCTCGGCTGACGGGTGCGCAACCGAGTGCAGCGCAGATCACGTACGCTCCGGCACTCTCTGATTGGATAGAGGCACACACTCCCACGAAGGAGATCTGACGGTGGCAACGGTCGAGAAACCCCGCGCGTTCATACGTCCCGACGGCAAGGAGAAAGTCACGGGCACGGGCCGCTACACGGCCGACCTCGTGCTCGCAGGAGAGCTCGTGGCGAAGTTCCGCTACGCCGACCACACCCACGCGCGGATCACCCGAATCGACACGACCAGGGCGCGCGCCCTCCCAGGCGTGCTCGCCGTCGTCACGCACGAGGACGTACCGGATGTGCTCTACGGCGGCATGGTTCAGGATCGCCGACTATTCGCGAAGGACACTGTCCGCTTCGAGGGCGACATCGTCGCCGGCGTCGCCGCCACGACCGCTGAGATCGCCGAGCAGGCAGCCGCCTTGATCGAGGTCGACTACGAGCCGCTCCCCGTCGTGACCGACTTCGAAGCCGCGCTCGCCGACGACGCCACGCTCGTCCACCCCACCTGGGAGAGCTACGAAGGCGACGAGGCGCTCGGTCGTCACGAAAACACGCTCGGCTACTCGACGATCGTCAAGGGCGACGCCGATGCGGCGCTCGCGAGCGCCGACGTCGTCGTCAAGGGACGCTACGTCACCGATCCGGTGCAGGGGGTGCCGATCGAGCCGCGCGCGGTGATCGCGCAGTGGCAGGGTGACAAGCTCACGGTGTGGACATCGACCCAGGTGCCCTACGCGGCCCGTGCCGGCGTTGCGACCACCCTGCAGATCCCCGAGTCGAACGTGCGGATCGTCGTGCCGCTGCTCGGCGGCGGTTTCGGCGCCAAGTGCGACTTCCACTTCGAGGGTCATGTCGCGGCGCTCGCGAAGGCGGCCCGCCGCCCGGTGAAGCTCGTCTTCTCGCGGCGCGAGGAGTTCTTCGCCGTCGGGCACAGACGCGAGGGCATGGTGCTCGAGTTCGAGACCGGTGCCCGCGCCGACGGCACGCTCGTCGCCCGCAAGGCGCGGCTCGTCCTCGACAAGGGAGCCTACTGCGGCGAGGGCGGCTTCTTCGCACAGATGGCCGCGATGCACGCGCTCGGGCCGTACGAGCTCGAGAACGTCCACATCGAGTCTTCGCTCGTGTACTCAAACAACCAGCCGTCTTCCTCGATCCGCGCCCCGACGGCACCACAGGTGTGCTGGGCGCTCGAGCAGCACATGGACGAGCTCGCAGTGGCGCTCGGAATGGATCCGGTCGATCTCCGTCGCAAGACGATCGTCGAGACCGGCTCCGTCACCGCAACCGGCCAGGTGCTCGAGAACATCGCGATGAGGGAGACGCTCGAGAAGGCGGTCGAGATGATCGGGTACGGGCAGGAGCTGCCCGAGGACGAGGCCATCGGTGTTGCTGTCGGTTGGTGGCCCTGCTTCGCGTCGAAGAGCGGCGCCTACGTCAAGCTCAACCCGGACGGCAGCGGCACGATCATCACCGGAGCGCAGGAGAACGGCACCGGCTCCGTGATGGCCATGCCCACGTACGTCGCGGCCGAGCTCGGCATGCAGCCGGAGGACTTCTCGATGCTGTACCAGGACACGGACGCGGCGCCCTGGGACATGGGCTCGTGCGGCTCGCAGACGACGTTCAACAGCGGCCGGGCAGTGATCGCCGCGGCGGTCGACCTGCGCGACCAGCTGCTCGACGCAGCGGCGGAGAAGCTCGAGGCGTCGCGTGACGACCTCGAGCTCACGGGCGGATCGATCCTCGTCAAGGGATCACCCGACAAGTCGGTGTCGATCGCGGATCTCGCCGGAGAAGGGACGTTCCACGGTAAGAGCGAGGATGTCGTTCCGGATGGCCCGGAGGCTCCGGCCGAGGGTTGCGTCGGGCGGCTCGGGCTCGAGTCGTTCCACGCGCCTCAGCTGATCGCCCATGCGGTTCGCGTGCGGGTCGACCGGGGGACGGGCGTCGCCCGGGTACTCGAGGTCGCGGCCGCACACGACTGCGGCAAGATCCTGAACAGGATCGGCGCCGACGGCCAGGTCTACGGCGGCGTCGTGATGGGAATCGGCCAGGCTCTCTCGGAGGGCACGCAGCTCGACGCAGAGGGACGCCACCGCAACGCACATCTGACGGACTACAAGCTCGTCACGGCCTCCGACGCGCCGAGGATCGACGTGGCGTGGATCGAGACGGATACGCCCGGCGCCGGCCCGAAGGGCTCGAAGGGCGTCGGGGAGCCACCGTGCGTGCCGACGGCGGGCGCGGTCGCGAATGCGATCGCCAAGGTGATCGGGGCGCGCGTGCACAAGCTGCCGATGACACCCGAGCGGGTCTGGGAGGCGGGAGCATGAGCGTACAGACGTTCACCACGGCCACGAGCGTCGACGATGCTGTCGCGGCCGTCGCAGCGGGTGCCCGTCCAGTGGCGGGCGGCACCGACCTCGTCGTCGGCGCTCGGTCCGGCAAGTCGACGATGCCAGAGAGCGTCGTCGCGATCCACCGCGTTGCCGAACTGCATGGCGTCGAATCTCTCGCCGACGGGGGCCTGCGGCTCGGAGCGCTCGCAAGCCACGCCGAGATTGCGGCGAGCGACGACGTTCGCTCGCGCTTCACCGCGCTCTCCGATGCGAGCGCAATCGTCGGCTCGCACGCAACCCGCGCCCAGGGCACGGTCGGCGGCAACCTGATGAACGCGTCGCCCGCGATGGAGACTGGCGGCCCCCTCGTCTGTCTTGGTGCCACGGTGACGCTCCGCTCTCCGTCCGGTACCCGCTCCGTCGCAGTCGAGGATCTGTGGACAGGGCCGGGCAAGACGTCGGCTGCAGCCGACGAGCTTCTCGTCGGCGTCGAGATTCCGGCGCCCCCAGCAGGAACGGGCAGCGCGTACCTCCGGCTCGAGTACCGCCGCCAGATGGAGATCGCCGTCGTGGGCGCGTCTGCGGCGGTGACCGTTGCCGACGGTCTCGTCACGGACGCGCGGGTCGCGATGACCGCGCTCTCCGCGACGATCAGGCGCATCCCCGAGGCAGAGGCGGCACTGATCGGGAGCGACGGGGGCAGCGCAGCGATCGAGAGCGCGGGCGCAGCAGTGGCCGCTGCCTCAACTCCGATCTCCGACGTTCGGGGATCGGCCGACTACCGGCGCGCTATGGCGGCAGTGATCGCCCGGCGCGCGATCGATCAAGCGCTTTCACGCGCACGAGGGGAGAACGCATGAAGGTCGCAACCACACTCAACGTGAACGGAGTCTCCTACCCGGTCGATCTCGATCCAGGCACGAACCTGCTCGCTGCCGTTCGTGACGTCGTCGGTCTGACAGGCTCGAAGGAGGGTTGCGACGACTCGGAGTGCGGCGCTTGCATGATGCTCCTCGACGGCCAGCCCGTGAACGCGTGCTCCTACCTCGCCCTCCAGGCCGAGGGCAGCGAGATCACGACAGTCGAGGGACTCGCCGACGGCGACACACTTGCCCCGCTGCAAACGGCGTTCCTCGATCTCGGCGGCGTCCAGTGCGGCTTCTGCACGCCGGGGATGCTCGTCTCCGCGACGGCGTTGCTCGAGGCGAACCCGAGGCCGACGGAGGACGAGGTACGGATCGGGCTGTCGGGCAACCTCTGCCGTTGCACCGGTTACGACGGCATCGTCAAGGCGGTGCTGAGCGTGGCGGGCAGCTCGTAAGGGTGGTGTCAGGCCTTGCATTGCGACATTCCGTCGATGCGTGATTGCAAGACCTGACCTTCTATCCCCCGGCGGCCGGATCGTGCCGGTAGAACGGCGTCCGCTCCGGCTCGAGCGGTGTGTTGCCGAGGATCAGGTCGGCGGCCTTCTCGGCCACCATCATCACCGGCGCATAGATGTTCCCGTTCGTCACGTAGGGGAAGACCGATGCATCGACGATGCGTAGGCCTTCGAGGCCGCGAACACGCATCGACTCTGGGTCGAGGACGGACATCTCGTCGACGCCCATCCGACACGTGCAAGACGGATGCAAGGCGGTCTCGGCATCGTGTGCCACCCACGCGATGATCTCCTCGTCGGTCTCGACCGAAGGGCCTGGTGAGATCTCGCCTGCGTTGAACGGCTCGAAGGCCGGCTGGGTGAGGATCTCTCGCGCCGTGCGGATCGCCTGGAGCCACTCACGCCTGTCCTGCTCGGTGGAGAGGTAGTTGAAGCGCAACGCAGGGTGCGCGCGCGAATCCTTCGAGATGATCTTCACGGAGCCGCGCGCGTCCGAGTACATCGGGCCGACGTGCACCTGGTAGCCATGATCGGCCGCAGGCGAGGAGCCGTCGTAGCGGATCGCGACCGGCAGAAAGTGGTACATCAGGTTCGGGTAGGCAACTTCGTCGTCCCCACGGATGAATCCGCCCGCCTCGAAGTGATTCGTCGCCCCGGGGCCGGTGCGGAAGAACAGCCACTTGAAACCGACCCACGGGCGGTTGCGCCACTTCATGGCGGGCGCCACCGAGACCGGTTGCTTCGAGGCGTACTGGATGTAGACCTCGAGGTGATCCTGGAGGTGTTCGCCCACGCCCGGAAGGTCGTGCACGACGCCGACGCCTAGCGCCTCGAGTTCCGTGGCGTTGCCCACACCCGAGAGCTGGAGCAGCTGGGGCGAGTTGATCGCGCCGCCGCAAAGGATCACCTCGCGCGCGTCGATTTGCTTCGGGCCAGTTCGGCCTGCAACTTCAACCCCCACTGCACGCGTGCCGTCGAACAGCACCCGGTTGACGAAGGTGTTGCAGCGCACCTCGAGGTTCGGGCGGTTCATCACGGGATGGAGATACGCGCGGGCCGCGCTCAGGCGCCGACCGCGATGGATGTTGCGATCGAACGCCGCGAAGCCCTCCTGCTTGTAGCCGTTGACGTCGTCGGTGAGCGGATAGCCCGCCTCCTGCACCGCCTCGAAGAACGCCCGGAAGAGAGGGCTCGTGGCCGGGCCTCGCTCGAGCACGAGCGGCCCCTCCCCGCCCCGGAACTCGTCCGCACCCGCCAGGCAGTTCTCCATCCGCTTGAAGTACGGCAAGCAGTGCGCGTAGTCCCACCTGCCCATACCGGCGTCGCCCGCCCAGCGCTCGTAGTCGAGAGGGTTGCCACGTTGAAAGATCATCCCGTTGATGCTCGAGGAGCCCCCGAGCACCTTGCCGCGAGCGTGATACACCTTGCGGCCGTTCATGTGCGGCTCCGGCTCCGACTCGTACTTCCAGTCATAGAGCTTGTTGCCGATCGGGGTCGCGAGACCGGCGGGCATGTGGATGAAGACATCCCATTTGTAGTCCGAGCGTCCGGCCTCGAGCACGAGGACGCGCGTCGAGGGATCGGCGCTGAGCCGGTTCGCGAGCGCGCAACCCGCCGATCCGCCGCCGACGATCACGAAGTCGTAGGTGTTGTCCGTCATCGGATGAGTTTGTGTTGATTCGACACAATGCTCAGGAGCCTGCGAGCTTGTTCTGTCGCCAGGCCTCCGTGTCAGCGAGATCGTTGAACGTGAAGATATGGAAGCCAGCGATCTTCTGCTCGGGGTCGGCGATAACGGGTGCGAGACCCCTGATCAGCCTGTCGGGACTGAACCCGCCGGGCCGGAAGAATCGGGTGACGAAGTCGTGATGCTTGCGGAGGTACCGCATCGATTCACCGATCCCGATTCGCGACGAGACACGGAGGAGCTTCGCGCGAGGGACGACGCCGGGGATGCCGATGAGAATTGGCAGCTTCGTGCCGCGCGCCCAGACATTGTTCACCCACGCGACGGTCACCCTCGAGTCGAAGCAGATCTGACTCGCGATGTACGTGGCGTAGCGCGACTTCTCGAACATCGCGGCGATCGTGGTCTCGTCGTCGATCAACGGATGGCTCTCCGGGTACCCCGTGATGCCGATCTGCTCGAAGGGGTGGTCGACTTCCTGCAGTTCCTGGAGCAGCTGGGCTGCACCCTCGAAGGCACCCGCCGGCTGATCGGCATCGCCTGCAACGACGAAGATGTCCTTCACCCCCATCTCGTCGAATCGTGCGACGAGCTCAGTGAGATGGGAGCGGTCGGCGACGAGCCGCGCCGACAGGTGCGGCACGACCGGGTAGCCGTGCGCCGAGAACTTCTCGGCCAGCTCGAGGCTCGGAGCGAGACCCTTGATCGGCGATGCGGTAACCGTGAGGGTGACGTCGCGGGGAACGTGCTCGAGCACCTGCTCCTCGGCTCCCGCGAGCGGTATCACCTCGTAGCGCGAGCGGGCAACAAGCTCGGCGATCGTCGCGGGCCTTCCTATCGATGTCGAGACGGTCGCTATCACGCGAACGAGTCCGGGAAGGAGGCCTTCTTGCGCTCGATGAACTCGATCAGCTCCGCGTCGATCGCGTCGTCGATCGGCGGCGCCTCGTACTCCGCGAGCATCTTCTTCCACGTCGCGTTGGCACGAACGTTCGCATCCTTCGCGCCTTCGAGATCCCACTGCTCGAAGCTGCCGTTGTCGGCGTTCGACGAGCGCCAGAACGCGCCCTCGAAGTTCTCGAGGGTGTGCGGGTGACCGAGGAAGTGCGTCCCCGGCTCGTTCGTCAGCAGCGCGTCGATCGCCTGGCCGTTGCGCGTCATGTCCACGCCCTTCGCGAAGGAGTGCCACGCCGCTGCCTGATCGACATCGAGGATAAACTTCTCGTACCCCATCGCGAGGCCCCCTTCGAGCCACCCCGCGGTATGCAGAACGAAATTGACTCCACCGAGCATCGTCGGCTGCATGGTGTTCGCCGACTCGTAGGCAGCCTGCGCGTCGGCGATCTTCGATGCCGTCAAGCCACCTCCCGAACGGAACGGGATCCCGAGCCGTCGCGCGAGCGCGGCCATCACGTAGAGAATCAGTGCCGGCTCGGGAGTGCCGAACGTCGGCGCGCCAGACTGCATCGACATGGACGACGCAAACGAGCCGAGGATCACCGGCGCACCCGGCCGCACGAGCTGGCAGAACGCCATCCCGGCGAGCGCCTCGGCGAGTGTCTGCGTTGCCGCACCCACGACCGTGGCGGGGCTCATCGCCCCCGCGAGGATGAACGGTGTGATCAGGACACCCTGATTTGCCTCGGCGTACGCCTTCGCGGCTCCGAGCATCGTCGAGTCCCAGACCATCGGCGAGTTGGCGTTCGCGAGCGAAACGATCGCCGTGTTCTCCTCGAGGAAGTCGCCACCGAAGAGGATCCGCGCCATCGCGACCGTGTCCTCGGCCCGGCTCGGGTGGGTGACGGAGCCCATGAAGGCCTTGTCGGAGTAGCGCATGTGCGCGTAGACCATGTCGTAGTGCCGTTTGTTGACGGCGATGTCGACGGGCTCGCAGACGGTACCTCCCGAGTGGTGGAGGAACGGCGTCATGTAGGTGAGCTTTACGAAGTTCCGGAAGTCCTCGATCGTCCCGTAGCGGCGACCGTTGTCGAGGTCGCGCACGAATGGTGAGCCATAGGCGGGCGCGAGCACGGTATTCATGCCGCCGATCTCGACGTTGTTCGCCGGATTGCGGGCAACCTGCGTGAACTGCGCCGGCGCGCTCGAGACGAGGTGACGGGCAAGGCCTCGGGGGAAGCGGACGCGCTCGCCGTCGATGTCGGCACCGGCGTCCCTGAACAGAACGAGCGCCTCCGGGGTGTCACGAAACTCGATCCCGACCTGCTCGAGCACCGTGTCTGCGTTGTCCTCGATCAGCGCCAGGTGCTCCTCGGACAGCACCTCGAAGGGTTTCATCGTTCGTGTGATGTAGGGAACGCTGACGGCGTTCGTGATCGCACGCGCGGCCTGTCTCGCGGCGCGGCCGCCGCTACGGCGACCTCCGGCGGTCTCGGTCATGTCAGCTTCTCCATCATGAAAGGCTCCTCTGGGTCGAATCAGGACGGGTACGGCGGCGCGTGCGACCGTCGGTTGCATCGGCGACGCGTCGCGGTGGGAGGGTGACGACGGTACGAAGTCGCTCGTATGGGTCGGTGTCGTGGGGAATCGCCATGGCACCGACGAAGAGCTCCTGGAAGCGTGGCTCGACGGCGGTCTCGATCTTCTCGACGCGGCGAACGACCTCCTCGATCTCGGCGCGCGCGGTGGAGTCGAGAAGGGCGATTCGCGCGCCCGTGCCGGCGGCGTTGCCGGCCGAGGTCACCCCGGACGGATCGCAATCGGGAATCAGCCCGAGGACGAGCGCGTAAACCGGGTCGATGTGGCTCCCGAAAGCACCCGCGAGACGGATGCGATCGACGCGCGCGATCCCGTACCGCTCGAGCAGGAGCATGCACCCCGCGTGGAGCGCGGCCTTCGCAAGCTGGATCTGCCGGATGTCGTTCTGGGTAATCCTGAGCTCGGGCTCGCCGTCGGAGATCACGTAGGAGAACGTCCGACCGTCGGGGACGATTCTCGGAGAGCGTGCTGCGAGCGCGCCGTCGATCGTGCCGTCCGTGGTGAGAATGCCCGCGAGGTGGAGCTCGGCAACCGCCTCGATGATCCCCGAGCCGCAGACGCCGGTGACGTGTGTGCCGACAAACGCCGGGTCGTCCGACCAGACCTCGCTCCCGATCACGCGATAGCGAGGCTCGAGCGTGTCCGGGTCGATGCGTACCCTCTCGATCGCGCCTGGCGCGGCGCGCTGGCCGCAGCTAATCTGGGCGCCCTCGAAGGCGGGACCTGTCGGGCTCGACGCTGCGAGGAGCTGATCGCGGTTGCCGAGCACGATCTCCGCGTTAGTCCCGACGTCGACGATCAGGTTGACCTCCTCGCCCAGGTACGGGCCCTCGGAGAGGATCACGCCGGCCGTGTCGGCGCCGACATGTCCGGCGATGCACGGGAGCACGTACGCGCGCGCACCCGGATGTACGGGGAGGCCGAGGTCGACGGCAGGGCAGCGCACAGCCTCGTCGATCGCGAGCGCGAAGGGAGCTCCGCCGAGCTCTGTCGGGTCGAGGCCGAGGAGGAGGTGGTGCATGATCGGGTTGCCGACGAGGGTGATCTCGAGGATGTCGTCGCGCGAGACGCCGGCGTCGTTCGCGAGCTCCGCGGTGAGCTTCGCGAGGCAGCCGCGCACCGTGCGGGTGAGCTCCTTCTCGGAGCCGGGATTCATCATCACGTAGGAGACACGACTCATCAGGTCCTCGCCGAAGCGGATCTGCGGGTTCATCTCGCCTGCGGAGGCGAGCACGTCACCACTCGTGAGGTCGCAGAGATGGCCCGCTACCGTCGTGGAGCCGATGTCGAAGGCGATCCCGAGCATCGTCTCGTGGAGGCCCGGCCAGACGCCGGTGATCGTCGAGCCGTCGTGAACCGCGACAGTGACCCCCCAGTTGCCACGGCGCAGGGTCTTCTGCAGGACGGGCAGGACGTGTGCGTCGCACATGAGGCCTATCAGTTCCCACTCACGCTCGAGCGCCGCGCGCAGGCGTCCGAGGTCGCTCGTCGGGGAGGCGAGATCCGGCTCCTCGACCTCGACGTAGTGGAGACGAACGACGGGGTTGACCTCGATCGGGTGCGCGTCTGCCTCCTTGCGCACGACCTGGCGGTGCACCTGGCTCTCCGGTGGCACGTCTATCACGAGCTCACCGACAACGCGGGCGGTGCAGCCGAGGCGCCGCCCCGGCAAGAGCCCGCGGTCGGCTGCGTAGGCCTGCTCGACGTCGCTGATCGGCGTCAGGTGGGAGGCCTCGGAGACGATCGCGTGTTTCGCGTGCTCGCCTTCACTCACCTCGATCTGGCAGCGGCCGCAGATGCCCCGACCACCGCAGACCGAGTCGATGTCGACACCGAGTCGCCGGGCCGCCTCGAGCACGGTCGTGCCGTCCTCGAACCGGCCACGCCGCCCCGAGGGCGTGAACACGACGAGATGGTCGGTGGTGGTGTCCGGCCTCAGCCGGATGCCAGGGTTCCCGCCGGGGTCTCCGCTGTAGCTCACGCCGACGCTGTCCTCCGCCTGCCCTCGCGGCCGCCGCGGCGACCCGCCTGAGCCGCTTCGCCCGACTCGCTGTTGCGGGCGATCCAGTCCGCGCAATTGCCGTCGTTGCCGTTCATCACGTCGGCCGCCCAGATCGCGAAGCGCACCTCGTCGTGCAGCGGGCTCGTGATCGCTGACGTCAGACCGGACGCGATCGCCATCGGCAAGAATGCGGCGTTCAAGGCAGGCCGATTCGGCAGCCCGAACGACACGTTCGACGCCCCGCACGTCGAGTTGACGCCGAGCTCCTCCTTCAGTCGCCGCACGAGCTGGAAGACCTGACGCCCGGCAGTCCCCATTGCGCCGATCGGCATCACCAGCGGGTCGACGACGATGTCTTCCTTCGGGATCCCGTAGTCGGCCGCGCGCGAGACGATCTTCCGTGCCACCTCGAACCGCACGTCGGGATCCTCCGAGATGCCGGTCTCGTCGTTCGAGATCGCAACAACTGCAGCGCCGTACTTCGCGACGAGCGGCAGAACGCGCTCCATCTGCTCATCCTCACCGGTGACAGAGTTGACGAGCGCCTTGCCCCGGTAGACCGAGAGCCCTGCCTCGAGCGCCTCGACGATCGACGAGTCGATCGACAGCGGCACGTCCGTGATCGACTGCACGAGCTCGATCGTGTGGCGCAGGATCGCGGGCTCGTCGGCCAGCGGAATGCCCGCGTTGACGTCGAGCATCTGTGCGCCCGCCTCGACCTGGGCGATCGCGTCGGCGATCACCGTCTCGAAGTTGCCCGCCTTCATCTCCTCCGCGAGCTTCTTGCGACCCGTCGGATTGATGCGCTCGCCGATGATCACGAAGGGGCGGTCGAACCCGATCACGACCTCCTTCGTCGCCGACGAAAGAACTGTCTCAGTCACGCTCGCTCCTCTTCTCCGCTCGCGCGAGCAAGCCGCTCGAGTCGTTCGTCGGTGTATTCGGACTCGAGCTGAGCGGCCACGACCGCCACCTCGGATTCGACATCGTCTCCACAGGGCCGCGACTCGCGCCGCCACTCCTCCAGGTACGCGTCCGTGCCGATCAGCCCGGCGCGCATCGCTGCAGCGTCGATCGCTTCCTGGAACCGCTCCGAGAGTTGAATGCGAGCAGCACCGCGGCCCTTGCCGACCGTCACCTGCGCAGGGATGTCGCGCCACGAGATCACCGTCAGCTCAGGCACTCTGCTGCTCCGGCGTCGCGCCGCCGCGTGTGAGGTCGGAGCGTGTCACACGCTTTGGCGCGACGCCGACACCCACGTTCACGAACTGGACGAGCGACGGCTGCAACTCTCCGTATCCGGTCCTGCGCTCCTCGTAGGCGAGCCCGAGCAGCTCCGCCGCAGCCATGGCCCGCTCGCGCAGATTCGGATTGTTCGTCTGCGCAAGGTAGATCAGGCGCTTGTAGTTGCCGAACATCATCTCGATCAGCTCGGGATTCGTGTCGAATCGGTAGGGCCTCACGATGAGCGCGTCGAAGTGGCGCGCGAGAAAGTCGGTCAGATAGTACGTGCCGGGCTCCTCCTCCTGCATCGTGTCCCAGGCGGCGTTGCCGGCAAGGAAGCCGTAGCAGTGAGCACCCGGCAGCCGCTCGACGCGATGCCGGTCGAGAACGAGGTCGAGCGCCCCCGCGGTGCCACAGTCGGCGTAGGCGACGAACACCCGGTCGTAGCGTCCCTTCAACTCGGCCAGCTTCGCGTCGACCGCTCCGGCGATCTTCTCGGGCGTCGAGTGGAGCTTGGCCGGCAGACACTTCACGTCCACATGCGTCCAGCCGTTGAGGGAGATCACGGCGAGAACCTCGCGCGCGATCGCCCCGCAGGCGAGGATCAGGACGTCGGGATGCTCGGCCGCCCCGAATGCGACCTCGGCCTCGACGAGATCCGGTGCTGCCGCGTCGCTCAATTCAGCTTCGCTGCGGCGCGGCGTGCGAGAACGAGCGCCTGGGCGGTCTCCGCAGCGACGGCTGCGTCGCGGCAGTACGCGTCGGCGCCGATCGCGGCACCGAACTCCTCGTTCAACGGAGCGCCGCCGACAAGCACGATGTAATCGTCGCGCAGGCCCTTCTCCTTGAGCGTGTCGATGACCACCTTCATGTACGGCATCGTCGTCGTCAGGAGGGCGGAAAGGCCGAGGATCTCGGGCTGGTGCTCCTCGAGCGCCTCGAGGTACTGCTCGACAGGCGTGTTGATCCCCAGGTCGATCACCTCGAAGCCGGCACCCTCGAGCATCATCGCGACGAGGTTCTTCCCGATGTCGTGGATGTCGCCCTTGACGGTGCCGATCACGACCTTGCCGATCCGCTCGACACCGGTCTCTGCAAGAAGCGGCCGGAGAATCGTCATCCCGGCCTTCATCGCGTTCGCGGCGAGCAGGACCTCTGGCACGAAGAGGATCCCGTCGCGGAAGTCGATTCCGACGATCCGCATGCCGCCGACGAGGGCGTCGTTCAGCACTCTGTCCGGCGCCCAGCCGCGACCGAGCAGGATGTTCGTTCCCTCCGCGATCTCGGGCGCCAGGCCGTCGTAGAGATCGTCATGCATCTGGGCCACGAGATCCTCGTCGGACAGGGCGTTGAGATCGATCTCTTCGTCGCTCATGCAGCACCTCGTTTCAGGTCGTCGTAGCCGATACGGATTGACACGGCAGAGGCTTCATCGCGAACGAGGCGGCCCAGCTCGTCGAGCAGCCCCGCGTGGAGTCGTACGGTTGGCCCCGAGACGCTGAGCGCAGCGACCACCGTGCCGCCGGCGTCGTGCACCGGGGCGGCGACGGCCCAGAGGCCAGGCTCGAGTTCGTCGACGGCGGTCGCGTAGCCGCGCACGCGGGTGCGTTCGAGGTCGTGTCGCAGATCGTCAGGGTCGGTGATCGTGCCCGGCGCGAGAGCCTCGAGCGGCACGTCCGGAACCGGCAGTGCGCCGAAGGCGAGGAAGACCTTGCCGATCACGGAGCCGTGATGGGGCACGCGCTGCCCGACCCAGTTGGTCGAGCCGAGGATGTGGCGGCTGTCCCGCTGGTCGAGCATCTCGACGGCGGTCGACGTCGCGACACCGAGGTTCGCCGTTTCGCCACTTGCCCGTGCGAGGCGCTCGAGCGCGCCGCCTGCGATCTCGACGAGATCGATCCCGGACGTCTCCTTGCGGGCGTAGCGCAGCAACACCGGGCCGGGCTCGATGGCCCCCCGATCCGGGTCGCGCTGGACGAGCCCCTGTCGCTCGAGCGCTCCGACGAGACGCGACGTCGTGCTCTTCGGGAGCCCGGCGAGCTGGGCCAACTCACCGATCGTGGGGGCCGCGTCCTGCTCGACGACGTGCACGAGCAGCTGCGCTCCGCGCTCCATCGACTGGGTTCCGGTTTGCACGGTCACGAGGCATCCACTTCTCATGCTGTGGAACGTCCGTTCCACAGTGTGAGTCTAGACGCGATCGGGTGGCGTGACAAGAGCCCTGACGCCAGCCGCGGCGTCGCGCGCCGTCTGCACCGCGGTCTCCGTGTACCACGTGCCCAGGTAGTCGCCGGCAAGCCAGATCGGAGCGAGCGGGCGGGTCAGGCTCTTCTGCAGGGCCGCCCGACCGACCCGCGGGAACGGCAGTCCCTTCTCCCACCGCTCGATCACGACCTCCTCGACGAGGCCGCGGGTCGCTGGCAGCACCTCGTGCAGGTCGGCGAGGAACGCATCGCGCACGGCGCCATCGTCGAGCCCGTCGAGGCGGCGCGCAAAGCCGGCGGCGGCGTACACCATGAAGCTTCCGCCACGCGCGCGCGTCGTCTCCCCGGCGCGCCGAACGTTCGTGGTGTTGAAGAGCATGCTGAAGGAGCGCTTCGGCGTTGCGAGCGCGTAGAGGTCGTCCCACGGCACCGCGCCGGTCTCATTCGTGAGAAACGCACCGACGACGTAGGGGCCGTAGGGAATCGCGGCGAGCGCGGCCTCCGTATCGGCCGGGAGGTCGGCCACGATCTCGCGAGTCGCGTAGGCGGGGGTTGCGACGATCGCCGTCTTCGCGTCGATGGGCGCTCCTCCCTCGATCTCGACCCGGACGCCCTCGACCGTTCGCTCGACCGACCTCACGCGGGTACCGAGGCACACACGATCTCCGAGCGCTGCCGCGAGCGCGTCGATCACGACCCCGGAGCCACCGAGGATGTTGCGGGAGAGCCCGCCCTTCCTGTCCCAGACGAGGTGGAAGTAGCCGACGCCGTATCCTGCCGCGAGCTCCTCTGGCTCTCCCGACGACCGGGTCAGCGTCGACCGAAAGAGCAGGTCGACATCCTCGGGCAGCTCCCCCGAGAACTCCGCGAACGACCGGTCGTCCATGAAGTCGAGCATCCGCTGCTGGCGTGCTGCAGGATCCTCTCCGTCGCGCGGTGCCGCGATCTTCGCGTACTCGCGCACTGCGAGACGAAGGCGGATGCCCGTTCGCACGAGAGCCGCGCGCGAGCGCAACGGCATCGGGAGCCGGAACGGGAAGCTCTCGACAGGCCCGCTCGAGACGAGCTTGCCGTTGAGCGACACCGCCGCTAATCGCCCGGGGACGGCTTCCGCACCGACGCCGAGCTCCCGGAGCAGCTGCCCGGTACCCGATCCCTCGCCGCCGAAGACGTGCGCCCCGAAGTTGAGCCAGTTCTCACCACGGGGCTCGGAGAAGATCCGCCCGCCAGCTCTGTCGGCCACCTCGAGGAGGACAACATCGAGATCGCGGAGGGAGTAGGCGGCTGTCAGCCCGGCGATCCCGCCACCGATGACGACGACGTCCTTCACCGCTGAACGCGCGCCGAGCCCCCGCCGACGAGCCGCTCGACCTCGGCGACGGTCGCCATCGACGTGTCTCCGGGTGTCGTCATCGCGAGCGCGCCATGTGCGACACCGTAGGCGATCGACCTCTCGGGATCCCAGCCGTGGAGCAATCCGTAGAAGAGTCCGGACGCGAACGAGTCGCCGCCGCCGACGCGGTCGAGGATCTCGAGGCTCTCGTACCTCGGCCCGACGTGGAACCCGTCGCGCGTGCGGCAAACGGCCGACCAGTCGTTGACCGTCGCGCTCCGCACTTCCCGCAGGGTCGTCGCGACGACGGCGAGTCGCGGGTACGCCGCCAGCACCTGCTCGAGCAGGCGGGCATACGCGTCGAGATCGAGGTGGAGCAGGTTCTCGTCGACACCCTCGATCTCGAAGCCGAGCGCGGCGGAGAAATCCTCCTCGTTGCCAAGCAGCACGTCGACATGCTCGACGAGCCGGCGGTTCACCTCGGCCGCGCGCGCCCGGCCGCCGATCGACTTCCAGAGCGACGGGCGGTAGTTGAGGTCGTAGGAGACGATCGTGCCGTGCCGCCGTGCTGCCTCCATCGCCTCGAGCGCGACGTCGGCGGTCGTCTCGGAGAGCGCGGCGAAGATACCGCCGCAGTGGAGCCAGCGAGCGCCGTCGCGGCCGAAGATCTGCTCCCAGCCGACGTCGCCGGGTCGCATCTGCGAGGCGGCCGTATGGCCGCGGTCGGACACGCCGACCGCGCCGCGAACGCCGAAGCCGCGCTCGGTGAAGTTGAGCCCGTTGCGCACCTCCCGCCCGACGCCGTCGTCGGGGATCCAACCGAGGTGGGCACGCTCGACGCCGCCCTGGTAGATGAGGTCGTCGATCAGACGGCCGACGGCGTTGTCGGCGAGTGCGGTGACGATCGCTGTGCGAAGCCCAAAGCAGCGCTTGAGGCCGCGCGCGACGTTGTACTCGCCTCCTCCCTCCCACGCCGTGAACGAGCGGGTCGTCTCGATCCGCCCCTCACCCGGGTCGAGGCGCAGCATCACCTCTCCGAGCGAGACGAGATCGAAGCGGCACTCGTCGGCGGGGCGCAGCGCGAGCACAGCGCTCATAGGCCGCTCACTTCGCGTGCGAGGCGCTCGATCTCGTCAAACCGTCCTTCGCGCACGAGCTCGGGACGCACGAGCCAGCTGCCGCCGCACGCGACGACCGAGGGCACGGCGAGGTAGTCGCCGACGTTCGACGCGTCGACGCCTCCGGTAGGAATGAAGCCGACATCGGGATACGTCGCCGAGACGGCTCGGAGGAAGGATGGCCCGCCGACCTGCGCAACCGGGAACACCTTCACAACGTGACGGCCGAGGACACGCGCACGCTCGATCTCCGACGCGGTCGCTACGCCAGGGAAGAACGGCAGGCCGAGCTCATCGCAGGTGCGTACGACCTCCTCATTCGTGCCCGGCGCGACCGCGAACGACGCGCCCGCGTCGTGGGCGGCGCGAGCCTGCTCCGGCGAAAGCACCGTTCCGGCACCGACGAGCAGCCCATCGACCTCGTGTGCGCGATGAATCGCTTCGGCCGCACTACCGTGGCGGAAGGTGATCTCGAGGCAGCCGATGCCGCCTGCCAGAAGCGCAGCGCCGATCGCAGGCACGCGCGCGGGATCCTCGATCGTTGCGACGGGCACGACGCGGCAGTCCCGGAGGCGGTCGACGACAGCAGCAGAAGAAGAAGCGGACAGGTGCATTCCGACCAGACCCTATCGCGGCGCCCGATCGGCTCGTGCTTGCGTCAAACGTCGCTCGCGCTCGAAGCCCACTCGACGATCTGCTCGGCCGAGATCGGAAGCGACGTCACCGTGACGCCGAAGCGCCAAAGCGCGTCCTCGATCGCCGCGCTCATGATCGCCGGGGTTAGCATTCGACCGCCCTCACCGGCGCCCTTGATCCCGTAGGCCGTGTACGGCGACGGTGTCTCCTGGTGCCCGACAGTCATCACCGGCACGTCCATCGATGAGGGCAGGTGGTAATGCTCGAAGCTCGCGTTCCGGACGCGACCCTCGGCGTCGTAGAGGATCTCCTCGAACATCGCCGTGCCGAGCCCCTGCACGGTGCCGCCGATCACCTGCCCGTCGAGCGTGCGCGGGTTGACGATCGTGCCCGCGTCGTGGACGGCGGCATAGCGGAGGAACTCGAACGAGCCGGTCTCGGCGTCCACCTCGACGACCGCGATGTGCCAGGCGTGGCCGACGAAGGGATAGAAGATCCCGAGATCGGAGCGGTCGGCGTTCGGCAGCGTCGTCAGCGGGTGGTCGTAGGTCGACTGCGCGGCGAGGCCGCTCGGCATGTCGGGCGGCAGGTCGAGCCGGAACATGTACGCCGTCAGCGCGATGTCGGCCAGCGTGAGATGGCGATCGGGGACGCCGACGACCCCCACCCCGCCGTCGCGGAACTCGAGATCGGCCTCGGCGACCTCTAGCTTGTCGCTCGCGATCCGCCGGATCTTGTCCTTCAGCTCCGAGGCCGCACCGGCGACCGCACCCGAGACCATCACCGTGTAGCGCGAGCCCCCGGGCCCGGTGCCCGGCAGAGCGTTCTGCGAATCGGCGTAGTTGACGACGACCGAAGCCGGATCGACGTCGAACTCCTCGGCAACGACCTGCGAGACAACGGTCTCGGGGCTGTTTCCCCACATCGACTGCGAATGGAGCGTGACGATGATCTCACCCGTCGGGTCGATGCGGACGCTCGCGCTCTCCGGGCTCGAGGTCGGCGTGAACTGGGGATCATCGAACCAGAACCAGAACTCCGTCGAGCTGAAGACGCTCCGCTCCTGCGAGGCGACAATGCCGATTCCGACGTGGCGCCCCTCCGCGCGTGCCTTCTCGCGATAGTCGACCCAGTAGTCGTAGTCGACCTCCTCGAGCACCTTGGCGAGGACGCCCTGGTAGTTGCCGCTGTCGTAGATGTTCCCCGTGGGGGTGCGATAAGGGAAGGAGCCCGCGGGAATGAGGTTGCGGCGCCGGATCTCGACGCGGTCGAGGTCGAGGTCGCGTGCGGCCATGTCGACGAGCCGCTCGAGGATCCAGTTCGAGACCTCGGCCCCGAAGCCGCGGTAGGCACCCTGCTGGTTTTTGTTCGTCAGCACCGCCGCGAGCGAGTACTCGACGTGCTGGATCCGGTACGGACCGACGATCTGCGAGAGGGCATTCCCGTGCGTGCCGGTGCCGAACTGGAGATAGGCGCCGTAGTCGTCGATGCACGAGATGCGCAGCGCCTTGAACTCGCCGTCGTCGTCGAAGGCAAGCGACGCCTCGTACCGGCGGTCGGAGCCGCAGTGATCGTTATTCGTGATGTGCGTCCGGCGATCCTCGACGTACTTCACCGGCTTGCCGACGAGCATCGAGAGGAAGCCCGCGAAGGTCGGCACCTTGTGCATGAAGAACTTCGAGCCGAAGCTACCGCCGGCTGGAACGGGCACGAGACGCAACTTGCTCGCCGGAATCTTCAGCGACCCCGCGATCAGCCAGAGGAAGTAGGTGAAGTTCATCGAGTTCGCGTGGATCGTGACGACACCCGAGCCCGGGTCGTAGTCGCCGATCGCCCCGTTCGTATCCATCGGCATGCCTGTCGAGCGCGGCCAGTAGAGGTCGGCTGTAATGGATCGGTCGGCATCCTCGAACGCCTGGTCGACCTCGCCGAACGTGAACGTACGCTCGTAGGCCGTGTTGGTGCCGAGCGCATCGTGCACGAACGCCGAGCCGTCCTCACGTGCGGCGACGGGATCGAGCACGACGGGGAGCGGCTCGTAGACGACCTCGATCAGCTCGCATGCGTCCTCGGCGATGTAGCGATCCTCCGCGATCACGGCCGCAACGGTCTCGCCGTAGTGCCGTACCTTTTCGATCGCGATCATGTCCTGGACGATCGGTCCCGCACCGAAGGAGGGAAGCGGCGCCGCGTGCTCGGCGACATCCTTGCCCGTGACGACCCGAACGACACCCGGGAGCGCTTCGGCCTTCGACGTATCGATTGAGACGATCTTCGCGTGCGCGTGCGGGCTGCCCACGACGGCCGCGTGAAGCATCCCGGGCAGCTTGATGTCGTCGAGGTAGCGGCCCTGCCCGCGTAGAAAGCGCGGGTCCTCGACGCGGTTCAGGCTCTTACCGAGCCACCGTCGCGGCTTGTCCGTGCCGGCCGTTTCGCGGGCGACCTTGGCTGCGTTCGGATCCTGCTCGGCGATGTTCATGTCGCTCCCCCTGCTGCTGCGCGGATCGAATCGACGATGTGCTGGTACCCGGTGCAGCGGCAGATCACACCGCTGATCGCGTCCCGGATCTGCTCGTCGGTGCCCCCGTCGGGATGCGCTTCGAGATACTCATGCGCCGTCAGGAGCATCGCGGGCGTGCAGAACCCGCACTGCAGGCCGTGGTTGTCGTGGAACGCCTGCTGCAGCCGACCCAACGTGCCGTTCGGCTCGGCCAATCCCTCCACCGTCGTCACAGCGCGCCCATCTGCCTGGACCGCGAACATGAGGCAGGCGCGCACCGTCTCGCCGTCGACGAGGACGTTGCAGTTCCCACAGAACCCGTTCTCGCAGGCGACGTGGGTGCCCGTCAGATCGAGATCGTCGCGCAGGAAGTCGGCGAGCGTCCGACGCGGCTCAGCGAGCCCTTCGCGCGGCATGCCGTTGACCTCGAGCCTCACCACAAGCCTGTCGCTCATGCCGCCACGCTCGCTTTCTCGCGGGCGTCGTGAAGTGCCCGGAGGGCCAGCGTGACCGCGACGCGCTTCCGGTACGCCCCGCTGACCTCGATATCGTCCTCCGGCTCGATCCCGGCGAGCGACTCCACCACAGCGGCGCGCTCGCTCTCTCCGATCGAGGTTCCGACGAGGTGGGAGACGTCGACGCGATAGGGCGTCGACGCCACTCGGAGGAGGACGAGCTCGGCTGCGGTGCACGTTCCCGCATCGTCGAGCGTGACGGTCGCACCGGCGGCCACCCGGGCGAAGTCCCTGTAGCGGGCGCTCACTTCGTGGAATCCCGCGCCCGTGCGGGCCGCAGCGGCAGGAATGCGCACCGAAGTGAGGAGCTCGTGTGGCTCGAGGACTGTCTGATACGGCCCCGTGAAGAAGGCACGTGCCGCGACGGTACGCTCGCCGTCTGCGGATCGAATCTCGAGCTGCGCGTCGAGTGCGACGACCGCTGCCGTCAACTCGGCCCACGGAGCAGCGAACGCGAGCGACCCACCGACCGTGCCGCGGTGGCGCGTCGCGAGGTAGCCGGCGAACCGGCCGGCGGCCTGAAGGAGCGGCTGCCGTGCCCGGGCCGCCTCGCTGTCGAGCAGCGTCTGTTGGCGTGTGAGAGCGCCGATCCGAAGGGTGCCATTCGCCTCGGTCTCGATCCCGTCGATTCCCGGGACACGGTTGACGTCAACGACGAGCGTTGGCTTGACAACCCGTGCCTTGAGCAACGGCACGAGGCTCTGACCACCGGCGAGCACGCATGCACCGTCCCCGGCCGCGAGCAACGACAGCGCCTCGTCAAGGGTCTCGGGTGCGCGATAGGCGAACGGTGCAGCCTTCACGCCGCGACCCGGACCCGGTCGAGCGGGAGAGCGTCGTTCGCGCTGCCGAGGTACTCGACCGTCGTGAAGATCAGATCCTCGTCTCCCGCGTTCGCGAGATCGTGAACCATCCACTCGCCCGGGCCGAACGAGAGTCGGCGCGTCTCACCCACCTCGTAGCTCACCTCCAGGGTGTCGCCGTCGCCCGTGTGGCTGATCGCCGTACCGCCGCTAACACAGGTCCAGACATAGTCGAGCACATGCCGGTGGAAGGCGATGCGCTCACCGGGCGTGAGGCGAATTTCCCAGTGACGCGCGTACTCGTCCTCGAGCAGCAGGCGGGTTCCGACCGCAGGATTCGAGCTATTCGCCTCGAGCTCGTCGCGGAGCTCAGGCGGCCACTCGGAAAACGATGGGGCCTGCGTCATTGGGCGACAATGTACGCCGTACGAGTGTTCGCCACAATGACGTATATCCTTGGATACCGGAAGCCTATGCCTAACACTCACTCGTGAACCTCCGCCAGCTCGAGTACTTCATCGCGATCGCGGACGAGGGCTCGTTCCGCGCGGCCGCCGAGAAGGTGCGCGTGGCGCCACCGTCGCTCTCGCAGCAGATCCGGGTGCTCGAGGCCGAGGTCGGGGGGCCGCTCTTCGAGCGTCTCGCTCGCGGCTCGCGGCTGACGCCGGCAGGGCGAGCCATGCTGCCCGACGCGCGGGCCGCTGTGACGTCGGCGCGGCGAGGCGGCCGTGCGGCGCGAGCCGCGCTCGCACTCGAGCAGGCCGACCTCGAGGTCGCTACGGTTCTCTCGCTGGCGGTCGGACTGCTCCCCGGAGCGATCGAGCGCCTCTACCTCGCCTATCCCGGGATCGCCGTGCGGCTGCATGAATATCTGCACCGGGACGAGCTGGTGCGCGCCGTCGACGACGGGACCGGTGACATCGCCGTCGGACCCGCGCCGCCAACGCGCGAAGGCCCCGTCGTCGAGCTCGGCCACGAGAGCTTCGTCGCGATCCTTGGGCCGCGCCATCCCGCCTTCACATCGCCGAAGCCCGTCCCGATCGGCGCCCTCGCCGACGACGACTGGATCCTCTTCCCCGCCTGGCACGGACTCCACGGCCTCGTCTCGGCGATCTGTGCCCATGCCGGATTCGCTCCGCGCGATGCGATCACGACGGCGCAGGTCGAGGCTGCGGTGCGGCTCGCAGCGGGAGGACTCGGAGTCGCGATCGTGCCCGCGAACATCGTGCCGCCGCATCTCGAGGCGCACGTGCGTGAGCTCGACCCACCGGTGTTCAGGGTGCTCTACGCCTATGCGCGCTCCGAGTGGTCACCGCAGGCACGGGCGCTCCTGACGGCTCTGGAGGAAGAGTCGTGGCCCACGGTTCCACCGGGTGCTCTCGTCCTCGATTGACGGAGCCTCCCGCCTACCAGCCGGTGAGCTTCCAGATCTCCGGCTCGAGGCGGCCCTCCTCGCCGATCTCGGCAAAGAGTGCCACCGCGTGCTTCAGTTCCTCCATTGCCTCGTCCTGTCGGCCCGTCGCCCGCAAGAGGTCAGCAAGGTTGTTGCGCAGGGCCGCTTCGCGGTGGCGGTCACCCTGCATCACGCAGAGCTCGAGCGCTGCCGCCGTCAGCTCGATCGCGCGGTCAGGGTCGCCCGAGGCGCGGACGGCGAAAGCGAGGTTGTTGAGCGCCGCCGCCTCGGCGCCACGGTCACCGGCGGCACGGGCGATCGTCGCTCCGAGCTCGAGGTGC
>NZ_JBDSNT010000105.1:0-71466 GCF_039915195.1 Gaiella sp.
GCTGTGCGCAGCTGCACTTCACGCTGGAACGTCTTCAACAGCCCCGCCCCTTCCCGTCATGTCCGCGACCGGGGTCGCGCTTGTGACGGCATTGTGACATTCCCGTGAGGAGCCGGGAGGGTTGAACCCGTTAGGCTCGGTGACGGCGGGCCCGTAGCTCAGCTGGTTAGAGCAGCCGACTCATAATCGGTAGGTCCCTGGTTCGAGTCCAGGCGGGCCCATTTTGCCGCTTCGCCCGCTTCGCGGCTGCGCCGCTGTGCTTTCCGCTCGCTCTGACGGAAGGGGGCCGTGCGTGGCTCGAGTCCGATCGGCTTCATCAGGAACTAGGGGTCGATCCGGATGGCACTCCGGGCTTAGAAACGGGCAGACACGTCGGACGCGGCCCCGGACGTGCGATCGGCGGCTTGCGACGAGCAGCGCGTTCGCGCAACGTCTGCTCGAGATCGGCGATCGTGCCGACGATCTCGTCGAGGGCACGGCGCTCGCCGCGCGGGTCGGAGAGTCGCTGCTTGGCGAGGAACCGGCGCGCCTCATCCTGATGGCGGCGGCTCGTCTGCCAGCGCTCGAGCAGACGGTCGTCGATCTGAGCGGTCATCTGATCTCTATCGGCAGATTCGCAGCAACCGCTGAGCCCGTCGACACCGAAGCCTGCCGCCGAGTGGAAAAGAGAGGGCCGGAAGCCCGCAAGCGAGCTCCCGGCCCCCGACGGCGCAACCCCGGGGGGCAGGCGGTTTCCACCTGTGGGGAGAGGAGTCGCGCCGAGCCAGTCGTATCTGTCTCACATCGCAACAGAAATTGCGAGTGGTTCCCCGCACGTTCTCGAAAGGAAAAGTTCGCAAAATGGACATCTCGAAGGTTTCACACGGCATCAAGATCGTGCTCGGCGGGTCGATTGCGTTTCTGATCGTCTCGATCTTCAACTGGCAGCAGATCGACTTCGAGGGCATCTCGGTCTCGGCCGGCGTCAGCATGTGGCACGGCTGGGGCGTACTCGCCGGCCTCCTCGCGATCGTGATCGTCGTGTGGGAAGGACTGCGCCTCGCGAACGTCAAGCTCGAGATCGGGTTGACCCCCGCCATGGTGACGGCCGCGCTCGCCATCCTGATGCTGTTCTTCACGGTGCTCAAGTTCCTCGTCAGCAACGAGTTCCGCACCATTTGGGCGTGGATCGGACTTCTGCTTGCGATCGCCGTAGCGGTCGGCGCCTTCATGAACATGAAGGCACTCGGGCATTCGCTCGAGGACATGGGGAACGAGATGAAGGCCGCTGCCGGCAGTGCAGCTGCCGCGGCGAAATCGGCAACCGACAAGGGTGACGACGCTCCGGACGCGCCCAGGGCGCCTGAAGCACCAGCAGCCCCCGCTGCCCCGGCAGCTCCCGAGGCTCCGGCACCTCCCGCTGCCCCGGCAGCTCCTGAGGCTCCTGCCGCAGACGACGAGCAGCGCTCCTCGCCTCCCGTCTGATCACTCCTCCCGTCTGATCGCGCGCGCGTCCGCCCCTGCAGCCGCAGGGGCGGACGCCCCGCTACACTCCGCGTATGGCTGAAACCGGCACCATGCGCGTCAAGAGCGGCCTCGCCGAGATGCTCAAGGGCGGCGTGATCATGGACGTCGTCAACGCCGAGCAGGCGGTGATCGCGGAGAACGCGGGTGCATGCGCGGTCATGGCACTCGAGCGCGTTCCGGCCGACATCCGGCGGGACGGCGGGGTCGCACGCATGTCCGATCCGGGGATGATCCGCGAGATCCAGGAGGCCGTCTCGGTCCCGGTTATGGCCAAATGCCGGATCGGCCACTTCGCGGAGGCCCAGATCCTGGAGGCGCTCGAGGTCGACTACATCGACGAGTCGGAAGTTCTGACGCCTGCCGACATCGAGCATCACGTCGACAAGTGGGGCTTCACCGTCCCGTTTGTCTGCGGCGCGACGAACCTTGGCGAGGCACTCCGGCGGATCAGCGAGGGGGCGGCGATGATCCGCACCAAGGGCGAGGCCGGAACCGGCGACGTCGTCAACGCGGTTACGCACATGCGGGCCGTCTTCGGCGGGATCCGGCGGCTCCAGTCTCTGCGGAGCGACGAGCTCTTTGCCGAAGCCAAGAACTTGCAGGCGCCGTACGACCTCGTGCGCTGGGTTGCCGAGAACGGCCGGCTTCCCGTCGTCACCTTCACCGCCGGTGGGATTGCAACGCCCGCCGATGCCTCGCTCTGCATGCAGCTCGGCGCCGACGGCGTCTTCGTCGGGTCGGGCATCTTCAAGTCGGGCGATCCCGACCTGCGGGCCAAGGCGATCGTCGAGGCGACGACGCACTTCCAGGACGCGAAGATCCTCGCCGCGGTCTCGACCGGACTCGGAGAGCCGATGGTCGGCATCTCGTCCGCGTCGCTCGCAGACAGCGAGCGCCTCGAAGTTCGCGGCTGGTAGCAGCAGAAAGCCGCAGATCGCTTGGCGGCGGGCGGCCCTCAGCCCGTCTCCCGGGCCAGACCGTGCCTACACTAGCCCCGTGAAGATCGGTGTTCTTGCGCTCCAGGGCGCGTTTCGTGAGCACGTCGACGTACTGCGCCGACTGGGCGTCGACGCCGAGGAGATCCGCCTGCCCGAGCAGCTCGAAGGCCTGGACGGGCTCGTGATTCCCGGTGGGGAGTCGACGACGATGATGCGCCTCATGGGCCTCTACGGGCTCGACGACGCGATCAGGGCGTTCGACGAACCGATCTTCGGTACGTGTGCCGGAATGATCGTGCTCGACCGCGAACGACTCGGCCTGATCGATCTCCGGGTCGAGCGCAACGCGTTCGGCCGTCAGGTGGCGAGCTTCGAGGCGCCGGTCGAGATCGAAGGCGAGGCAGAGCCCTTCACCGGCGTCTTCATCCGCGCTCCCTGGGTTGCCGCTGCGGGGCCAGGCGTCGCTATCCTCGCCGAGGTCGACGGCCACCCGGTACTCGCACGGGAGGGGCGCATCCTCGTCGCTTCGTTTCACCCGGAGCTGACCGACGACACGCGGGTGCACGAACGGTTTCTGGAGATCGTCCGGGAGGAGCAGGGTGTCAGGGCATAGCAAGTGGTCGACGATCAAACACAAGAAGGGCGCGGCCGACGCCAAGCGCGGTCAGCTCTTCACGAAGCTGTCGCGCGCGATCATGGTCGCGGCAAAGGACGGCGGCACCGATCCGGCAACGAACATGTCGCTCGCCAACGCGATCGACAAGGCGCGCTCGTACTCCATGCCGAAGGACAACATCGACCGGGCGATCGCGAAGGGAGCGGGCGAGGGGTCCGACGGAACCACGTTCGAGACGGTCGTCTACGAGGGGTACGGACCTGAGGGTGTCGCCGTCATCGTCGAAGCGCTGACCGACAACCGCAACCGCACCGCCGCCGACGTACGTCACCTGTTCTCGAAGCACGGTGGAAACCTCGGTGCGACGGGCGCCGTTGCGTGGCAGTTCGAGCGCCGCGGCGTGGTGCTCGTCTCCGCCGAGGGCGTCGACGAAGACGAGCTGTTCCTCGCCGTCGCGGACGCCGGTGCCGACAACGTCGAGCGCGACGGCTCGGTATTCCAGGTCTCGAGCGCACCGGAGCAGCTCTTGACCGTGCGGGAAGCCGTCGACACAGCCGGGTTCGCGATCGAGTCGGCCGAGCTCTCGATGGTGCCCAAGGTGACGGTCGCGATCGGCGATGAGTCGACCGCGAAGAAGGTCGTGCGCCTCGTGGAGGGACTCGAGGAGAACGACGACGTTCAGGACGTCTACGCAAACTTCGACATCCACGAGAGCTTGCTGGAGGTCGTTACCGCGTACCCGGGAGGCTGACCAGGCCCTGTCACCGTCCGTCCGGGTCCCTACCCTTCGACCGTGAAGGTTCTAGGCATCGACCCAGGGACGGCTGCATGCGGCTACGGGATCGTCCACGAAAACGGCGGGCGGGTCACGTCACTCGCGTCCGGCTGCTGGACGACAAGCGCTCGGGAGCGTCCCGAGCTTCGGCTGCGGGTGATCTTCGAGGGAGTGCGGGCGGTCATCGCGGAGCACGCGCCGGACGCCGTCGCGCTCGAGGAGTCGTATGTGGGAGCCGACGCCCGCATCGCGCTCTTCGTCGGGCAGGCGCGCGGCGCCGCCATGGTCGCCGCCGCCACGGCGGGCGTCGAGTGCACTGAATATGCACCCTCGCGTGTGAAGCAGTCGATCTGCGGGCATGGGCGCGCCGACAAGGGGCAGATGCAACGGATGGTCAAGAGGCTCCTCGCACTCGACGAGATCCCGGCGACCTCGCACGAGGCCGACGCCCTCGCCGTCGCGATCTGCCATGCGCTGATGCCGCCGCTCGCCCGGATGGCATCGTGATCGGCCGACTTCGAGGCACACCTGCGGGGCGCAGCTCGGACGGACTGCTCCTCGACGTCAGCGGCGTCGGGTACCTCGTCGCAGCGACACCCGGCGTCATGCGCCGTGCAGAAGGTGGGGGCGAGATCACGGTCGACACGTTCCTCCACGTCCGCGAGGACACGTTGCAGCTCTACGGATTCGCCGACGGGTCAGAGCGTGAGCTCTTCACGCAGCTGCTCACGGTGAGCGGGATCGGACCTAAGGTTGCGCTTGCCGTCGTCTCCGGCTCGCCGGCCGCCGAGCTCCGTCGGGCGATACTCCTCGAGGATCATGCGCGCTTCCAGGTAATCCCTGGGATCGGGAAGAAGACGGCCGAGCGAATCGTGCTCGAGCTCAAGGACAAGGTCGCGTTCGCAGGCGATGACCAGATGGCTCCGGTCGGTGAGGAGGCGCCCGCGCATCTCGACGCGCGTGACGCGCTCGTCGAGCTCGGGTACTCGGTACTCGAGGCCGAGCAGCGACTCGCCGACGTCGATCCCGACCTGCCGCCGGCAGAACGGGTTCGGCTTGCGCTCCGTGCCGCGTAGCGCGGGAGCTCGGCTCAGATCTGACC
Source organism: Gaiella sp. (assembly GCF_039915195.1). GTDB lineage: Bacteria > Actinomycetota > Thermoleophilia > Gaiellales > Gaiellaceae > Gaiella. The sequence goes on from NZ_JBDSNT010000105.1 coordinate 4,938, forward strand.
AGCGTAGACCTCATCCGGGGTCTGGCCTAGTCTGTCCCTGTGAGCGATCGCATCACAACCGCCGTGCTGGACCCCGAGGACGACGAGGTCGAACGCTCTCTGCGGCCCCGGAGGCTCGACGATTTCGTCGGCCAGGAGCGGATCAAGGAACAGCTCGGCATCGCGCTCGACGCCGCCAAGGGCCGCGACGAGGCCCTCGACCACGTCTTGCTCGCCGGCCCTCCCGGACTCGGCAAGACGACGCTCGCGCAGATCATCCGAGAGGAGCTCGGCGTCGGCTTGCGCACGGTCGCAGGTCCGGCGCTCGAGAAGAAGGACATCGCAGCGATCCTCACGGCGATCGAGCCGCGCGATGTGCTCTTCATCGACGAGATCCACCGGCTCAACCGTGCGGCCGAGGAGATCCTGTATCCGGCGCTCGAGGACTTTCGTCTCGACATCATCTTCGGACAGGGGGCGGCGGCCCGAACGCTCACGATCGATCTGCCGCCGTTCACGCTCGTCGGTGCTACAACCCGGTCCGGCCTGCTGACGACGCCGTTGCGCGACCGCTTTGGGATGACGTTCCGGCTCGGCTACTACGAGTCGGGCCAACTGGGGACGATAGTCCGTCGCTCGGCATCGATTCTCGCCGTCGAGATCGAGGACGACGCCGCCGACGAGATCGCGGGGCGTTCACGCGGAACGCCGCGGATCGCGAACCGCATCCTGCGGCGTGTCCGCGACGTCGCCGAGGTGCGCCACGCGGGGAAGATTACGAACGAGATCGCGCGTGAGGCGCTCGATCTCCTCGAAGTCGACGGGCTCGGCCTGGAGCGTATCGACCGCGAGTTGCTCCGCTCGATCGCCGAGAAGTTCGACGGTGGCCCCGTCGGTCTCTCGACCCTCGCGGTCTCGCTCGGCGAGGAGCCAGACACGATCGAGGAGGTCTACGAGCCGTTTCTCCTGCAGCTCGGCTTCATCCAGCGCACGCCACGCGGGCGGACGATCACGGCGCTCGGTAGGGCGCACGTCGGGGCCGTGCGCGTGGACGGGAGCCTCTTCTAGCCGTGCCGGAGCTGTGGACACCCGGCATGACGGCTCCGCTCGAGGAGTTCGTCTCGCGCATCGTGCGACGGATCGAGGCGTTCCGCGTCGACCACGGTCTCGACCGCGCCGACGTCAGCGTCGAGCTCGTGGACGGATCCCTCCACCGCCTCGCCTCGATCTCGTCCGATCCCGGCTTCGGCTTCGTCACGCTGTGCCCGCACTGCGAGGCAGGCGAGCCCGAGGAGCTGATCGTGCCGCTCGGGTCGATCCGAGAGATCAGAATCGCAGCGGTCGAGGACGAGCAACGGCTCGGCTTCGCTCCGCCGGCGGAAACGCCTAGCGCTTGAACTGCAGCGCGCGCCAGCTCGGCGTCGGCGCAAGCTCGAGCAAAGCGCGACCGCCTTCGGGGTCGGCGTAGCCGAAGTCACCGGTCGTCTCGTCGAACGTCACCTCGAGCAGGTTTTCCTTGACACGATGGTCGAGGTACGCGCCGCGGAACACGAGCTTACGGAGCCAGTAGACGAGCGACTCTCCGTCGTTCAGCGACAGACGCTCCCAGTGGCGCATCAGGTACTTGCCGAGGGCGCTACGCGGCTCCTCGATGCGGCTCTCGGCTGCGAGTTCCACGAGATCGAAAGCCTCGTCCTCGTCGAGGTCACTGTCCCGAACGAGATCGAGCTTCACGGCAGCGGCCGTCACGCGCTCCCGGAAGTCATCAGCTCCGAACGCGAAGCGGTAGCCGAGGAACTCGAGCACGTAGTCGTCGCCGGATGTGTAGTTCAGCTCGCCCTGAGGCATGCCAACAAAGCTACCCTCAGCACGTGAACTGGCGGCTGACGATCCCGATGACCGCCATCGTTCTCGTGATCTGGCTCGTCGGCGCTGCCGTGACGAAGTACACGCTCGAGCAGATGGCGTTCCTTGCTCCCGTTGCCGTTGTCGTCGTCGGAGCAACGATCGGGATCGTGATGCTCTGGGTCAAGATCGTTAGGCAGTCGCGCGAGGACAGCCGCGCGAGGCGTGACGCCGCGTCCTGAGTGGTTCCTCCTGCCGTCCGGGCCGGGACCTATCGTGGTTCCATGATGGCGAGTTGGAAGCTCGAGTCGGTTTCGTACCCTGATGTCAGGGCGTTGACCGACGCACTAGGGGTCTCCGAGACGGTCGCGAGCGTGCTCGTGCGGCGCGGACTCGCAGATCCTGTGGCCGCCAAGGCGTTTCTCGATCCCGAGGGGATCTCGCACGATCCACTCCTCCTCGGAGACATGACCGCTGGTGTTGCGCGGCTTCGGCTGGCGGTCGAACGGGGTGAGCGGATCTGCGTTCACGGCGACTACGACGTCGACGGGATCTGTGCCACTGCCCTCGCGATGCTGATCCTACGGGAGCTCGGCGCCGACGTCTCGTGGCACCTCCCGAGCCGGTTCGAGGAAGGCTACGGCGTCTCCGTGGCGACCGTCGCACGCCTTGCCGAGGAGGGCGTGAAGCTCATCCTCACCGTCGACTGCGGGATCACTGCAGTCGCCGAAGTCGCGGAGGCACGGCGCCTCGGCGTCGACGTGATCATCACCGATCATCACCGTCCCGGCGAGACGCTCCCGGACTGCCCCATCGTGGCCACGCGCCCGTCCGCGTACCCGTTTCCCGAGCTCTGCGGCACCGGGGTCGTCGCCAAACTGGGCCAGGCCCTCCTTGGCCCGGAGCACCCGGTACTCGCCCGCCACGCCGACCTGATCGCGCTCGCGACGATCGCCGATGTGGTTCCCCTCGTCGACGAGAACCGAGCGCTCACATCGGCAGGCCTGCGAGGCCTGTCTCGCACGCAGAAGCCGGGGCTCGCGGCGTTGATGCGCGTCGCGGGCGTCGACCCGGCGACGATCGACGCTACTGCGGTTGCCTTCCGACTCGCGCCGCGCATCAACGCTGCGGGGCGCCTCGGGCGGCCCGACGTGGCACTGCACCTCGTTCTCACCGGTGATGCTCGCGAGGCCGACCTCCTGGCCAACGAGCTCGAAAGCCTCAACCGCGACCGCCAGGCGGTCGAGGACAGAATTCTTCGTGAAGCGGTCGCGACCGTCGAAGCCTGGTCGCCCGATCGACGCAGCCGTCGTGCATACGTCGTCTGGGGGGAGGGATGGCACGAGGGAGTGATCGGGATCGTTGCCTCACGGCTCGTGGAGCGCTTCGGCCGTCCGGTCGTGCTCATCGCGGGCGAGGGCGACCGCTGGAAAGGCTCCGGCCGCTCCGTGCCGACGTTCGACCTTCACGCCGGGCTCGCCGCCTGCGCTGCCCACCTCGAACGGTTCGGTGGCCATCGCGCGGCAGCAGGGCTATCGATAGCACCGGATCAGCTCGAGCCGTTCGCCCGAGCATTCTCCGCGTATGCCGACGGAGTACTTGGTGACGAGGATCTCGTGTCGGAGACGCGCATCGACGCGATCGTGCCGGCGCTCGCACTCACACTCGACCTCGCGCGGGAGATCGAACAGCTCGCGCCGTTCGGGCTCGGGAATCCCGACGTGACATTGCTCGTGGCCGACTGCGAGGCGGTCGGCGCGTCAACCGTCGGCGACGGGAAGCACCTACGCTTCAGGGTGCGCCAGCAGGGGCGGGACGCGGGAAGCGCCATCGCCTTCGGACTCGGCGGCCAGCTCGACCGGATGCGGGTCGGCTCGCACTTCGACGTCGCATTCCGGCTGAAGCAGAACCGCTGGAACGGAACGGTCGCGCCGCAGCTCGTCGTGCGGCGGATCTTCGACACAGACGAAGCGTACGGCGAGCTCCGCAACTGGCTCGCCGGGCTCTGGCGTGCCGGCGACACGGCCTGGACGCCCGAGGCCCGGCGGATCTTCTCGGAGCTGTCGATCGAGGGCGGCGGCAAGCGGCAGCTGCTCGAATCTCCCACCTTCAGGGAGCTCCTCGCCCATGGTGCGCCGCTCAGTCTTCCTCAGGCCGCCTGAGCGCCTCAGCGCCCCGCATGGAGGCCGCGGCGCGGCGAGCGCGCTATCGACCGCTCGATCTCCGCGAGGAGCCGAAGCACGCGGCGGCGTTCGACGTATCTTCGGAGGAAGCCCATGGCTTCAGTTCTTTCGGCAGATCTACCCTGGCTCCTGTCACCCGAATGGGGCCGGGACGGTCCCGATCCCCTCAGTAGACTGAGACCATGGCTGTCGTCGATGCAGAACGCCACCAGGATGACCTCGTCAGCGAGTTGATCGCAAGCGTCGAGGCCTACAACCCTGGCGTGGACAAGGAACTGATCCACCGCGCCTTCAGCGAGGCGGAGCAGGCGCACAGAGGTCAGGTGCGACGATCTGGCGAGCCGTTCGTCAACCATCCCCTCGGCGTAGCGATGATCTGCTCGCAGTTGCATCTCGATGCCCAGACGATCGCGGCTGCGCTCCTCCACGATGTGATCGAGGACACCGAGACCGACGTCGACGAGGTCCGTGCGTCATTCGGGCCCGAGATCTCCCAGCTCGTCGAGGGGGTCACGAAGCTGACGCGGATCAGCTTCCAGAGCCGCGAGCAGGCAGACGCCGAGAACTACCGCAAGATGATCGTCGCTATGGCCGAGGACGTCCGGGTGATCCTGATCAAGCTGGCCGACCGGCTGCACAACATGCGGACGATCGAGTACCTCGGGAAGCAGAAGCAGGTGCAGAAAGCCAAGGAGACACTCGAGGTGTACGCGCCGCTCGCACACCGCCTCGGCATTCACGCGGTCAAGTGGGAGCTCGAAGATCTCTCATTCGAGATCCTCCATCCGCGCAAGTATGCCGAGATCAAGGCGATGGTCGCAGACCGTCGCGCCGACCGGGAGGCGCAGGTCGAGACGGCAGCGGGCAAGCTGAAGGACGATCTCGAGAAGGCCGACATTTCCGCCGATATCTCCGGGCGCGCGAAGCACTTCTACTCGATCTACGACAAGATGGCCAAGAAAGGCCGCGAGTTCAACGAGATCTACGACCTCACGGCGATGCGGGTCCTGATCGAGCGGGGTGGTGACGAGGGAACGCGCGATTGCTACGCGGCGCTCGGCATCATCCACGCGCTCTGGAAGCCGATGCCGGGGCGGTTCAAGGACTTCATCGCGATGCCCAAGCTCAACCGCTATCGGTCGCTGCACACGACGGTGATCGGTCCGAACGGGAGCCCGCTCGAGATTCAGGTGCGTACCCGCGAGATGCACGAGGAGGCGGAGTTCGGCGTTGCCGCACACTGGCTGTACAAGCGCGGTCGGCCCTCGTCGAAGGGGGACGACGAGTGGGTCGCATGGGTGAAGACGCTGATGGACTGGCAGGGAGACGACCAGGACGCGGCCGAGTACATGCGGACGCTGCGCACCGACCTGTTCGACGACGAGGTGTACGTCTTCACGCCGAAGGGCGAGGTGAAGACGCTTCCGGCCGGCGGAACGCCGATCGACTTCGCCTACGCCGTCCACACGGACGTTGGGCACAACACGGTGGGCGCCAAGGTGAACGGCCGCATCGTCCCGCTCCACTACAAGCTCAAGAACGGCGACTTCGTCGAGATCCTGACGACGAAGTCCGGACGTGGGCCGTCACGCGACTGGATGTCGGTCGCCGCCTCGTCACGTGCGCGCAGCCGGATCCGCCAGTGGTTCCAGCGCGAGACGAAGGGCGAGACGGAAGCGAAGGGGCGCGAGGCGCTCGATCACGCCCTGAAGGCGCAGAACCTGCCGTACCGCAAGCTGCAAGGGTCGGCCGTTCTCGCCCAGGTGATCCGCGACCTCGGATTCAAGAAGGCCGAGGACTTCTACCTCGCGGTCGGCTCCGGGAAGCTCGGTACGGGCCAGGTGGTCAACAAGGTTCTGCAGCGTCTCAAGACCGACCAGGTCGCCGAGGAGCCGGCGATCACGCTGAAGGCGCCGAAGGCGCGCTCGACGGTTGCGGGGGAGAGCCTCGGCATCGTCGTCCAGGGCGTCGACGACGTCCTGCTGCGCCTCGCAAAATGCTGCACACCGGTGCCGGGTGACGAGATCCGCGGCTACATCTCGCTCGGACGCGGAATCACGATTCACCGGTCTGACTGCCCGAACGTGAAGGCACTGATGCGCAATCCCGAACGGTTCACGCCGGTCGAATGGGAAGGGAACGCAAAGACGAGCTTCCGCGTGCAGATCGCCGTCGAGGCCTGGGACAGGGCTCGATTGCTCGAGGACGTCGCACGGACATTCTCCGAGCACGGAGCGAACATTGTCGCCTACGGAGGAACGGTGGAGGACGGCATGGCGAAGAACTGGTATACCGCGGAACTCGGCGACGTCAACGACCTCCGCTCGCTGCTGTCCGCGTTACGGCAGCTCAACGCCGTGTTCGACGCGTATCGCGTGACGCCGGGATAGGGCGAGGTGTATCCGCGGTGGAAGAGCGTACCGCGGATTCACCTCCCCCTATCCCGGCCGATGCTTTCTGCCACGCTTCGCGTGGATCCTGAAGGGGGCCGCCCGCGACCCACTTTGAGAGAGTTGCTTGGCGACTGCTTTGGGCGCTCGAAGGGGGAGGTATATCCGCTGTGGAAGAGCGTACCGCGGATTCACCTCCCCCTATCCCGGCCGATGCTTTCTGCCACGCTTCGCGTGGATCCTGAAGGGGGCCGCCCCGCCTGGACGCTTCAGCCTGGCGGCGACGCCGGGCCGCGGCGAGTTTGGATCGGCGATACACCCGCTGTGTCGCAGTGGAGCCTGCGCAGCGCCCCTCGAACGAGGGATTGCGTCACCCTTCCGGGTGCCTACAACTGTGACAAGGGGAGAGGGGTCATGTTGCTGCGGCCGTCCGGTTCGCCGGACGGCCGCGCAACGGACATCGGAACGGAGCCCGGTCGCTCACTCTGCGACGTCGCCGAGCTCGAAGCTCCGCACCGTCTCGCGAACCGTTTCCGGGATCGGAAGTGGGGCACGGGCGACGGGATCGATCAGCACGAGCGTCTGGCTTCCCGTCACCATCAACTCGTCGTCGGTCAAGCTGACGGCCGCCACCTCATACGTGACGCTGGTTCGGCCAAGCCTGCTGACACGGACGAAGCACTCGAGAAGATCGTCGAACCGTGCCGGCGCGTGATACTCGACGTTCGACGCGCGCATGACGTACTCCGCGCCGTCGACGCCGAGCGAGCCGAGATGCCGGTGGTATTCCGTGCGCGCGTGGTCGAAGTAGGGGAGGTAGCGGCCGTAGTAGACAACTCCTTGCGCATCCGTGTCCGAGAACCAGACCCTCGTCAGCGCCGAGTACTTGAACGGTGGCCGCCGGTCGGTGATGCGGCCGAGCTCGAGGGGGTCGCTCACGCGTCAGCCCTGGATCAGGGCGACGAGCTCGTCTCGACGCGCAGCCATCTCACTCTCGGTGAGCGCTTCGAGGTTGAGGCGGAGTAGTGGCTCGGTGTTCGAGGGGCGCACGTTGAAGTGCCACGTGTCGAAGTCGACCGAGACTCCATCGAGATGCGAGACGCGCCCGCCTTCAGCCGAATAGCGCTCCTCGATCTCCTGGAGCTTCAGTTGCACATCCGACACCGGCGTGTTGATCTCACCCGTAATGAAGTATCGCTCGCGGAACGGGCGCAGGATCTCGGAGAGCTTCGCGCCCCGTGCCGAGATGAGCTCGAGCATGAGGAGAAACGGGACGACCCCTGTGTCGGCCTGGGTGAAGTCGCGGAAGTAGTAGTGCGCCGAGACCTCGCCGGCGAAGATCGCATGCTCCTCGCGCATCCGGTGCTTGATGTACGCGTGCCCGACGCGGTTCACGAGCGCATTCCCGCCCGCCGCCTCGATTGTTCGCGGAACGGCCCAGCTCGCCCGCACGTCGTAGAGAACCGTTCCACCGGGGCTCTTCCCGAGCATTACCTCGGCTAGAAGCGCAGTGACGAAGTCACCGGGGACGAACTCACCGGAGTCGTCGACGAAGAAGCACCGATCTGCGTCACCGTCGTACGCGACACCGAGATCGGCACCCTCCTCGCGTGTCTTCGCAACGATGAACTCCCGATTCGCCTCGAGCAGCGGGTTCGGCTCGTGATTCGGGAACGTCCCGTCCGGGTCGAAGTAGCACCGGACGACCTCGACCTGGGGGAGGCGCTCGAGAACGGGCGGCAGCATCGTGCCGGCCATTCCGTTCGCGGCGTCGACGACGATGCGCAGGGGGCTAATCGCCTCGAGGTCGACGAACGACAGCACCTTCTCCACGAAGCCCGGCCACACGTCGAGTGGCGTGATCTCGCCGCGCCGCGCTACTGGCCCAAAGCCCGCCTGAGCGGCCGCAAGGATGTCCATCAGGCCGGAGTCGCCCCCGACCGGAAGGGCTCCACCTCGCACGATCTTCATCCCCGTGTACTGCTTGGGGTTGTGAGACGCCGTGACGCAGATCCCTCCGTCGAGGCCCAGCTCGCCGACGGCGTAATAGACCATCTCCGTTCCGACCATCCCGAGGTCGCGGACGTCTGCGCCGCCGTCTGCCGCGCCCTCCATCACCGCGGCGGTCATGGTCGGGGCCGACACCCTCATGTCGCGGCCGACGGCGATCGCCGCGGGCTGAAAGTGCTCGACGTAGGCTCGCCCGATCGCGTATGCGCCTTTCTCGTCGAGCTCGGAGCCGTACAGACCACGCACGTCGTATGCCTTGAAGGCGCTCGGGTTCAACACGTAGCCCATCGTATTGAAGGTTCGCCGGTCCGGGAGCGGGGGCTGGCGAGATCGAGCGGAACGCCGCGAAATCAGCGAGCGACGAGTCCCGCGGCGTGGTCTGGAACGTACGTCATCGTCGATCGATCAGGGCGGACATAGCCCGTGTCGACCTGTCGCACCGGCAACTCACGCATCGGCGCGTCAATCGGTTCATACGGAACCTTCGAGAGCAGGTGTGCGATGCAGTTGAGCCGCGCGTTCCTCTTCACATCCGCCTCGACGACCCACCACGGCGAGATGTCCGTGTCGGTGTGGACGAACATCTCGTCCTTCGCGCGTGAGAAGTCGACGAAGCGCTTCCGTGACTCGATATCGACGTCGCTCAGCTTCCAGCGGCGGGTCGGATCTGTCATGCGGGCCTGGAAGCGCCGCTCCTGTTCCTCGTCGCTGACCGAGAACCAATACTTGACCAAGGTGATCCCGTCCTCGATCAGCATGTTCTCGAACGGGGGGCACTGGCGCAGGAACCGGTGATGCTCCTCGGGCGAACAGAAGCCCATGACCTTCTCGACGCCCGCGCGGTTGTACCAGCTTCGGTCGAAGAGGACGATCTCGCCGGCCGCAGGTAGGTGCGCGATGTACCGCTGGAAGTACCACTGCGCTCGCTCGCGCTCGGATGGCGCCTGCAGCGCGGCGATCCGGCAGAAGCGGGGATTGAGGCGCTCCTGGATCCGCTTGATGGCGCCGCCCTTCCCGGCCGCGTCGCGGCCCTCGAAGATCACAGCGACCCTCGTACCCGAGGCACGGATCCAGTCGAGCATGAGAGCGAGCTCGATCTGGAGCCGTTGCAGCTCCTGCTCGTACTGCGCCCTCGTGATCCTGGGTGCTGCTTTCTCGCGATTGGGACGCGCCATCGCCTGCGAGGCTACAGCAGTTGTTCCCCTTGAAGGTCGATCCGTGGCTCTCTACGCTTTCTCGAACCGCTCGATGCAATCGCCGATCGCCGCCAGGAGCTCGCGATGCCCACGAAGATCCTGGCCTTGGTCGGCGAGGATGTGCGTCTCCAGCCCGTGGTAGACGATCGCGACCATGTTGGCGAGCGAATGTGCCGGAAGCGGGAGGGGGCGACCGTGCTCGCGCGCCCAGGTGTCGATCGTCTCCTCGATCAATGCGACCCAGCCGTCGACCGATACGCGCCAGCGCTCGGCGAGCTCCGGGTCGCAGAGGCCGGCCGCCCAGAGCTCCCACAACATCCGCACGTAGCCCGATGCGAGATCCTCCTCGAAGTACGCTGCTGCGGCTCGCCAACGGTCAGCGAGAGTGCCGTCGCCGGAGAAGAGCTCACGCTGCCGCTCGAGGAGACGGTCGTTCTCCCGCTCGAGCACGGCAGTGAGGAGTCCGGCGCGCGACCCGAAGTGATAGTGGACGAGCGACAGGGGAACGTCGGCGGCTCCTGCGACAGCCCTCGTCGAGGCGGCCGCGTACCCGACGCGCCCTATCAGGTTGGCTGCGGCATCGAGAATCGACTCACGCTTGTCGACTCCCCGGGCGCGGCGCCCGTCGGTTCGCCCCTCCGTATTTGACACGGCCCGACTGTATCAGTTATAAAGTCGGTCGACCGACCAATTGACTCGGGAAGCGATGAACGTGCGACAATCGACGATGCTGGTGGAGGAGGGACGGGATGAGCGTGCTGGGTGCCGGAGCGACAGGAATGAACGTGCCTGATCTCTCGCGCGCCGTCCAGCCGCTCACGTCAGGCGTCGTCGACGTGGACGGCGTCGAGATCGCCTGGGAGGTCTTCGGTGAGGGAGAGCACACGCTGCTCTTCATGCCGCCGTGGGCGATCGTTCACTCACGCTTCTGGAAGGCGCAGATCGCGACGATGGCGCGCTCCTACCGGGTCGTCAGCCACGACGGGCGCGGAAACGGGCGATCCGGCCGTCCAGCGACGAGCGCGGAGTACGTCGATCGCGTCAAGGTCGGCGACTCCGTCGCAGTCCTCGATGCGACCGAAACCGAAGAGTGCCTCGCAGTCGTCCACTGCGGCTCGGCAGGGACGGGACTCCGGCTTGCTGCCGAGTATCCCCACCGTGTCCGTGCCATGGTCTCGATCGCGCCGTCGTTGCCGCTGTCCCCGCCGCTTCCCGAGCGCGTCGGATTCCCGTTGCGCGCACGGGCCGAGCGATACGAGGACTGGGGCAAGGCGAACGTTCACTACTGGGCGAGCGAGGGAGGCTACGACGACTATCTCCAGTTCTTCTTCGGTCACTGCTTCCCGGAGCCCCACTCCACAAAGCAGATCGACGACTGCGTCGCGTGGGGGCATGAGATCGGGCCCGAGACGCTTGCGACGCTGATGGATGCGGCGGGGACGACGCGAGACGAGGCACTCGAACTGCTCGGCCGTATCACATGCCCTGTCCTGTTCGTCCAGGGCACCGAGGACGAGATCACCCCACCCGATCGCGGTGCCGCGATGCACGCCGCGCTCCCCGGCTCGGAGCTCGCCGTCTTCGACGGTTGTGGGCACGGCCTCAATGCACGCGACCCGATCCGCTTCAACCTGTTGCTTCGCGACTACGCCGACCGGGTCTTCGGCGCACGAACGAGCTTCTCGTTCCGTCGGGCACTGACCCGTTCACCGCGCGCGCTCCTCGTCAGTTCCCCCATCGGCCTCGGCCATGCGTGGCGCGACGTCGCGATAGCCGAAGAACTTCGAAGGCTTCGCCCCGGGCTCGAGATCGAGTGGCTTGCGCAGGACCCCGTGACGCAGGTGCTCGAAGCGTGTGGCGAGACGATCCATCCCGCCTCGTCGATGCTTGCCGGCGAATCCGCGCACATCACGGCGACATCGTCGGGGCATGAGCTTCCGGTCTTTCAGGCCTGGCGCGAGATGGACGAGATCCTCGTCGCGAACTTCATGCTCTTCCATGACGTGGCGCGCGACGGCCGCTACGACCTCTGGATCGGAGACGAGGCGTGGGAGGTCGACTACTTCCTCCACGAGAACCCCGAGCTCAAGTCGGCGACGTATTGCTTCCTCACCGACTTCGTGGGGTGGTTGCCGATGCCGGAGGGCGGCGCGCGGGAGGTCGAGCTGACGGCGGACTACAACGCCGAGATGATCCGCCAGATCGAGCGCTTTCCGGGAGTTCGCGATCTGGCGCTCTTCGTCGGCGACCCCGACGACATCGTGCCGGAGCGGTTCGGCGCCGGGCTGCCGGAGATCCGGTCATGGACGGAGGAGCATTTCGACTTCACCGGGTACGTGCTCCCGGCGCACCAGGCGACCCTCCCGCCGAGGGACGTTCTGCGAGCCGAGTTCGAGTGGACGCCCGAGGAGACCGTCCTCGTCGTCGCGGTCGGCGGCTCGGGCGTCGGCTCGGATCTGCTCGCGAGAGCGATCGAGGCACACGTTCTGCTCACATCGCGGGTCGACCGACTCCGCACGATCCTCATCGCGGGCCCACGCATCGACGGGTCGGCGTTCGAAGTCCCGAGCGGTGTCGAGCTGCTTCCCTACGTCCATGCGGCGGGGCGCATGCTCGCTGCGTCGGACGTGGCCCTCGTTCAGGGAGGTCTCACGACGACGATGGAGCTCGTTGCTGCCGGTCGGCCGTTCGTCAGCGTCCCTCTGCGCCGTCACTTCGAGCAGAACGGCCACGTCGCCTATCGGCTCCGGCGCTACGGCCACGCGAGCCAGGTCGAAGCCGACGCGTCTCCGGCGCACCTCGCCGATGCGCTTGCCTCGGCCCTCCGAACCCCGACGTCCTACCTGCCGGTTCGCACCGACGGCGCGCGGCGCGCGGCGGAGGCGATAGCCGCCCTCCTCTAGGACGTCAGGACAGCGCGAATCGCCTGGCTCGACGCCTCGTCGGGTGATTCCGAGATCACTGTCGCCGGACGATCGAAGCGCGCGAGTGCCTCCCGTAGCGGGTCGGCGCGGAGCGTGCCCTCTCCGTAGGGCAGATGGTGCTTCTCGTTGCGGTTTGCGTACGCGATGTCGGAGAAGTGGATGTGGAATGGTGTCCCCGGCGCGAGGACGTCGTCCACAGCCGCGAGTGCCTCGACGAAGAGGCTCGGCTCGAGGTAGGCGCCGTCGCTCGTCGCGTGCAGGTGCGCGAAGTCGAGCACCGGCCGCACCCAGCCCGTGTGGCGCGAGATCTCCACGACATCGTCGAGCGAGCCAAGATCCCGAACGCGGCCCATCACCTCGATGCCGAATGGGACGGCCCGGTTCTTCCCTTCCAGGCGGGCGCGCAGCGTACCGAGCTGTTCGACGACCGAAGCGATCGCGTCCTCGCGCGTCCGACCAAGGAGGAACCCCGGGTGGAAGACAACGACCTCGGCACCGCATGCTGCCGCGATCCCGGCGCTGCGGTCGAGCGCACCGACCGCGGAGGAGAACTTGCGGCCCGACGCCTCGAGATGGCCCATGAAGCCAAAGAGCGGTGCATGGACGGAAAGCGCGATATCGGCGTCCCGCGCCGCCTCGCCCAGCTGCGCGGCCCACGGATAGTCCATCCAGAACCCGCCCTCGAAGTCGATCTCGCAGGCGTCGTAGCCCAGCGCGAGCAGCGTCTCGACGGCCCGGTGGGGGTCGTCGCGGACGGGGATACCAGGCAGACCTACGCGAATTCGTGCCATTTGCGGGAACTCTATGTCGTCCGACGTGCTTCGTACTCTTGAGCCATGGATCAGCCCACGCGGATCGACCTTCTCGAGCTCGACATCGACCTTCGCCTCGCCGACCTCTGGCGCGAGGCCGCCGACGTGACTGAGTGGAATCTCGAGGTCGTTTCGGCGTTCATGCGCGCCTCCTACGGGAAGGGCTACTGCGACGCCTTCACGGAGGACTCGCCCGGTGCGCTGTGCCACGACCACGGGTACGAGATCCCGGGTCGACGGCAGTCCGTCCGCGCCGCCTAGTTTCATTAACCCTAGTTTCATTAAGAGGTTGGTCAGGTCGCGTGGCCGCCGCCGCGGGTATCCTCAGGGGGTGGCCAGGAAGCGCTCTCCGGCGCGGCTCGTTATCGCCCTCTCGATAGCGGCGGTGCTCGCCGTGTTCCTTCTCTACACCTCGATCGCTGGTGGTGGTACGCCGTCGTTCACGCCGAGCGAGTTGGCCGCCCAGACCGGCCCCGTCTCCCTGGTGGGCCAGGTCGTCGGCAAGCCGACGGGCGATGCGAACGAGGAGGGCCTGCGGTTTCGGCTCCGTGATGTGAAGGATCCGTCGAGTCCAACCGTGCTTGTCATCTACAAGGGAAGCGTGCCCGATCTCTTCGCACCGGGCCGGGATCTCGTCGTCGAAGGCGAGCTGCAAAACGGCAGGTTCGTTGCGACGCCGGGGACGATGGTGACCAAGTGCCCGTCGAAGTACACGGCGATCAAACCGTCTGATCAGTAGGGGGGACCTCTAGATGGCTGATCTCGGTCGGGCAGCGCTCCTCATCACGCTCGGCCTCTGCCTGTACGCGTGCGTCGTCGGGACCGTGGCCGCGATCACGCGTCGGCGCAGGCTTGCGATGTCGGCCCGCAACGCCCTCATCGCCTCCTTCGGCTCGACGCTGATTGCTGCCGGCATCCTCGTGGCCGGATTCGTTCGCAACGACTATTCGCTCGTGTACGTCGCCGAGCACTCGAGCCGCTCGCTGGGTGGGATCTACAAGGTCTCCGCGCTCTGGGGCGGCCAGGAGGGCTCGCTCCTGCTCTGGCTCCTCATTCTTACGGGCTACGCCGCGCTCGCCGTCTGGGTCAACCGCAACCGCACGCGTGATCTCGTCGTCTGGGTGACGCCGGTACTCGGAGGCATCTCCGTCGGGTTCGCGTTTCTTCTCGTCCTCGTAGCGACGCCGTTCGCGACGCAGGTCGCGCCGGTCGACGGCGCCGGACTGAACCCGAGTCTCCAGAATCCGTACATGATGTCCCACCCGCCGTTCCTCTACCTCGGGTACGTCGGCCTTGCTGTGCCGTTCGCCTTCGCGATGGGAGCGCTGCTCTCCGGGCGCACCGACGAGCGCTGGATCGTCGCGACGCGACGCTGGACGCTGATCGCTTGGACCGCGCTCGGGATTGGCCAGCTTCTCGGCTCGCACTGGGCCTATCTCGAGGTCGGCTGGGGTGGCTTCTACGCCTGGGATCCGGTCGAGAACGCCGCCCTGATGCCGTTTCTCGCAGCCACCGCGTTCCTCCACTCCGTGATGATCCAGGAGAAGCGCGGAATGCTGAAAGTCTGGAACATGATTCTCGTCTCGCTTGCCTTCTGCCTCTCGATCTTCGGCACGTTCCTGACGCGGTCGGGGGTCGTGAACTCGATCCACTCGTTCTCGCAGAGCTCGATCGGCGCCTGGTTTCTCGCGTTCATCGTGATCGCCGTCGTCTTCTCGACGGTGATGATCATCTGGCGGCTGCCGCTCCTGCGGTCGACGACGAGGCTCGAGTCGCTCATCTCTCGCGAGGCGGTCTTTCTCTACAACAACCTGCTCCTCGTCGCGCTCTGCCTGACCATTCTCTGGGGCGTTGCCTGGCCGATCCTTTCCGAAGCGGTGCGGGGGGACTCCGTCGTTGTCGGCCCACCGTACTTCAACTTCTTCCTTCGTATCTTCGGGCTCCCGCTGCTCCTGCTGATGGGCGTCGGCCCGTTGATCGCATGGCGGCGAGCTTCGCTGCGTGGCCTCGGCCGGACGTTCCTCTGGCCCGCCTCGGTCGCTGTCGCGACCGGCCTCGTGCTGCTGCTCCTCGGGGCCGGGTCGTCGACTCCAGGGCTGATCGCCTACACGTTCTCGGCCTTTGTTCTTGCAGCGATAGGGCTCGAGTTCGTGCGGGGAACCAAGGCGCGTCGAGCGCTCGCGAGCGAGTCTTGGCCCGTGGCATTCGGCTCCCTGGTCGGTCGCAACCGTCGCCGCTACGGGGGATACATCGTCCACGTCGCAATCGTCCTCTTCGCGATCGGTGTCGCCGGAGCGAGCGCGTACGACTCGGTCGTCGAAGGCCGCCTGGCAAAGGGGGAGGCGCTCACGGTGTCCGGATACACGGTGCGGTATGTCGGGCTCAGCGAGCGACAGACCGATCATGCGACCGAGGTGCGGGCGAAGCTGGCGGTCAGCAAGGGCGGCGAGAGCCTCGGTTCCCTCGAAGCCGGTAAGAACTCGTACAAGATCGCCGGTCCCGATCCACAGGTGTCGTCGGAGGTCGGTGTCCGCACCGACTATCTCACAGGCGAGGATCTCTTCGTCATCCCCGGGACGATCTACAGCGACGGCAGCGTCTACTTCAGAATCTTCGTCAAGCCGCTCGTCAACCTCCTCTGGCTCTCAGGGCTCATCTTCTTCCTCGGGACGATCATCGCGCTCTGGCCCGATGCGCGCGAGCAGCGGCGACTTGCCGTTCGCTACGAGGAGGCCGGCAGCCCCGTCCGTGGCCGGTGAGTATCGCTATCGCCCTCAGCGCGATCCTCGGCGTCGTATGTGTCGTTCTCGTGGCCTTGCCGTACCTCCGCGAGCCCGAGCCCGTTTCCGACGAGCTCGAGGAGATGACACCGGAACGTCAGCGACGGCTTGCACTCGCAGAGGAGCGCGATCGCGCCCTTTCGGCATTGAAGGAGATCGAGGCCGACCATCGCGCCGGGCGGGTCAGCGACGAGGACTACCGCGCGTCGATCGGTGAGCTACGGCGAGAGGCGGCGAGTGCCCTCCGAGCGCTCGATGGGGAGAATGGGAAGGTCTAGTACCCGACGGCGCGAATGCGTCCGTATGGTCCGCCTGTCGGTTGTCCTTGGTGTGCTCGCGGCCGTGATGCTGCTCGCGGGAACCGCAACGGGTGATCCAGGTGCCGAGAAGTCGGGAGTTGACGCCCGTCTCGGAGAGGCTCGCGAGAAGGCAGAGCAGGCGGCCAGGTCGGCGAAGCTTCTCACGACCGAGGTGAGTAGGCTCAGTCAGGCTGCACGCTCGGCGGAGGCGGCCCTCGCGGGTGAGCAGGCTCGGGTTACGGCGCTCGAGGCGTCTCTCGCAGCCGAGCAGGCTCGCCTCACGCAACTGGGACGCGAAGTAGATGCACAGAACGCGCGACTCGCAGTCCTCGGCCAGCAATACCGGGCGGCACTTCGTGTTCTCGAGAAGCATGTCCGCGCGATCTATCTGTCGGACTCCCCCGATCTCATCTCGTTCGCCGTCGGAGCCACGTCGTTCGGCGAGCTCATCAACAACCTTGATCTTCTCGATCGAATCGGGAAGCAGGACCAGCGGATCGCCGGAGCGTTCGACGCGGCCCGCATCGAGCTCGCACGGGCACGGGCATCGACGCTTCGCATGGAGCGCGAGGTCGCACGATCCGTATCGGTCATAGCAGCGCGAACCGCGGCTCAGCGCGAAGCACGCGATCTCGTTGCCTCGAGGCGGAGCGCGCTCGTGGCCGCCGAGAGCGACAAGGCGCAGGCGCTCGAGGGCGCACGTGAGGATCGCGCCACGTTCATCGCAGAGGCGGAGGCGCTCGCGGCCCAGAGTGCTGCGCTCGCGGCGAAGATCCAGGCCTTGCAGGCCGCCATTCCAGCGGCGACGTCACCCTCGCCCACGGCTCCTTCGTCAGGGGCAACGCTTGCCTGGCCCGTGTCGGGGCCTGTGACGAGCGGCTTCGGCCCTCGGTGGGGCAGGATGCACGAGGGCATCGACATCGCCGTCGGCACCGGGACACCGGTTGGCGCGGCCGCGGCAGGCACGGTGATCCACGCGGGGTGGCTCGGCGGCTACGGGAATCTCGTGGTGATCGATCACGGAGGCGGACTTTCGACCGCGTACGCGCACAACTCGAGCCTCGTCGTCGGTGAGGGAACCGCCGTGAGCGCCGGGACCGTGGTCGCCCTCTCGGGGAACACCGGCAACTCGTCCGGGCCCCACGTGCACTTCGAGGTCCGGATGAATGGCGCGGCGGTGGATCCGCTTCGGTATCTGTAGGCCGGACGCGCCTTGGTGTAGTTCCTAGGCGGCGTCGGTGGCCGCTGCCGGGAGCGCCTCTGTCGGGATGATGCGGAGATCGGGCAGCGCGCGCCACTGCTCCTCGAGACCGAGGCCGTACCCCGCGAACAGCTCATCAGGGACTGTGAACCCGACGTACCGGAGGCCGATGTTCTCCACGAGCCTTCGGTACGGGCGATCGAGCAAGGTGACGGACGTGATGCTCGCCGGATCGCGCTCGGCGAGCGTCCGCGTGAGGAACGCGAGCGTGAGCCCCGTGTCGACGACATCCTCGACGAGCAGGACATGCCTGCCGCCGATCGGAACGTCGAGATCCTTGAGCAGCCGGACGCCGCCGCGGCGGCCGTCAGAGTAGGCAGCCATCTCGATGACGTCGATCGTGTGCAGGATCGGCAGAGCCCGGGAGAGATCGGCGAGGAAGATCGTGCTCGACTTCAGGGGAGCCACGAGGAGTGGCTCCCGGCCCTCGAAGTCGGCAGCGATCTCCGCGCCGAGCTCTGCCACACGGGCAGCGATCTCGGCAGCCGAGAGGTAGACCTCGCCGATGAGGCGGTCGTGTCCTATGAGGCGAGCTTCAGCCGGTAGCGCTGGGCCAGGCGCTCGAGGTCGCGCCGGTAGAAGAGCTTGACGTTGACGTGCGGGTACTGCTCGCGCAGCTCCCGGAGCTTGCGATTCTTGCGCGTCACGAGGGACTGCTTCATCACGGTCACCTCGATGTACAGGTTCTCTTCCGGGAGGAAGAAGTCGGGCGTGAATGCGCGAGTAGTCCGCCCCTGGTCGTCTCGTTCGAGAACGAACGAGGTGGGCTCGTAGTCCCAGGGGATGCCATACCAGTCCAGGATCCTGGCGCACTCGAGCTCGATCCGGTTGGCAAACCGCGGGGGCTCTGTTCCACGGTACGCCTGGAACCGGTGGGATTCCGACCGCACGAGTAGACGGTACTCGCGCTCTCGGACGGCCCCCTCGACCCGGACGCCTCGAGGTCATAGACTTCGGCGATGTCGAACAGCGCTGCACCGGGCCTCCGGATCGCTCACCTCTCTGACCTCCACTGTGGCGAGCAGTACTTCGAGCCGACCCTGCTCGAGCGCGCGATCAGCGAGATCAACGACCTGAATCCCGACATCGTCATCTGCTCGGGTGACCTCACGACCCTCGGTTTCAAGCACGAGTACCAGCTCGCGAGGCAGTACGTCGACAAGATCGAGTGTGAATCCCTCGTCGTGATACCCGGAAACCATGACTCCCGGAACGTCGGGTACGTGCACTTCGAGGAGATGTTCGGCGAGCGGAATTCGGTGCTCCGCAAGGGCGGAGTCACCGTTGTCGCGGTCGATTCGACCGAGCCCGACCTCGACCACGGCCAGATCGGGCGCGGCCGCTACTCGTGGATCGAGAGGGAGTTCGGTGCCGAGCCGGCCGACCTGAGGATCTTCGTGCTCCACCATCACCTGCTTCCCGTCCCGGGAACCGGTCGGGAGCGGAACGTCGTGTATGACGCAGGAGACGTGATCGAGTGCCTCCTGCGATCCGGAGTGCAGCTCGTCCTCTCGGGGCACAAGCACGTTCCATACGCGTGGCGCCTCGAGAATCTCTTCGTCGTCAACACCGGCACCGTTTCGTCTCTACGCTTGCGGGGTAATACACGACCCTGTTACAACGTGATCGAGGTCAACGGCAGCCACGTCGATATCTGGCGCCGACATCCGTTCCACGGCCAGGAGCGCATCATTCAATTCTCGACCGACACGTTCGAGTACGAGAAGTACACCGGCCGGATCGAGTCCGAGGTGAAGTCCCGCGTATGAGGGCAGTGGCGATGATCGACGGGGAGCACTATGCCCCTGTGGTCAGGGACGCGCTCGTCGAGTTGCCCTACGACATCGTCGGCTGTGTGCTCGTCGGGGGGACGGAGAAGCTTCGGGGTGGGGAGGACTACGGTGTGCCGCTCCTGGCGTCGCTCGAAGAGGCGGTCGCCGAG
The DNA here is from genome assembly GCF_039915195.1 of Gaiella sp. Classification (GTDB taxonomy): domain Bacteria; phylum Actinomycetota; class Thermoleophilia; order Gaiellales; family Gaiellaceae; genus Gaiella. The sequence continues at coordinate 24,559 of NZ_JBDSNT010000105.1, forward strand.
CTCTCACCGGACGTCGTGCTCGATCTCTCGGACGAGCCCGTTCTCGGCCCTCCCGCGCGATTCCGCCTCGCCGCCCGGGCGCTCGCCCTCGGGATTCCCTACGAGGGAGCGGACTTCCGCTTCGACCCGCCGCGCTTCGAGGCCATTGCGCGACCCTCGATCGCGATCATCGGAACCGGAAAGCGCGTCGGCAAGACGGCCGTGACCGGTCACGTGGCAGGCGAGCTGGCGCGGGAACGGAATGTCGTCGTCGTCGCAATGGGCCGTGGAGGACCTCCCGAACCCGAGCTCGTCGAGGTCCGGCCGACCGTCGCGGATCTGCTTCGCATCTCTCGCTCCGGGATGCACGCCGCTTCGGACCACCTCGAGACCGCCGCACTGACCGGCGTGCTGACAATCGGCTGCCGTCGCTGCGGCGGCGGTCTCGCCGGCGCCGTCGGCACGTCCAATGTCCTCGCGGGTGTCCGCCTCGCCGAGGAGCTCGATCCCGACCTCATCGTGCTCGACGGGAGCGGAGCAGCTCTGCCTCCGATCGCGGCTGATCGCCGCATCCTGGTTGTCGGGGCGCACCAGGATCTCGCCGTTACGACCGGCTACCTGAACCCGTATCGCGCCCTGCTCGCAGATCTCATCATCGTGACGATGGCGGAGAGTGGCGTCGCGCATCGCGAGCTTGCGACCGCTATGACGGCCCTGGCGCGCCCGGGCGTGCCGGTCGTTCGTGTCGTCCTGCGGCCCCGCCCGCTCGAGGACGTCCGTGGACGGCGGGTCGCGTACTTCGGGACAGCGCCGGGAACGCAACACGCCCGGATCGCCGAACACCTCGAACGAACGTACGGGGGAGAGGTCGTTCACGTCTCCGGGAGCCTCTCGGACCGGGCGGCGCTCCGGTCGGAGCTCGTCGGCCTCGACTGCGACGTCATCGTTGTCGAGATCAAGGCAGCCGCGATCGATGTCGTTGCCGAGGAGGCCGCGCGGATGGATGTCCCCGTCGTGCTCGCGGCGAACGACGTCCTGCCCCTTGCGGGCGAGCCTGAACTCGACGCCGAGCTCGGTCGGCTCGCGAACGAGGCGACCGCGTCTGCGACGGTGGGCGTGTGAGCGAACGCCGCTATCTCGCTCCGCTACCGCTCGGAGGTGACGAGGGGCCGCCGTGGTCAAAGGGACTGATGGCGCGCGCGCTGGCCGCCACGGGCCTGACGCCCACCCGTGCGTACGAGCTCGCCCGTCGCGCCGATGCGGACATGATCGACCGTGGCTCGCTCGAGCTCGACCTCGACCGGCTGGCGGAGGTCGCTGCCGAGACGCTCGGCGAGCAGGAGGCGGTGCGCACGATGCGCCGACTGCGGCGTCTCCAGGCACTCCAGCACCTCGAGCTCCCCGTCGTGCTGCTCGTCGGCGGCGCGACCGGCACGGGCAAGTCGACGCTTGCCACCGAGGTGGCGCACCGGCTCGGCATTACCCGGGTGACGTCGACGGACTTCATCCGCCAGACAATGCGTGCGTTCTTCTCTCGCGAGTTCATGCCGTCGGTGCACTACTCGAGCTTCGAGGCGGAGCTCGCGCTGAGCCGGGCCGACGAGGATCTTGCCGGTGATGCAACGCTGCGTGGCTTCCTCGACCAGACGCGGAATGTGCTCGTTGGCGTGGAGGCGGCGATCGACCGCTCGCTCACGGAAGGATGGTCGATGGTGCTCGAGGGCGTCCATCTCGTGCCCGGGATGATCGCCGTCGATCGAACCGACGCGATCGTCGTTCAGTGCGTGATCTCGATCAGCGACGAGCAGGCGCACCGGAGTCACTTCTGGGTCCGGGACGCAGCCACGGATGGCCTGCGCCCACTGGAGAAGTACCTAGACGGGATGACCGAGATCCGGATGATCCAGGACATTCTCGTCGAGCGTGCACGGCGCTGTGATGTCCCGGTGATCGAGAACGTGAACCTCGACCACGCGATCGGCCAGGTACTCGACCTCGTCCTCACGGGGGCCGAGCGCCTCGCCCGGGTGTGAGCGATCACCGGCGGTCATCTGAAACCCGTCGCCTCGTAGCTAGACTCCAGCCATGGTCACCGAAGCAGACGTCATCGAAGCGCTCCACGGCGTCGAGGATCCGGAGCTCGGAATGGACATCGTCGAGATCGGCCTTTTCTACGAGGCAGAGATCGAGGGGCCGAACATCAAGGTCATCCACTCTCTCACCTCGATGGGTTGTCCTGCAGGCCAGATGATCCAGGAGGGCATCCACGACGCGGTCGCGGCGCTTCCCGGCGTCGAGAAGGTCGAAGTGGAGCTGACGTTCGATCCGCCGTGGACTCCCGACCGCATGTCGGAAGACGCGAAGTTCATCCTAGGCTTCGGCTAGCGCCGAGCTCGTTCCGCGCTCAGGGCTTCGGCGGTATCGGCGTCGAGGCCTTCTGACCCGGCGCCGCCCACGCGTCGCTCACCGGTACGTCGCTACACGCCGAGACCCTCCCTGCGAACCAGGATCCGTAGGGTCGACACGGAACCTAGGGCCATGTGCGCCTGTTGCCTGAGACGGTTGCCGTGACGGCGGCGGAGCTCGCCCAGCTTGCGATCGAGGTTGGCCTCGATGCAGTCGGCGCGTCCCCTGCAGCGGCGTACACGGGGACGGAGGAGCACATCCGCGAGCGCCGTGCGACGGGCCTCTTCGCCGACATGAAGTTCACCATGGCCCACCCCGAGATCTCCTGCCACCCGGAGCTCCATCTCGACGGGGAGGCGAAAACCGTGATCTCGGCAGCGCTCTGCTACTGGGTCGATGGCCCCGACGCGGGCGCCGGTGAAGGGCGCCTCCCGCGGTATGCGTGGCGTGACCACTACGCGCTCCTACGCGAACGCCTCGATGCTCTCGGTCGAAGCCTCGGTGGCAGGTACCGCGTCTTCGTCGACGCCAATCAACACGTCGATCGCGAGGGGGCGCGACGAGCGGGGCTCGGCTTCTACGGCAAGAACACGATGTTGATCACGCGTGAGCACGGATCGTGGGTTGTCCTCGGCACGCTGATCACCGACGTCGAGGTGGAGGCGACGCCACCCCTCGACCTCGATTGCGGGCGCTGCACTCTCTGTATCGATGCGTGCCCGACGGGAGCGCTCGACGATCCCGGGGTGCTCGATGCGAATCGCTGCCTCTCGTACTGGACGCAGGCACCGGCGCCGGTTCCCGAGGACTACCGCGCCGAGCTCGGTGCCTCGGTGTACGGCTGTGACATCTGTCAGGACGTATGCCCCTGGAATCGGGGGGTCGAGAAGCGGCGCGCAGGTGTCGAGCTTGCCGACGATGCAATGTCGAACGTCTCGCTCATCGACTGGCTCACGCGCTCAGGGAGCGATCTCGTCGGCGAGCTCGACCGCCTCTACGTGCCTCGAAATGACGCGCGCTGGCTGAAGCGCAACGCGCTCCACGCCCTCGGCAACACGGGAGGTCGCGGCGCTCTCCAGCACCTGGAGCCGTTCCGATCGAGCGACGACTCGATCCTTGCCGACGCGGCGAGTTGGGCCGAACAGCAGATCGTCGAGCGCTCATCGTGATGCGAACCCGGCTCGATGTCCTCGTTCACGAGCTGCGGAGCCCGGTGGCCGCGCTCCTTGCGATCTCGGAGGTCTATGCCGACGCGGACTACTCGACGAGGCTCCGTCTCGTGGAGCTGGCCTGCACGGCGGGTGCGAGCCTCGAGCGCCTGCTCACCGACGTCACCGAAGCGACGCTCAGGCTGACGCGGCTCGATCTCGGTCGAATCGCTTTGGATGCGTGTGAAACTGCGACTCTCGGAGGTTCGTCGATCGTCGTGGCACCGGAGACCGACACCGCGCTCGCGGTTATCGGTGACGCGACCCGCCTGCGTCAGGCCCTCGACAACCTGATCGGGAACGCGATCGGGCACTCACCGGCAGGGGCGACAGTCACCGTGGCGGCGACGCGTAGGGGAGGCTCATGTCTGGTCTCGGTCATCGACGAGGGCGAGGGAGTCTTGCCCGAAGACCTCGAGCGGATCTTCGAGCCGGGAGTGCGCGCCACGAGCGCCCGATCGGGGTCAGGTCTCGGCCTCGCTGTGGTACGAGAGATCGCCCGAGAGCACGGGGGAGAGGTCGAGGTGGAGTCGCGTCCCGACTGGGGCGCGACATTCAGGCTCGTGCTGCCGGCCGCTTCCGACGCGTCGTGACGCCCAGCTCCGATTGCAGTTCCTTGGCGCGCGCAGCGACGCTCGCCCGCATGTCGCTCGGCTCGAGCACGATGGTTTCTCCTGCGTCCGCGAGTACCTCGGACAGCAGCCATTCGTCCGTCTTGAACTGGATCTCCGAGAGGGCCGCCTTGTCGGTCAGAGCTCGAGCGCCGCGCTCGAGCTTCCAGCGCGCTACGACGGGTGAGTGCCAGAGTCGTGCGATCCGCTGCTCGTGGAGGTAGCGGGGGTCGAAGCCGTCGCGCGGTTCGAACGACTCGGTCGTCATCGTCGCCGACCGCATCCTGTCGAGTCGATAGGTGCGCGGTCCGTCGGCCGTGCGATCCCACGTGTGAACGCGCCAGACGGGTAGCTCGCGCTCGAACGAGTACGGCTCCACCGAACGTGTTGTCGGATTCTCGTCTCCCTCCTTGAGGTACTCGATCTCGACGACGAGACGCTTCTCCACCGCGTCCGAGAGGGTACGGACGAGCTTCTCTTCGACGTCCTCGGCATCTCCGGACGGGGCTCGAGGGAGGTCGAACTGCCCGAACGTCTCCTCAAGCTTCTTCCGCACGCGATCGAGCGGCGTGTGGGCCTCCGCAGCGATTGTCGGCCCGACGTAGTCAATGGCGAGACGGATAGCGCGGGCCTCGAGAGGCGTCAGCTTCGGGGGACGCCGAAAGACGTCGCCGTAGAGCTCCTTGTCGACCCGGACGATCCCTTCGTCTTCGTCGACCTCGGCGTAGACCGTATAGCAGCCGCCGCCGAAGTTGACGAGGTTGAGGAGCGACAGCGTCTCCTGGAGCTCCTCGCGGGGAATCGAGAAGCGTGAAGCAAGATCGTTGGCATCGAGTCGTGCGTCGCGTCCCTCACCGCACGCGGAGAGGACGTGAGCGAGCAGCGCCTGAAGGACTCCGAACCGCTCGGGCGCGATCGGGCCAACGGGCCGGTCGCCCCGGTCCGAGTGAGCCTCGATGCGACGCTCCCTGGCAAGGACAGGGACATCGCCGTCGTGGCCGTCTCGGAGACGGGCGAGTCCGTCGGAGACCGCATCGCGCAACGCCTTGGGAGCGAGAGGGATGGCCCGGCCGTTCTGCCGGAGCACCCAGCCGGCGAGCGGCTCGACGTTCGCAAAGTCGGTTTCGAACACCCCGTCCACGAGGGACCCGGCGTCCGACAGGGTCCGATGCACCCACCAGGCCGTGTCGCCCTGGACAGCGATCCGGGCCTTGCCGGCGGTCTCGCCGATCTGCCACGGTCGCGGCACGCGGTGCGCCTCGACATCGAACTCGGGCGGCAACCGGAAGTCGCGCTCGCGGCGCGTGGCGAAACGAATGTCGCTGCGGATTCGTGAGACGCGGAACGTCCGCACAGCAGCGCGGTCGAGGTCCTGGCCAACGACGTACCAGATGCCCTCGTCGAGGCGCAGCGCATAGGGATTGAGGGCCCGCTCACCGACCTTGTCCCGCTGCGGCGACCAGTACGAGAACTTGATCGTGCGTTGCTTCGAGATTGCCGACTCGAGCTTGGAGAGGCGACCGGCCAACTCGGGAGAGTAGTCAGGAGCGCTCACGCGCACGCGCTCGGCGGTGTCTGTTCGTGCCTCGTGGAAGCCGGGACGGCCGAGAGCGAGGTTCTGCAGCGCGAGCCGCAGCGGCTCTGCGTAGGCGAACTTCCCGTCGAGGTAGAACAGCGCTGTCTGGAGCGCCGCGAGCTCGTCGTCCTTCAGGTCGAGGCGATCGAGGAAGTAGTTCTCCGACCGCAGAGTGTAGAGCTCCTCACCCGTGAACTCGTCACGGTGCGAGTGAAGGGGGACGCCGAGCGCGGTGAGTTCCGCGCGGTCCGAGTAGAACCGACGCGCGAAGGCCTCGTCGGACATCTCCGAGTAGCCCTCGACGTTGCCCTTGACATCGCGCGCGGTCAGCGGACGGCGCTCGGCCATCAGAAAGGCGACGAGCGAGAGTTGACGGATGAGCTTGTCGGTGTCGTGCGACATCGTGTGTTCGAGCTTACAGCCCGTGCCGCCCGGGTGATTGACCGATCCCGGAGGATCGATCGGGTTGACGTCGGCGCTGCGAGGTGGCTAGGCGGCGAGCGACGTGCGCGCTTCGAGATGTTGATGCGACGGGCAGTAGTCCCGACTCGGCAGCGGTGTGCGCTGACATGCCTTGCCCTTGCGGGTCGTGGCCTTACACCGAGCGATGCCGCCGTCGAACGCTCCTGCCTCGATCTGCTGCTCGACGAACGCGATCGCTGCCCCGACGCCCTCACGGACGGCCCAGGCGACCTGTGCCTGCGCGGTGATGGGGAAGTAGCGGCGAATGTCCTGGAACAGGGCACGATCGGGGCGCGCGAAGTACTGCGGGTCGGCTGCTAGGCGCGACATCGTGAGCTCGCACTCTTCGAGAACTGCCCGCCGTGACTCGAGGCGCGTGTGCCGATCGGTGTACGGATCGATCAGATCCTTGATCGAGCGATAGACGGCCCGCGAGTACTGATACATGCAGGACTGCAAGTAGACGACATGATCTTCCATCGTTTGGGTCTCGCTTCTGTGAAAATGGGGAATATAGGCGGAAAATCCGCTCCCGCCACGTGGAGTCTACCCGGTTTCGGTCCGTGTTACAAACTCCGTTTCGATCTCGTCAGAAGAGACAACACGTTCAGCGGCTGATCCGGGCGGTTCGTGCGCCGCGCTGAACCGATTTTGCATCGCGCAGATGGCTTGCAGCCTCTGGTTCGCTCGGATAGAAGCCGCTGAAGACCATCCAGTAGCCGGGGTGGAGGCTCGCGAACTTGGAGGAATCGAGCACTCCAACTCCCTTCAGGCCCTTCTGGCGCGCGTCGGCGGCGCGTGCGACGGCGGCGTCCCGGCCTTCGACCTTCGGCACGGAGACAAGCACGATCGTCCAGCCGCTCCTCTCCAAGGGCCATTCTTCGAGCCTCGAGGCGTTCGTCACCGTCGGCGCCTTGACGGTCTCGCTGCCGCCCGTCGCCGTGAGGATCGTGGTGGCTGTCGCAGTCTCGCGCGTCAGTCCGATGGCGAGAGCTCCTCCGGCGACAGCGACGATGCCGGCGAGCAAGATGGCGAGTGATGCCTTGCGACGATCCAGAGGCACCGATCCGACACGTCCGGCGACCGGGAGCTTCAGGCCGCACTCCAGGCAGAACTCCTGCCCCACGGAGATACCCCCGCCGCAGCGTGGGCACTGTGTCACCCGCTCGCCTCCGCCTGGGCGCTTTCCTCGATCAGAGATCGGCCGCAGCTCGGACAGAAGCGCGCCCCCATGAGCAACGGGGCGCCACAGGCGCAGATCGCGCTGCCCTGGCGGCGGAGACCACGCGCGCCCTGGAGCAGCGCCTCGATCTCACTCGCCCGGGCCTCGATTGCCACGAGCTCGGCGCACCGCTCGACGATCAGCGTCTCGTTGAAGTGGTCGCGGCGGTACATCTCGAGCGTCAGGCCGCCGAGCTCCCGGAACCTCTCGTCGCGGAGGATGAGCAGCGCCCGCCGCTCACGACGAAGATCGCTTGCAGTTGGAGCGGAGGGCTTGCTGGAGAAGAGCGCCACGGCGAGAGAATAGCCGGGTGACAGGTCGCCGCCGGTCTGCTAGAGCCCCACACCTCCGACCTGGACGTACTTGACATCCAGGTACTCGTCGATCCCCACGGAACCGCCCTCGCGGCCGTAGCCCGACTCCTTGACGCCGCCGAATGGTGCGTTCGCCGCGCTGATGACCCCGGTATTCGCTCCGATAATCCCGTACTCGAGCTTCTCGGCAACCCGGAGGAGCCGCGCGTAGTCCCGGGTGTGGAAGTACGCGGCGAGGCCGTAGATCGACGCGTTGGCGACACGAATCGCTTCCTCCTCGGTCTCGAATCGCGTGACGCCCGCGACGGGTCCAAATGTCTCCTCGGTCGAGATCAGCATTTCCGGGGTCACGCCCTCGAGCACCGTGGGTGCGTAGAACGACCCGTTTCCTTCGATTCGCTCGCCACCGACGACGAGCCGCGCGCCGTGCGCGATCGCGTCCTGGACGTGCTCGTCGGCCTTGTCCACGGCGCCGTCGTCGATCAGCGGGCCGATCGTGACGCCTTCCTCGGTCCCGTGGCCGACGACCATCTTCGCCACCTTCTCGGCGAGCTTTACGACGAACGCGTCATAGATGCCTGCCTGGACGTAGGTGCGGTTGGCGCATACGCAGGTCTGGCCGGCGTTGCGGAACTTCGAGGCAATCAGCCCGTCGACGGCCTCGTCGAGATCAGCGTCGTCGAAGATGACGTAGGGGGCATGGCCGCCGAGCTCGAGGGAGAGCCGCTTCACCTGGTCGGCAGATGCGCGAATCAGCTCCTTGCCGACCTCGGTCGAACCCGTGAACGAGATCTTCCGCACGCGCGCGTCGGAGAAGAGCTGCTTTGCCACCATGCCTGAAGAGCGGGAGGTGATCAGGTTGACAACGCCGGGTGGCGTGCCCGCGTCCTCGATCGCGCGCAGGATCAGCGCCGCAGTAAGGGGCGTTGCGCTTGCAGGCTTGACGACGCTCGTGCACCCGGCTGCCATCGCAGGGCCGAGCTTGCGCGTCATCATCGCGGCCGGGAAGTTCCACGGCGTGATCGCGGCCGTCACCCCGACCGGCTGACGCAGCACGAGCACGCGGCTCGCAGGATTCATCGGGGGCACGATCTGTCCGTAAACGCGCTCCGCCTCGCCGCCGAACCACTCCAGGAAGCTGGCGGCGTAGTCGACCTCGCCCGCTGCCTCGGCGAGCGGCTTGCCCTGCTCCGAGGTCATCACGAGCGCGATCGTGTCCTTGCGCTCGCGGATCAGGTCGGCGGCGGCGCGGAGGATGCGCCCGCGCTGAAGCGCAGGCAGCGACTTCCACTCGTCCAGCGCGACCGCCGCGGCGTCGATCGCGGCGCGGACATCCGGCTCGCCTGCGTCGGGCACCGAGCCGACGAGCTCGCCGGTCGCTGGATCCGTCACGTCGAAGCGGGAACCGTTCGCCGCCTCCCGCCATTCCCCACCGATGAGGAGCTGTTCGTCGACTCCGGTTGCCGCGACTGCCATGTCAATTCTCCTTGTCGAATGCCGTCACGGACAGGCTAGATGATGGAGGGCCGCGGGCCGATCGCCGCTACGCTCCTCGTATGACGGACGCGCTCATCATCGACGCCGTGCGAACGCCGATCGGTCGCCGCAATGGAGCCCTTGCAGTCGTCCGTGGCGACGACCTCGCCGCTCGGGTCTTGACGAGCCTCGCAGACCGGGTCGGATTCGACCCGGCCGAGGTCGAGGACGTGCAGATGGGCTGCGTCACCCAGGTCGGCGAGCAGGCGTTCAACGTCGGCCGGATCGCGACCCTCGTCGCCGGCTGGCCGGAGTCGGTCGCCGCGACGACGGTCGACCGCCAGTGCGGCTCGTCGTTGCAGGCCGCCTTCAACGCTGCGTCGGCGATCCGGGCCGGGCACCTCGATGTCGTCGTTGCGGCCGGTGTGGAGTCGATGTCACGTGTCCCCATGGGATCGAACCTCGGGCCGGAGGGATGGAGTCTCCTCAACCCACGGCTCGGCGATCGTTGGCCGATCGTGCCGCAGGGCATCTCGGCCGAGGAGATCGCGAAGGAGTGGGGTCTCGCGCGCGAGCAACTCGACGACTACGCGCTCGAGTCGCATCGGCGCGCCGTGGCCGCGATCGACGGTGGTCTGTTCGAGGGAGAGATCGTGCCCGTCGCACTCCCGGACGGCAGCTCGTTCACGGAGGACGAGGCGCCGCGCCGCGATACTTCCGCCGAGAAGCTCGCATCGCTCAAACCCGTCTTCCTCGACGACGGCGTCGTCACCGCCGGCAACTCGAGCCAGATCGTCGACGGCGCGGCGGCAATGCTGATTGCGAGCGAGGCTGCTTCAACACGCCTCGGCGTCACGCCACGCGCCCGCTTCGTCTCGTTCGGGATCGCGGGCGTCGACCCGTACCGGATGCTGCACGGCAACCCGATCGCGTGTGCCGAGGCGCTTCGCCGGGCGGGTCTCGGCTGGGACGACATGGCCGTGATCGAGATCAACGAGGCGTTCGCGTCGGTCGTGTTGCAGACGCTCGCCGACACGGGCTTGCACGAGCGCTGGGTCGCAGGAGACGTCAATCCGAACGGCGGCGGCATCTCTCTCGGCCACCCCCTCGGTGCCACGGGCGCCAGGATCACCGCCACGCTGCTCGCCGAGCTCGACCGCCGGGAAGCGCGCTACGGCCTCGCCTGCATGTGCATCGGTCAGGGTCAGGCCATCGCAGCGATCGTCGAACGCCTCTGAGGCGCTAGCGCCCCGAGCTCGTAGCGTTGTTCTGCAAGGGGGTGGCCGTCCTGGATGAGTCCGAGACCACCGCTCCAGCGGCGGCGACGGCTGCGGCGACGCGCGCCGCGTGACCTCGCTCTCACGACGCGGCCAGCTCCGTCTCCACGCCAGCACTGACCGCCAGGGCGATCTCCACGAACGCGCGGGCGGCCGGCGACCGAACGCGATCGCGATGCCAGACGACCGAGATGACTCGATCGGGAACGGGTGGCTCGATTGCCACGACCCGCACGCGATCGTCACCGGGAATGACCGCCAGAAGGGGGACGAGGGCCGCCCCGAACTCCGCCGCCACGAGCCCCTGGAGGGTACCGTTGTCGTCCGAGCGAAACGCGTACTCGACAACGTGGCCGGCGTCGCGCAGGATCTTCTCCGCCTCGAGCCCGCTCGCACACGTTCCTGATCCGATCAGCGTCAGCCCGTCGAGCTCGGACAGCGAGCAGGTCGCGCGCTCCGCCATCAGGTGCCCTGCCGGGAGAAGAAGAACATACGGATCCCGCATCAGCTCGAGAGCGTCGAACGGTCCGTCGGGCAGCGGTGCCGAACAGAACGCCAGGTCGAGGCGGCCGCTCTCGATCTCGGCATAGAGCTCGGAATCTGTGGTCGGCTCGGAAAGGCCGATCTCGATCTTCGGCCACCCCGTACGAAACCGCCGCATCACTTCGGGAAGCACGCGCGAGCCGATGCTCTGATACGTCCCGACGCGGAGCGATCCGGTCTCGCCGGCGCGCAACGCGAGCATGTCGGCGCGGGCGGCTGCGAGGCGATGGACGACGGCCTCCGCGTGGCGAAGGAGCAGTGTCCCGGCCTCGGTCATCGAGATCGCACGCGGCCCGCCAGGACGCTCAACGAGCCTCTCTCCCACGATTCGCTCGAGGGCCGCGATCTGCTGGCTGATGGCCGACTGCGTGTAGCCGAGTTCCGAGGCAGCGCGACCGAAGGAGCCAGTGCGTGCAACGGCTTCGAGCGCCGCCAAATGGCGCACCTCGACACCGAGCCAGGTGTCCTGAAGAGGAGTATCAGCTTGGGTAATAGATGTCATCAATACCTCGACTTGTGCTGATAGTACCTGCTCAGCGAAGATGCAGCCATGGAAATCGCACTGATCGTCTTCATCGTTCTCGTCGCTCTCGGTTCTGTCTTTGCAGGCAAGGACTCCCGGATCGACGAGTCGGCTCGCCGGCGCAGGTACCTCGGGTGACCGAGCACCTTCCGGCAGCCCTCGCACGCCAGGTCGCGGGTCGGAGCGAGATCGCCATTCGCTCCGCCCGGCCCGGCGATGCGGCCGCAATCCGGCGGCTCGCGCATCTCGTCGACCGCACCGTCCCGGCCGATCCCGTTCTCGTGGCGGAAACCGACGGGGCAATCGTCGCTGCGCTTTCGACTTCGAGCGCCGACGTCGTCACCGATCCCTTTCGCGCTACGGGTGATCTCGTCGCGCTGCTGCGGCTGCGCTCGGCGCAACTGCATGCTCTAGCGGCCTGATCGATCCCTCGTCTACGATCGTCCGGTGACGGAGATCCGGACGATCGGTGTGATCGGCCTCGGCGCAATGGGCGCAGGCATTGCGCAGCTCGCCGTGGAAGCGGGCTACCGGACAGTCGGGCGAGAGGTGACATCCGTGCTCGGCGCCGCTGCTGCTGCCAGGATCGGCCACTTCCTCGATCGCAAAGTCGACAAGGGCCAGCTCTCCGCGGATGAGAGGGATGCTGCAATCGCAAGGCTCGAGACCACTGCGGATCTCGAGCCGTTCGCGGAGTGTGACCTCGTGATCGAGGCGATCGTCGAGGAGCTCGAGCCCAAGCGCGCCCTCTTTGCAGACCTCGACCGGATCTGCCGCCCTGACGCGATTCTCGCTACCAACACCTCGGCGCTCTCCGTGACCGCGATCGCCGCCGCGACGACGCGGCCCGAGCGGGTCGTCGGGATGCACTTCTTCAACCCGGCTCCTCTCATGCCCCTCGTCGAGATCGTCCAGGCGGAGCTCACGTCGGACGTCGCAGTGGCGGTGGTCATCGAGGTGGGAGAGCGATTCGGCAAGGAAGTCGTAACGTGCCACGACACTCCCGGGTTCATCGTCAATCGCGTGCTGATCCCCCTCCTGAACGACTGCGTCCGCGTCCTCGACGAGGCGCGCATCACGCCCGAGGCGCTCGACACCGCGATGAAGAACGGGGCGGGCTGGCCGATGGGCCCGTGCGCGCTCGTCGATCTCGTCGGCATCGACGTCCACGTTCACGCCGCCGAGGCGCTCTACGCGCTCTCGCGCGATCCGCGTATGGCCCCGCCGGCGCGCATCGTGACGATGAAGAATGCCGGCCTGCTCGGTCGCAAGAGCGGCCGCGGCTTCTACACCTACGACTGACGGTCTTCGGGCCCGTGGTCGGCGTCGATCATCGGCACGCCGAGCCGGTTCGCAACGGTGGGTACCAGTGTCCCTTGCACCGCGACCGAGAACAGGACGATGACGAAGACAATCCCGTAGATTTCCTCCGACTGTTCTGTCCCGCCGACGACGGCAAGCGACGCGAGCAGGATCGGCACCGCCCCCTTGAGCCCGGAGAACGTGACGAAGAGGCGCTCACCCCGTGAGAGCCTGGCGGGGAGCAGGAGCGGGAGAACGACCAGCGGTCTGACAACGAAGCCCAGTACGACCGCGAGCACGAGGCCCTGCCACCAGAGTGAGTCGGCGAAGATGAACCCGAGCTCGATCGTCAAGCCCAGAGCGACGAACACCGCGAGCTCCCCGAGGTCCGCGAGGGCTGTGTGGAACTCTCGCACCTCGGCGCGACGCGGGAACGCCGCGTCACCGATAACGATGCCGGCAACGAAGACCGCGAGGAAACCGGAGCCGTGGGTGATCGCCGCGAGCCCGTAGGTGAGGAAGGCGCCGAGGAGAACCGTGATCGGGTAGAGGGATCGGTCGGGCAGCGGAACACGGCGCAGGAGGTAGAGGAGCACGACTCCGGCCCCGACTCCGACGGCAAGACCGATACCCATCTCGCGGAGGAACTCCACGGCGACCTCGGCGACCGACGCGTCGGGATGGATCGCGAGCTCGATCATGCCGATCATCAATGCGATACCGACCGGGTCGTTGAACCCCGACTCGCCCTCGAGGATCGTTCCGGCGCGTCCTTCCACCTCCTTGCCCGCGAGGACAGAGAACGTGACTGCGGGATCGGTTGGCGCCACCGCAGCCCCGATCAGCAGTGCGACCGTCCAGTCGAATCCGAGCAGATAGTGCGCTGCGATGGCGACGAGAGGTGCCGTCGCGAATGTCCCGACCACGCCGACGACGGTGATCGGCACGGCAGCAGAGCGGAACCGGCGCAGGCCGATTCCCATGCCGCCGTCGAAGAGGATCACGATCAGAGCGAGCGTCGCGACCCGCTGAACGTCCTGGAACGTGAGCAGACCGGCCAGCCGTTCGGAGAAATCGGAGGCGAGAGCCGTCACTGTCAGGAGCAGTGCCGCGGTCGGCAATCCGATCCGGGCGGCGACCACGCGGACGACGATCGCGAGCGTCAGCGCGACGGCGACGAACTCGATCGCGCGCCCGAAGGTCGTGATGTCGTCCATCCGGCGATTCTTGCTGTTTTGCAGGACGGCTGCTCCCGCGCTCGGAGGCCAAGCGCTAACAGATTCCTTACCGGCGTCTCATCGCGGGATCACCCGGGGTGCCGATACTCTCGAAGACATGCGCCTCCTGGCCCTGATACTGCTCGCCCTCGCCGTCTCGGTCGGCATAGCGACCGCTGCCACACGGTCACCGGGCGGCTCGCTCGAGATCAAGGAAGGCCGTGGCTCGTTCCAGATCACCGGGAAGGGCGTGATCGTCGGTCGCGTCGACCGGGGGTCATTGAAGATCATCGACCTGACGCCGGCCGACCAGTGGAGCCCATGGGTGAACGGCGTCCCGCGCGGTAAGAACCTGTGGATCAAGGGCCGAAATATCACGTTCCGGATCTCGGCCGGGCGGTACCGGATCGTCGCGGGCGGCGATGGTGTATCGGTGTCGGCGCGAGGAACCGGAACCGCCGTGATGGACGGCGATCCCGACGCCGTCGGCGACACCGGCCGCTACCGGGTGGGCGACTCTCAGCTCGATTCGGTTCCTGATGAGACAACGAAAACGTCGTTCGGGATCAGTGACCTGACCGCGTCGTCGTGTCGATCAGTCAAGATCCAGTAATGACCACCCCGAAGACGATCCTCGTCGTTGAGGACGAGGCCGCGATCGCGTCCTTCGTCACGCTCTACCTCAAGAACGCGGGATACGTCGTCAAGGCCGTCGGGACCGGCGGCGCGGCCCTGAATGCCATCGCGGCCGAGATTCCGGCTCTGATCATCCTCGACCTGAATCTGCCGGATATGGACGGGATCGAGATCTGCCGCCGCGTCCGCAAGGGATCCGATGTGCCGATCCTGATGCTGACCGCGAGGGATGAGGACGTGGACAAGATCATCGGACTCGAGGTCGGGGCCGACGACTATCTCACGAAACCGTTCAATCCACGCGAGCTGGTTGCTCGGGTCAAGAGCGTGCTGCGACGGTCGTCGTCGGACAGACGCCGCGACGAGGGCGACGAGATCACGCACGGCGACCTGACGATCAATGCCGGCCGGCGTGAGGTGATGGTCGGCGATCGCGAGATCCAGCTCGCACCGAAGGAGTTCGAGCTTCTCTGGGAGCTTCTCGATCATCGTGGGCTCGTCCTGACGCGCGACCAGCTCCTCGAGCGCGTCTGGGGATACACGTTCGCCGGCGACACGAGGACAGTCGATGTCCACGTGCGTCAGATCCGTCGCAAGCTCGAGGATGCGTCGCCGATCGTCACCGTGTGGGGCGTGGGGTACAAGGTCGCTCAGGATCGCACCTCTGCGCCCGCGGCCTGAGGCTCTGAAGTGAACCCCGGGATCGGACGCCGAGCCGGCCGCGGTTTTACACTCCCATCGTGATGCGGTCGCTGCGGTTCCGCCTGCCGGCCCTGTTCCTGCTCGGGATCGTGCTCGCAGGGATCTTTGCCGCACTGATCTCGCTACGCCTCTTTCAGACCTACACCCGCGACCAGTCGATCCAGGAGCTCAAACGCGAGGCCGCCGGCCTCTCACGGCTCTACGCCGACGCAGCGCTCCGTGCAGTCGACGAGGGATCCGGCTCGATCGACTTCGCCGCGCCCAAGCTGGAGCTCGCGACCGGCGACCGGATCTTCTACCTCGGCTCGTCGCTCTTTCCCGGGCAGGACACCGGGCTGACGCGCCTTGCCGAAGCGTCAGTGCCGGCCGCGGTGCGTGACCTGTCGGGGCCGGTCACGTTCGAGTTCACGCCGCCCGGGAGCAATCGCGCGTTTCTCGCCGCGTCCGCACCCGTTCGCCTCGAGCCGGAGAGCGAGGCGCTCGGTGCAATCGTCGTCGCGAAGCCGAGGACGGAGCTGCGCGATCAATGGCTACCGCTTGTGGCGCGTCTCGCGCTTGCCGTGGCGGTCGGAGCGCTCGTTGCAGGGCTGCTGGCCTGGTGGCTCTCCCGGAAGATCACAGGCCCCGTGCTCGCCCTGTCGAGCGCGGCGGACGAAATCGCGGCCGGCAACTACGCGGTACGGGTGCCGGCGGGGGAGGGCGGCGACGAGATCAGCCAGCTCTCGAGGCGTTTCAACGAGATGGCCGGCCGCCTCGGCGCGACGGAGGAGCGCGAGCGACAATTTCTGATGTCGGTCTCGCACGAGCTCCGTACGCCGTTGACGGCGATCAAGGGTCACGTCGACGCGATCCGGGATGGTTTGTTCGACGATCGCGAGGCGGAGCGTGCCTCCCTCGATGTCGTCGCCAGCGAGACGATCCGTCTGGAGCGCCTCGTCGGAGACGTTCTCGATCTGGCCAAGCTGAACGCGCATCGGTTCACCGTGCACGCCGAGGAGGTCGATATCGGAGCGCTCGTCGCCCAGGCGCATGCGAGCTTCGGCGAGGAGGCGCGGCGCCGCAGCCTGACGTTCAGGCTCGATGAGGACATGAACGCTCCGGTCATCGTCACCGACGGCGATCGGGTTCTCCAGGTCCTCACAAACCTGCTCGCCAATGCGTTCCGGTGGACGCCTGACGGCGGCACGATCTCGATTGGATCGTCGAGCCTCGGCGGCACGGTTCGCATTGACGTCTGCGACACCGGTCCGGGAATCCAACCCGACGAGCAGGAGCGCATCTTCGTGCCGTTCATTTCGCGGGACAACCACGGCACCGGCCTCGGCCTGCCGATCGGCCGGGAGCTTGCGGTAGCCCTCGGAGGCCGACTCGAGCTCGAATCGACCGTGGGACAGGGAAGCCGCTTCACGCTCGTGGTGCCCGAGCGTCGTACGTGATCCCGCGTGGAGAGACGACGCGCGGGCAGACCACCTCACGCCGGCAGAAGGCGCCGCACGGACCCGAGCGCTCGCCGATCCGGGCGGCGTTCGTCGCCCTGAGGCCGCGGCAGTGGGTGAAGAACCTGCTCCTGTTCGGGGGCATCATCTTCGCGGCCGAGGTCGACGATCCGTTGAAGTGGCTGCAGGCATTTGCCGCTTTCGCCTTGTATTGCGCCGCCTCGAGCGCCGCCTACCTCGTCAACGACCTGCGCGATGTCGAGGCCGACCGAACCCACCCGGTCAAGCACGGGCGGCCGATTGCACGAGGCGAGCTCCGCCCGCGGATCGCCGGTGCGCTCGTCGGCGCGCTGCTCGCCGTGGCATTCGCGTTGGCTGCGTGGCTCGGCAGTCCGTCCGTGCTCTGCCTGTTCGCCTTCGTGGTGCTCCAGACGGCGTACTCGATCGGCCTCAAGAACGTCGTCCTCATCGACGTTCTCGCGATCGCGGCGCTCTTCGTGATCCGAGCCGTCGCCGGGGCGATCGCCGTTGACGTGAGGATCTCGCCCTGGCTTCTCGTCTGCACCGGCCTCCTCGCGCTCTTCCTCGCGCTCGGGAAGCGGCGCGCCGAGCTGCTGCTGGTCGAGGCCGAGCGCACCCCCGGGCGGCGAGTCCTTGCCGGGTACTCACCAGCGGTGCTCGATCGCCTACTCGTCGCCGTGGCCTTCGCGACCGCTGTCGTCTACGTCCTGTACACCCTCACGGCACGCGACTCCTACGCGCTCGTCCTCACCGTGCCATTCGTCATCTTCGGCCTCGGCCGTTACCTCCACCTCGTGCGGGAGAGCGATCGAGGAGAGGAACCCGAGAATGTCCTGCTCGGCGACACTCCGATCCTGATCACCGTCGCCGCCTGGGCTGCGCTCTGCGCGGCGATCCTGATCCAGACCTGACCGAGGCGGCCCGGGATCGAGCCGGCCGTTCCGGGCGACATCCTGGCGCCCTAGGACGCAGCTGCGCGGTGACCGTGGATCGAGACGATCTCGGCCGAGTCGCCCCGCTCGAGACGCTCGAGGCGCCGATCGACACCCTGCCAGCCCGACGAGACGAGGTCGACAAGGAGGGTGAGATCGTCGAGCCGTGCGTTGCGCTCGGCGATCAGCTCCTGCTCCAGCCGCTCGAGGCGACCGATTGCGTTGTTGAGCAGGCCCTTGATCTCGGCCAGGTTGCGCCCCACGGAGAGCACCTCGCGGCGGAGCCCCTCCTGGACGGCCTCACCGACACGATCGGGAAGCGCAGCCTCAAGCGTCAGCGCCGCGGCACCGAGCGCCTCGACCTCCTCCCGTGAGCGGCGAAGTGCCGCTTCGAACCGACCTTCCTCGTTTCGGCCCTCGCGGGCCGCTGCGATCCGTTGCTTCGCTCGCTCCAGTGCCTGTTCATCCATGAGCACAAGGCTACTCTGGCCATCGGATGAGATCCTCTGAGCTCGATTACGATCTGCCGCCCGAGCTGATCGCGCAACGGCCCGCCGACCGCCGCGACGGGTCGCGACTGCTCGTCTTCGACCGTGCAACCGGAGCCGTTCGTCACCGCCTCTTCGCCGATCTTCCGGCTGAGCTGGGAGACAGCCTGGTCGTCATCAACGACACGAAGGTCGTGCCTGCGCGCCTCCATCTCGTGCGCGATACCGGTGGTCAGGCGGAGGTGCTACTCCTCGAACCACTCGGCGCGGGAGTCTGGGAAGCTCTCGCTCGTCCGTCACGACGCCTACGAGCAGGGGAGAGGCTCGGCCCGGTCGAGCTGCTCGAGTCGCTCGGCGAGGGGCGCTGGCGCATCCGTCTCGACGGGGAGCCGGAGGGGGAGCCGCCGTTGCCGCCGTACATCCACGAGCCGCTCGCCGACGCCGCCCGATATCAGACGGTCTATGCGTCCGATCCTGGCTCGGCCGCGGCGCCGACGGCCGGTCTTCACTTCACACCCGAGCTTCTTGCGTCGCTGGACGTCGAGCGCGTCACACTCCACGTCGGGCTCGACACGTTCAGGCCTCTGGCGGTCGACGAGCTCAACGATCACGAGCTCCACGGCGAGCGGTATCGCGTGGCGCCGGACGCGTGGGCACGAATCGAGGCGGCCAAAAGCGTTCTCGCCGTTGGCACCACCACGGTTCGTGTGCTCGAGACGATCGCTTCGGCCGGTGATCTCGCGGGGCGAACGTCCCTCTTCATCCTGCCCGGCTTCGAGTTTCGCCGAGTCGACACGCTGCTCACCAACTTCCACCTGCCTCGCTCGACGCTCCTCGCTCTCGTGATGGCGTTTGCGGGCGTGGATGCCGTTCGAGATCTCTACGAGCTCGCGATCGAAGAGGAGTACCGGTTCTACTCCTTCGGTGACGCGATGCTGATTCTGTGACTAGCCTCGCCGACGTGACCTGTTTCACCCTCGAAGCAACCGACGGTGCGGCCCGTGCGGGGACCGTCCACACCGTCCACGGAGACATCCCGACGCCGGCCTTCATGCCCGTCGGGACGAAGGCGACCGTGAAGACGCTCCATCCACAGGAGGTCCGCGAGACCGGGGCCGCGGTGATCCTGGCCAACAGCTATCACCTCCACTTCCGGCCCGGTGAGGAGCTGATCGAGGAACTCGGCGGTCTGCACGCGTTCTCCGGATGGAGTGGCCCGATCCTGACGGACTCGGGTGGGTTCCAGGTCTTCTCGCTCCGCGACACGCTGCTCCACGTCGACGACGGCGGCGTGACGTTCCGCTCCGTCTACGACGGCGTCGCCGACCGCTTCACACCCGCCGGGGTCGCCGAGATCCAGCGGCGGCTCGGGAGCGACATCGCGATGTGCCTCGACATCTGTCCACCCGCCCATGCGACGCTCGACGAGCACGAGGACGCCGTCAGGCGCACGACGCTCTGGGCGGGACAGCAGATCGATGCTCCCCGCGCCCCAGGCCAACTGCGATTCGGGATCGCCCAGGGCGGCACAGATCCGGAGCTCCGACGTCGCTCGATCGAGGAGATCGTGGCGCTCGGATTCGACGGCAACGCACTCGGTGGGCTCGCCGTCGGCGAGAGCCGTGCCGAGATGCTCGAGACCGTTGAGTGGGCGGCGCCCCTCCTGCCGACCGATCGACCCCGCTACTTCATGGGCCTCGGAGACGTCGAGGGGATCATCGGAGTGATCGCCGCTGGAATCGACATGTTCGACTGCGTTCTGCCGACGCGAAACGCACGGACGGGAACAGCGATGACCATGACCGGTCGGATGAACCTGCGGAATGCCCGCTATGCCCGTGATCCCCGCCCGCTCGAGGAGGGGTGCGGCTGTCCGGCGTGCACCGGATTCTCGCGCGCCTTCCTCCGTCATCTCGTGAACCAGAACGAGATACTCGGGCTCCGACTGCTTTCTCTGCATAATCTATGGCTCGTTCATCGACTCACCGCGGGTGCGCGGGATGCGATTCGCTGCGGAGTCTTTGACGACTTCAGGGCGGCTACGCTCTCGGGGCTCACCCGTGACCCCCAGGAGGATTCGTGGATGCACTTCCGATCATAATTCTGCTCTTTGGCCTCATGTACTTCCTCATGATCCGCCCTCAGCGCGCCAAGGCGCAGGCGCAGCAGCGCCTCCTCAACATGGTTGCCGTCGGGGATGAAGTGCTCACGGTCGGCGGCGTCTACGGCATCGTCCAGGAGATCGAGCCCGACGAGGACGGCGGAGACCTCGTCGTCGAGATCGCGGAGGGCATCCACGTTCGCATCGCGCGGAAGGCGGTCGCCACCGTCGTGAAGCCCGAGGACGACGAGGACGACGAAGATGCAGAGTCCGACGAGTCCGACCAGGACGACGAGAACGACGGTGAGCCGGACGACGACGACGTTGTCGACAGCGAGGCCGAAATCGTCGAGAATGCGGCCGAACCGCCCCCGGGAGGGGTAGCGGAGGTTAACGGCGAACAAGATTCTGTAAATCCGGGTGCTGCAGAGGGAACGGCACCACCCGAGCGCAGCTAGCCTTCCCGCCGCACACATGAGCCACCGCAGAGCCATCGTCGTCGTTGCCATGGTCGTCGCCTCACTTGTCGGCGTCGGCCTCATGGTCGTTCCCTCGTCTCCGTTCCACCAGACGCCGACACTCGGTCTCGACCTTCAGGGCGGTCTCGAGATCACGAAGCAGGCGGTACCGCCGAAGGGTCGCAAGCTGACGAAGGAGGATCTCGACCGGTCGGTGACGATCATGCGCGACCGGGTCGATCGCCTCGGCGTCTCGGAGCCCGAGATCAGAACGCAGGGCGACGACCAGATCACGATCCAGCTACCGGGCGTCAAGAACCCGGAGGCGGCTGCGAAGATCATCGGCAAGACTGCGCAGCTCGAGCTCTTCGACCTCGAGACGAGCCTCGTCTCGCCGTCGGTGGACATCAACGGCAACCCACAACCCCGCGACTCGGTGTACGGGTTGCTGGCCGGGCAGCAGTCGCTCGTCGACGGCGAATCCGATCAGTGGTGGCTGTTCGACAAGAAGAAGAAGCTCGTCGCCGGCCCTGTCTCGACGAAGGTGAAGGCGCTCAACAAGTTCGATGGTACGTTGCCCGACGGCTACAAGCTCCTCGGGACACCGAAGGACACCGTCGTCATCTCGTGTGGCGTCCAGGCTGCGGTCTGCCCGGGTGTGCCCGGCGCTCCCACCACGACGGCGTACTACCTCTTCAAGTACACGCCGCCCACCGTGCCTCAGATGACGGGTGCCGATCTCAAGCTCTCCGGCACGCGGCAGGACTTCGACACGCAGACGAACCAGCCGATCGTCTCGCTCGAGTTCACGAACAAGGGCAGCGACCGCTTCCAGGAGATCACCCGCAACGAGTACCTGCGCGGGAAGCTCCGGAACGCACCGCAGCATTTCGCGATCGTGCTAGACCGCGAGATCAGGTCGTGGCCGCAGATCGACTACACCGACAGCTCGCTCTCCGGCGGCATCTCCGGGAATGCCCAGATCTCCGGGATCGGTGACATCCAGGAGGCGAAGGATCTCGCCCTCGTGCTCCAGACCGGTGCGCTCCCCGTCAACTTCGTCACTCTGGATCAGACCGCGATCTCGGCGACGCTCGGGAAGGACTCGCTCGACGAGGCCAAGACCGCCGCGCTCGTGGGCCTGCTTCTCGTAGCGCTCTTCCTACTCGTCTTCTACCGCTTCCTCGGCCTTGTGGCCGTGCTCGGTCTCGGCGTCTATGCCGCGTTCCTCTACGCCGCGATCCTGGTCTTCAACGTGACGTTGACGCTACCGGGCTTCGCCGGCCTCGTGCTGACTCTCGGTGTTGCCGCCGACGCGAACGTCGTCATCTTCGAACGCATCAAGGAAGAGGCGCGAGGTGGCCGCAGCGTCAAGGCGGCGATCCAGACCGGCTACACGAAGGGCTTCGCGACGATCGTCGACGCGAACGTCGTCACTGCGATCACTGCGCTCGTGCTCTTCGCCGTCGCGACATCGTCCGTGCGTGGGTTCGCTCTGATGCTTCTGATCGGTACCGCGATCTCGATGCTCACTGCGGTGCTCGCCACGCGCGCGTTCCTCTCGCTGCTCGCCGACTCGAAGCTCCTCAACAACCCGAGGGTGATCGGCACCTCGGGCGGCGGCATTCCGGCCTGGTTGAAGATCGACTTCATCGGCAAGCGGCGACTCTGGTTCGGCCTCTCGGCCGCCATCGTCACCGTCTCGGTGCTCTCGATCGCCATCCTCCACCTCAATCTCGGTATCGACTTCAAGGGCGGCACGCAGATCGGCTTCACGACGCCGGCGCCGACGTCGCTCACGCAGGTGCGGCTTCAGGCTGCGAAGGTCGGTCAGGGGAATGCTGTCATCCAGGGTCGCGGCCCGTCGACGAACGACACGTACAAGAGCTTCCAGATCCGCACCGAGACCCTGACGACCGACGAGTCGGCCGAGCTCACGGGGAACCTGACGAAAACCGTGGATGCCGACTCATTCGGGATCAAGAACGTCTCGGCGAGCTTCGGCCGTCAGATCGCGAAGAGCGCCATCCTCGCCATCATCGTCTCGCTCTTCCTGATCGTCGGCTACATCTCGCTGCGTTTCCAGTGGCAGTTCGCCGTCCCGGCGATCGTGGCGCTCATGCACGACGTCCTGATCACGATCGGGATCTATGCGCTCCTCGGTAGAGAGGTGTCGACCGCCACGGTTGCGGCGGTGCTCACCGTGCTCGGATACTCGATCTACGACACGATCATCATCTTCGACCGGATCAGGGAGAACATCCCGTTGATGAAGCGCGGGTCGTTCCGGCAGATCACGAACGTCTCGCTCTGGGAGACGATCCCGCGATCACTCGCAACGACGTTCATCACCTTGTTGCCGATCGTTGCGCTCCTGATCTTCGGCGGCGCGACTCTCAACGACTTCGCGTTCGCCCTGCTGATCGGAATCGGGTCCGGTGCCTACTCGTCGATCTTCGTCGCGGCCCCGCTGCTCGACTGGATCAAGGAGCGCGAGCCCGAGTACGCTCGTCGCAGGCACGAGGATGCCGGGGAGATCCAGTCGGTCGGCGGCACCGTGCTGCTCGACGCCTCGTCAGCGACGCTCGTCACCGAGGCCGAAGAGCTGCTCGCTCCGGAGCCTCTCCCCGAGGCAGAGGCTCCAGCGAAGCCGGTCGACTCATCGGCCCGTGATCGTCGACGTGCCCGCCGCTCGAACCGCCCGCACGGCCGCGCCCGCTAACCAGCGTCCGCCAGTACAATCGAGGGCATGGACGAGAACGGCACGGCAGCGCCGCACTCCCTCGAGCAGCTGGCTCTCGCGGCGCTCGGCTGGGCGTCCCTGACCGTCGAGGCGTCGGATGCGCTCGCCGACGATCTCGCGCGCCGCGTCGGAATCGAGCGGGATGAAATGCGTGGCGCCGTTCGTGACACCGTCGCGAGCTGGCGCGCGGAGGCCGAGAAGATCGGGTCGCTTCCGTCGGGCGCGGCCGACAGGGCATTCGACCGGCTCGGTGTCGTTCGTCGCGACGAGGCGGACGATCTTGCGCTGCGCGTCGCCCAGCTCGAACATCGTGTCCGATTGCTCGAGAAGCCCGCAACCTAGCCAAGCCCGATCATTCCCGCGACACTGTGACGATGGAGACCGCGCGCCCACAGCGGAGGATCGGCCGACTGTCGGAGATCGGGCGGGTCGCAACCCGACACGGCTTCGGCTACCTCATCGACCGGCGCCGGAGCAACGACACCGCGCAGCCGGCAGACCGAGGCCGGCGGCTGCGGGAGATGCTCGACGAGCTCGGTCCGACGTTCGTCAAGTTCGGGCAGCTGCTCTCGACGCGCCCGGACGTGATGCCGCCGGACGTCGTTGTCGAGCTGCGACGGCTCCAGGACGACGTCACGCCGATCCCGTTCGCCGAGGTTCGCCGGGTCGTCGAGGAGGAGATCGGGCTGACGATCGAGCAGGCCTTCCTGAGCTTTGACGAGACGCCGCTCGCCGCAGCATCGATCGGGCAGGTCCACAGGGCCACGTTGCCGACGGGTGACGAGGTCGCGGTCAAGGTGCAGCGCCCCGAGGCTCCGCGTCAGGTGGAGTCCGATCTCCAGCTCATGCGATCCGCGGCGAAGGTCGTCCGCGAGCGCGTCCACGCTCTCGACTTCGTCGACGCGGAAGCTCTCGTCGACGAGTTCGCGCGCGCGATTCGCCAGGAGCTGGACTACAACCACGAGGCCCGCAACGCCGAGACCTTCCGACGCAACTTCGGTGACTCGCCCGACGTTGCGGTGCCAAAGGTGATCTGGCGCTACTCGTCCGCGCGTGTCCTGACGCTCGAGTACCTCGCAGGAGAGCAGTTCGCCGACCTGGATCTCGAGGCACGGTCGATCGACGAGCGTCGTGAGCTCGCGTATCGGATGACCGAAGCGTGGATGACGATGATCTTCCGCCACGGCTTCTTCCACGGCGATCCGCACCCGGCCAACATCCTTCTCCTCGATGACGGCCGGATCGGCCTCGTCGACTTCGGGCTCGCCGGGAGGCTGACCGACGAGGACATGACGAACCTGACGCGTCTCTTCATCGATGCGGCGACCGAGAACGTCGACGCCTTGCCACGGCGGCTCGCCGAGCTCGGCCTGCGGTACCCGAAGGAGCGCGAACCCGAGCTCAAGGATGCGATCGAGGACCTGTTCTACCGCTACTACGGATCGAGCGTCTCCGACATAGACCCACTCGAGGTGATCCGGGAAGGCCTCGATCTCATCTACGCGCTCAACCTGCGCCTTCCGAGCCGGTTCGTGACGCTGGACAAGGCGATCGCAACGCTCGGGGCGGTGGGCGTCGAGCTGTACCCGGACTTCAACGTCTTCGAGGTGGCGAAGCCCTACGCGCGCCAGCTGATCGCCGAGCGGTTCTCACCGCGCCGGGTGTCGTTGCGCGCGCAGACCGAGATCCGCGAGCTCGCGGGTGTCGCCCGGGAGCTTCCCTACCAAGTGCGCGACGTGATGGAGAAGACGCGCCAGGGGAACCTCGAGATCCAGATCCGAAACCCCGGCTTCGACGATCTCAGCTATCGCATCGACCACGCCGTCAACCGCATCGCCGTTGCGCTGATCGTCCTCGGTGGGCTCGTCGGATCGTCGATCGTCGGCGTGCTCGCGAAGGACGGCCCTCACGTTGTCGGGCTCCACCTGTTCTCGTTCGTGGGATTCATGCTTTCGGCCGGGTTCGCGGTCTGGCTCGTCTGGGGCATCGCGCGGTCCGGACGGTTGTAACGTCGCCCGGTCAGGGGGCCCGACCGGACGCCTGAAGCCTGTCGTGCCGGCGCAGCAGCTCGAGCACGGGCTCGTGGGGGAGAGCGCGCACGACGCGCCCCTCGCGGCCGGTCGTGTCCGTTGCGGCCCAGAGTGCGTTCAGGACGGACTCCTCCGTTGTCTCGACAACGGCCGAGAAGAGGGCATCAAGGTGGCCGTCGGGCACCGCTGAGCGCGTCGCACGGGTCGGAGGGGAGTCGTCGCGAGCGCTCACAGCTGTGGAGAATGCGACGAAGATCTCGCCGCTTGCGTGATGTGCAACCGAGCCGGTTCGCGCGAGCCCGAGACCTGCTCGCCGGGCGAGGCGCTCGAGCTGCGCGGCCCCGAGCGGTGCGTCGGTCGCGACGACCGCGATGCAGCTCCCGGCGGGTGGGCGGAGTTCGAGACCGTCGCCGACGGCGGGATACATCGGCACGCCGTCGATCCGCAGATCCCGAGCCGAACCGAAGTTGGCAAGCACGAGCACGCCGACGGTCGCGTCGACCTCCGGCACGACGCGGCTCGATGAGCCGATGCCTCCCTTCCAGCTGAAGGCGGTCATTCCCGTACCCGCACCGACACAGCCCTCGGCGATCGTTCCCCCGAGGGCGCCGGCAACAGCTCGCCCGGCATCGGCTGCCTCCACCTGCACGGTGCGCGCGTCGTTCAGCCAACTATCGTCGCATTCGCCGACAACGGGAATGACGACGTCGTCGACGCCGACGCCCGCGTCTGCCGCGCAGGCGGCCGCCACCGCGCCGTCGAAGACGCGACCCACCGCCATCGTCGAGGTGAGGTAGATCGGCGTTTCGATCAGGCCCCATTCCGAGATCTGGAGGAAGCCGGTCAGCTCGCCGGCGCCATTGAGGGCCGTTGCGCCGGCCGGAACGCGGTTGCGAAACGTCGATCCGATGCCTGGGACGATCGCGGTTACCCCGGTACGGGCGATGCCGCGACCCTCGGGGATCGGCGGCTCGTCGCGCACGACCGTGACATGGCCAACGAGGACACCCGCGACATCCGTAATCGCATTCGCGGCGCCAGGCTCGAGATGGCCGATTCGCAAGCCGTGCTGTCGCAGCGTCTTCGCTTCCATGGCAGCGAGACTATAGGGTCGCCGCCATGGCCCTCTCGATCCCCGTGGTCTGGTCGGACGACCACCGCTTGCACGACCCGGACGCCGAGATCTGGGTCGGCATCAGGACACCTGCGGCGGAGACCGCTCCGCGGGTGGAGGCGATTCGTGACGCTCTCGTCGCGGCAGGGGCCGACGTTGTACCGGCCATTCGCCACGACGACGCGGCGATCGAGGCAGTCCATGACTCTGCGCTGCTCTCCTTCCTCGCCTCGGCGTGGCAGGAGTGGGAGCGAGCTGGGCTGCCGGAGGATCCAGGCCAGGATCGCGTCGTCCCCTACATCTTCCCTCACCCGGGCCTGCTAGGCCCGCTCGCCCCACTCGTGCCAGCGGCGACCTGGGCGCGACCGGGCGCCTTCTGCTTCGACACGATGACGCTGATCGGGCCGGGCACCTGGGAGGCGGCGCGAGGAGCTGCGGATGCCGCGCTCACGGCCGCCGACCTCGTCTCCGGCGGACGGAGCACCGTCTATGCCTGCTGCCGTCCGCCCGGTCATCACGTGACGCGCACCGCCTACGGTGGCTCCTGCTATCTGAACAACGCGGCGATCGCAGCCGAGCGGCTCCGGGAACTCGGGGCCGCGCGGGTGGGGATCGTCGACATCGACGCGCACCACGGGAACGGGACCCAGTCGATCTTCTGGGAGCGGGCTGACGTCTTCACCGGGTCGGTTCACGTCGATCCCGAGACGGGTTGGTTTCCCCACTACCTCGGCACGGCGAGCGAGACCGGAGCCGATGCGGTGGCGGGTGCCAACCGTAACGTGCCGCTGCCACCAGGCGCCGGCGATGCCGACTGGGTGCGTGGTGTCGAAGAGATCGTGCAGGCGGCGCGGAGCAACGGCGCAGAGGCGCTCGTTCTGGCGCTCGGAGTCGATGCTGCGGGCGGCGATCCCGAAAGCCCGTTGCAGGTGACGATGGACGGATACCGGGAGGCGGGGCGTGTCGTCGTCAACTCCGGGCTGCCGTGCGTCGTCGTTCAGGAGGGCGGCTACGATCTCGCCTCGATCGGAGAGCTCGTTCTCGCAACTCTGGAGGGAATGGATGCCTGAGCCGTTGCCGGTGTGGATCGGGAAGGACGAGCACGGCGGGATTCCCCGTCCAGCCCGCGTCGATCTGAGGCCTACGCCGAGCTGGCGCCTCGAGGCGGTCGTTGCGACCGAGCGGCCGCGATCACCCGCGGTCTCGGCTGACGGCAGCTCCGTCGTCTTCATCCAGGATCGCGACACCTCGGACCTGTGGTTGCTGGACATCGACGGGGGCCCGCCACTCAGGCTCACGACCGGCCGCGATCCCCAGCCGTACTGGGAGGACACACAGCCCGTTTTCTCGCGCGACGGGACGCAGGTCGCCTACGCCGACGACGGCTGGGTCTACGTCGTACCCACGTCCGGAGGGCCGCCCCGTAAGGTCGTCGAGGCCGGGAGCCCGGCCTGGATCGGGAGCGACCGGCTCGTCGTCTCGATCGAGCGCGACCGCTGCGATCGCCTCGCCGTCGTCACCGTCGCCGAGGCGTGGCCACAGCGGCTCGCCCGCAAGCACGTCGACCTCGAAACGCACGGGGACGAGCAGGGGGCCATCGTCTCACCCGACGGCTCGACCGTCGCCTACTCCTTCGTTCCGCACAGCGACTACAGCCGCTCTGAGGTGCGCGTCGCCGATGTCGTCGACGGCAAGGTGCGTGCGCTGACCGGGGCGCCGGGAATCCGCGACTACGTTCTCGACTGGTCGCCGAACGGGACGACGTTGGCGGTGGCCTCGGAGTCGAGCGGCTGGTTCGAGCTGCACCTCTTCGCCGTCGACGGCAGCGAGGCGCGTCAGCTGACCACCGCCGAAGCCGACTTCGTCGAAGCACGCTGGCATCCTGACGGTACCCGGCTCGTGGCCACCCGCGGACGGGCGGGCCGCTTCGACCTCGTCACCGTGGCCGTCGCAGACGGCATCGTCACGGACATCGCGGCGGGCGGCGTCTTTGGCGCGCCCGCCTGGACGGCGGATGGGCGCATCATCGCGAGCTATGAGAGCCCCACCGAGCCTCCCGAGCTCCGGATCATCTCCGAAGGAGGCGAGCCGGTCGCGATCCATTCCCCGGCGCCGCTCTCGATCAGCCGCGCGCCGCACGTCGTCGCACACGAGTTGACGTACACGACCTTCGACGGTCGCGAGATCCAGGCCTTCCTCTACCGGCCTGCGACGGCCTCCACGGAGCATCCGGCTCCCGCGGTCGTGTACCCGCACGGAGGTCCGGCCGATTGCTACGGCGGCGAGTGGGACGGTCACGCGCAGTACTTCGTCGACAAGGGGTACGCGTGGTTCGCAATCAACTACCGTGGCTCGACCGGGCACGGCAGCGATTTCGAGCGGGCCAATCATGGCGTCTGGGGGGTCGACGACACGAAAGATTGCCTCGCCGCGGCCGACTACCTCCGCACCGTCGACTGGGTCGACGGCGACCGGCTCGGCATCTTCGGCTCGAGCTACGGCTCGTACCTGGCGCTCCTCGCGGTCACCGACGACCCCGACCACCGGTTTCGCTGCGCGATCTGCAAGTACGGCGACTGTGACGCCCTCACGACCTGGGCCCAGGCAGACCGTGCGGGAGGTCAGATGCAGATGCGGATCATGGGGCATCCGAGCGCGAATCGCGAGGACTACATCGCAGCGTCGCCGGTTCACAGGCTCGACGCTGTCACCGCACCGATCCTCGTCGCGCACGGCCACACCGACCGGCGCGTGCCGTTCGAGCAGTCGACTGAGCTCGTCGCCGAGCTTTCCCGGCTCGGCAAGACGTACGAGTACGTCACCTACCCGACCGAGGGCCACGGCTTCCTCCGTGTTGGACCGCAGCTCGACTTCTATCGCCGCCTCGAGGGGTTCCTCGACTGGTACCTGCTGTGATCGCGCGATCTTGCGGGCGACGTGCATCCCCTCGCGCGGGATGCGATAGTACTGACTCACGAGACAGTCCGATCGACTCCGGCGCTCACTGCGCCTTCCCGTTTCCGCGACACGAGGAGAGCATGAGATGAGACTACGAAGGGTGATGGGGGTAGCTCTCGTCGCAACCGCACTGGCAGTTGCCGCCGGGTGCGGTGGTGGCGACGACTCGGGTGACGGGTCGTCGAGCGAGGGTGCCTCGTCGAGTGACGTACTCCGGATCGGCACCACCAACTACATCGATTCGCTCAATCCGTTCAACTACATCGAGTCGCAGGCGTACACGGCGATGATGATGATCTACCCGCAGCTCATCCAGTACAACGCCGCGTTCGAGTTCGAGGGCGACTGGGCGGAGTCGTGGACGACCTCGGACGACGGCAAGGACTGGACGTTCAAGCTCCGGCCGGATACGAAGTGGTCGGACGGCGAGCCCATGACCGCTGCTGACGCTGCCTGGACGATCAACACGACCGTGAAGTACAAGGATGACGCGACCGCCGTCGCCGCGTCGGCACTCGCCAACATCAAGGACGCCGAGGCGACCGACGACACGACCCTCGTGATCCACTACTCGTCGCCGGTCGGGAATGTCCTCCCGCAGCTCGAGCAGTTCTTCGTCCTCCCCGAGCACGTCTGGGCACCGAAGGCTGGGGCGAAGGGGAAGGGCCTGAAGACGTACAAGCCCGAGCTCAATCTGCCCATCATCGGCGGAGGTGCCTACACGATCACGCAGTACGAGAAGAAGGGGACGACGGCCTTCAAGCCCTACCCCGACTTCTACGGACCGCCCTCGCACGCGTCGGGTGTCGCGCTCACGTACTACACGAACGCCGACTCGATCATCGCCGATCTCAAGGCAGACAAGATCGACTGGGCCGATCAGGTGCCCTTCCAGGCCGTCGACGTTTTGAAGAAGGCCGAGAGCATCTCCGTCAACGAGTGGCCCGGAGCCGAGACGACGAACATCACGTGGAACTCGAACCCGGACAAGAAGAAGAACCGGGAACTGCTCTCTCCCGCGGTGAAGAAGGCGCTCTCGATGTGCGTGGATCGTGACCAGATCATCGACGTCGTCTTCGCGGGCTACGCAAGCAAGGTCGAGAGCATCGTCGGCCACATCTCGCCGCTCGAGAACCCGGACCTGGGACCGCTCGAGTACGACTGCTCGGCTGCGAATGCGGCACTGGACAAGCTCGGCTTCAAGCGGGGCTCGGATGGCCTCCGGGTCGTCCCGGCCGCGACCGGCGCCAACGCGCAGGCAGAGCACAAGATGTCGTACGAGATCGTGACGCCGACCTCGGCCGACTTCAACATCGACCGTTCCTTCGACATCGTGAAGGACGGCTTTGCAAAGCTCGGCGTCAAGGTGACGCAGAAGGTCGGTGGAGACGCAACCGCGACCTACGCCATCGAGACCGGCGACTGCTCTGGTCCGGAGAGCAACCAGTACCAGGGCTGGGACATCGCGATGTGGGACTGGGTCGGCTACCTCGACCCCGACTTCATGCTCTCGGTCACGACGAAGGGGCAATGGTGCTCGTGGAGCGACACCGGGGTAAACAATCCGGCCTACGACAAGCTCTACGTGAAGCAGGGCGTGACGGTCGACCCGGAGGCACGCAAGGCCGTCGTGTGGGCCGCGCAGAAGGTCATCTACGACAACTTCTACTACACGCAGCTCACGAACCACGTGGCCATCGATGCGACCTCCAAGAAGTGGACAGGCTTCCAGTCGAAGCTTGGTGGCTACTCCAAGGTCTACTACACATCACCGCGCCAATCCTGAGATGAACACGCCGAGAGGAGCGGGAGAGAACTGAGGTGAGAGGGGCCGATTACGTGGTGAAGCGCGTTGCGTTCGCGCTTCTGACCGTGTTCATCGCGATCACTCTCAACTTCGTCCTCTTCCGCGCCCTCTCGGGCGACGCCGTCTCCGCGCTGCGCTGTCGGCAGTGCAGCGCAGCGTTCAAGGAGGCACAGCGTCGCGAGCTCGGCCTCGACAAGTCGAAGTGGGAGCAGTACAAGCTCTATGTCGCGGATCTCGCTCGATTCGATCTCGGCAACTCCGTTCCGTCGGAGAAGCCCGTCAGGGGAGAGCTCGTCGAGCCGATCAAGAACTCGCTGCCGATGATCGCGCTCGGCACCTTGTTCGCGATCGTCTTCGGCACGCTCGTGGGGGTGATCTCCGCGTGGCGACGGGGGACGGCTGTCGACAAGGGGGGGCTGTATACCGCGCTCAGCTTCTATTCGATGCCGACGCAATGGCTTGGTCTGATGCTGATCTTCTTCGTCGCGAGCGCCGTCGGGTTACCGTCGTCCGGGATCAAGACGCCCACGCTCGGGCTCTTCACCGACGCCTCGATGTGGGAGCTCTTCGTCGACCGGATGAAGCACATGATCCTGCCCGCACTGACGCTCGGGCTCGTCCTCTACGGTGATTACGCGCTGATTGTGCGCTCGGCGATGCTCGAGACGCTGGGAGAGGACTACGTTCTGACGGCGCGCGCGAAGGGGCTGAAGAACTGGGCGATCGTGAGAAGCCATGGGCTGCGCAACGCGATGTTGCCGATCATCACGCTCGTCGCGCTCTCGCTCGGCTTCATCATCGGCGGCTCGATCACCGTCGAGTACGTCTTCTCCTATCCGGGCCTCGGGTTGTTGACCGTCGAGGCGATCGACAAACGCGACTTCCCACTTCTCCAGGCGATCTTCCTCCTGCTCACCCTGTCCGTGATCTTCTTCAATCTCCTCGCTGACCTCCTGTATTTCACATTCGATCCGCGGGTGACGGCATGAGCCTGATCGAGCCGGTTCAGGCGGCCGACGAGGACGGCCTCGCGCAGGGAATCCTGAAGACGAGCCGACCCGGCTTCCTGCGGACGACGCTGCTCGGTAACAGGCCGGCGATGATCGGCCTCTTCATCCTTACGTTCTTCGTCCTTGTTGCGATCTTCGCCCCGTGGCTCGAACCGTACGATCCAACGGAGAAGGTCGGGCCTGTCTACGCGCCGCCGAGTAGCGAGTTCTGGCTCGGCACCGACGACGGCGGCGGGGACATGCTGTCGCTGTTGATCGCCGGAAGCCGTGTCTCGCTCGGCGTGGGTTTCGTGGCGGCACTCGTGGCGATCCTGATCGGCGGCACCGTCGGCGTCCTCTCCGGATACTTCGGCGGGAAGACGGACACCGTGCTGATGCGATTCACGGACTACATGCTCGTGATCCCGGACATCCCGCTGATGATCATCGTCGCCGCCCTCTTCGGTCGTAGCTTGACGAACATCGTGCTCATCATCGGGGTCATCTACTGGACGAGCACGGCACGTCTGATCCGGGCCCAGGTGAAGAGTGTTCGCGAGCGGGTGTACGTGAAGCGGGCGCAGGCGCTCGGCGCAGGCAACCGGAGGCTCATCTTCAAGCACGTGCTGCCCCAGGTGGCGCCGCTCCTGATCGCGAACACCGTGCTGATGATCGCGCTTGCGATCTTCGCCGAGACGTTCATCACCTTCCTTGGCCTCGGTGACCCGAGCACGATCTCGTGGGGGAGGCTGATCGAGAACGCGTTCGAGGGCGAGGCAACGATCAACAACGCGTGGTGGGCGATCGTGCCTCCCGGCGTCTGCGTGACGATCGTGATTCTCGCCTGCACGATGATCGGGCAGTCGGTCGAGGACGGCCTCAACCCGCGCCTGCGCGTCGGGCATCTCTCGGTGAAGCGGTTCCGCGTTCGTCCGGGCGCAGGTTCGGAGGCGGCGAAGTGAGCACGCGCCCTCCCGTGGTCAGGGTCGAGGATCTGAACGTGTGGTTCGACTTGCCTGGCGGCAGCGAGCTACACGCCGTCCAGGGGGTGACGTTCGAGCTGCGCTCGGGCGAGCGGATGGGGCTCGTCGGTGAGTCCGGCTGCGGGAAGACGACGACGATCCTCGCCATGATGGGGCTGCTTCCCGCGACGGCATCCGTGTCGGGGAAGGTGTTCCTCGACGGGCAGGACATCCTCTACGGCGGCGAGGAGACGATCAGCCCGCACCGCTGGAGCGACATCTCGATGGTCTTCCAGGGCGCGATGAACGCCTTCAACCCCGTCAAGACCGTCGGCGCCCAGATCGCTGAGCCGATGGTGCTCCATGGCATGGCGACGGGGAGGAGCGCGCGCTCACGGGTTGCGGAGCTGCTCGAGCTCGTCGGTATCGCCGGCGACCGGGCCGACCGCTACCCGCACGAGTTCTCCGGCGGCATGCGTCAGCGGGCGGCGATCGCGATGGCGCTCGCGTGCTCTCCGAAGGTACTGCTCGCCGATGAGCCGACGACGGCGCTCGACGTGATGGTGCAGGCCCAGATCCTCGAGTTGCTCGTCGGCCTGAGCAAGACGCTCGGCGAGGAGCTCGGGTTGACGGTGATCCTCGTCACTCACGATCTTCCCGTCGTCGCTCAGGTGTGCGATCGCGCTGCCGTGATGTACGCGGGAGAGATCGTCGAGATGGGTGGGATGTCCGACATCTACCACGACCCTCGCCACCCCTATTCCCGGATGCTGTTCTCCGCGACCCCCGATC
The DNA here is from genome assembly GCF_039915195.1 of Gaiella sp. Taxonomy (GTDB): domain Bacteria; phylum Actinomycetota; class Thermoleophilia; order Gaiellales; family Gaiellaceae; genus Gaiella. Next base: position 58,844 of record NZ_JBDSNT010000105.1, read on the forward strand.
TCCTCGGAGACGACGAGGTGATCTCGATTCCAGGCGCACCCCCGCGCCTCGATCGCGAGATCGTTGGTTGCGCGTTCCGGCCCCGCTGCGATTCGGCGTTCGAGCCGTGCTCGACGGTTCGTCCCGGTCGAAGCGAGCCGGTGGCGGGCCACGAGGCGCGCTGCCATCTCAATGATCCGTCGCTGACGGAGCTTGCGTCGTGAGAGAGGCGGCCGAGATAGCGGAGGCGAAGGTGTCCGTGGCGGACGGGTCGCTGCTCGAGGTCGACGACCTGATCAGCCACTACCCGGTGCCGCGCGGTCTGCTCGGAGCGATGATGCGCCGGCCCCAGCTGACGGTGAAGGCGGTCGACGGCGTGACCTTCTCGGTCGCCGCCGGCGAGATGGTGGCGCTTGTCGGCGAGTCGGGTTGCGGCAAGACGACGACCGCACAGACGGTGATCCGGATGGTCGAGAACCAGGGCGGCTCGATCCGCTTCAACGGCGTAGAGATCGGAGAGCTGAGCCCTGGCGCGCTGAGGCCGCTGCGCCGGGAGATCCAGATCATCTACCAGGACCCGTACGAGTCGCTCGACCCGCGGTTCACGGTGCGGGACACGATCGAGGAGCCGATTCGGGTGCACTCGCTCGTCCCCCGCAAGGAAGACAGGGAGGCGAAAGTGCACGAGGCGATGGAGCGCGCGGGCTTGACCCCGCCCGAGCTATTCATCGACCGCTATCCCCACGAGCTGTCAGGTGGCCAGCGTCAGCGCGTCGCGATCGCGGCGGCGCTCGTGCTCGAGCCGAAGCTCCTGATCGCGGACGAGCCGGTGTCGATGCTCGACGTGTCCGTGCGAGCGGGGATCCTCGCGCTCCTCGACGGACTCCGTAGAGAAGGCATGGGCGTCCTCATGATCACGCACGATCTCTCGACGGCCGCCCATTTCGCGGACCGGATCGCGGTGATGTACCTGGGCCGAATCGTCGAAGAGGGGCCGGCGCGCGATGTCGTGCGCAATCCGCAGCATCCGTACACGAAGGCGCTGATCTCCGTCGTGCCGCGCCGCGATCCCGACGAGGAGTCTTTCCCGCAGATCCTCACGGGCGAGACGCCGAACCCCGTGCGGGTGCCACCGGGCTGCCGCTTCCACCCGCGCTGCCCGGTGGCCGAGGAGCGATGCAAGGAGACGGATCCCGAGCTGCGCGTGTTGGATCGCGTGGCGGCGGGGCACCGGGCAGCCTGCCTTCTTCTCTAGCCGCCTCTGCACGTCAGCCGGGTCGCGCGCGGTAGCGATACGGTGTCGCGAGGAGTCCGATTTCGACCAAGGGAGCAACGCGTGAGCGGTACGTCGCAGGAGCCGATCGGGTGGATCGGGTGCGGAGTCATGGGGAAGTCGATGTGCGGGCACCTGCTCGATGCCGGCCATCCGGTCACCGTCTACTCGCGCACGAAGTCGCGTGCCGACGACCTCGTTGCGCGCGGGGCCGTGTGGGTCGATACGCCGGCAGAGGTTGCCGCCCGCGCGAACGTCGTCTTCACCATGGTCGGCTTTCCGTCCGACGTTCGCGAGGTCGTCCTCGGCGAGCGCGGCACGCTCGTGGGCGCGCGGGCAGGGTCGATTCTCGTCGACATGACGACGAGCGAGCCGACGCTGGCGCAGGAGATCAGTGTCGCGGCCCTCGCGCGCGGGCTCGAGTCGATCGACGCGCCGGTCTCCGGCGGGGATGTCGGTGCCCGCAACGCGACGCTCTCGATCATGATCGGCGGTGACGCCCCGGCGATCGAGCGGGTCAGGCCGCTGTTCGAGATCATGGGCAAGACGATCGTCCGGCAGGGCGACGCGGGAGCGGGCCAGCATGCGAAGATGGTCAACCAGGTCCTGATCGCGACCCTGATGATCGGCGTCTGCGAGGCGCTGCTGTACGCGTACAGGGCCGGGCTCGATCTCGAGACAGTGCTCGAGGCGGTCTCCGGTGGCGCTGCGGGGTCCTGGTCGCTCACGAACTACGCGCCGCGGATGCTGAAGGGCGACTTCGAGCCGGGATTCTTCGTCGAGCACTTCATCAAGGACATGGAGATCGCGCTCGGTGAGGCGCGGCGAATGAACCTCGCGCTCCCGGGCCTCGCGCTTGCACACGAGCTGTATCTCGCGCTCCGCGCTCAGGGCGGAGGGCGGAAGGGGACGCAGGCGCTGTTGCTCGCGCTTGCTCGGCTCTCGGACGTCACCTGGGAGCCGAGGGTGAGCCCGGCGACAGGCTGAAGCGTCCAAAGCTGGCCACTGGCCCTCGAAGCGCTCCTTCACTCCCGGCCCGCGGGCGGCCCTTCGGGATCAGGCGAAGCCGGCAGAAAAACTCAGGCCAGATGACGGGGAAAGCTGCGCTCGAAGCGCTGCTCGCGGCGGAACGGCTCCACGCCCGGCACCGGTGTGACCTCCTCGACGACCAGGTCGATCACGACGTGGTACGCCTCGGCGTCCGAGTGCATGTCGAGCCGTGCCTCCGTGCGCACGTCTGCCTCGGGCCACGTGATGCGGTACACCGTCTTCGCTCGAGCCCACGCGTGGGCCGGATCATCGAGCGAGACGCCGACGGTTCCCTCGTACCCTTCCTCGCAGCGCGCTCCGAATGGCGCCTCGTAGATCGAGCCGTAGCTCGTGACCGCGCGCGTCTCGTGTGCGAGCTGATCCTCCTCGATCACCCACACGGTCGGCGGCTGCTCGACCTCCTTCGAGGGGGCGTGCGTGTCCTTGCCCGTCGTCGGTGGGAGGGTCGGGGCGGGGAGCGGTGGCGGCCCCGAGAGAACGGGCAGAACCAGCTCCACGCTTCCCCGCTCGACCTGGAGCGGGGCGCCGCTCGGTGGCGGCCAGGTGTTCGGCCAGTCCGCGCCGGAGAGCGCGAGCCGTACCCTATGGCCCTCCTCGAAGATCCACGACGTCGCCTCGAGCTCGATCTCGACGGGCGTTGGAACGCCCGGTTCGAGGGCAACCGGCACCGTGTGGCCGTTGCGGTGGGTGAGGTTGAGAATCGCGCGCCCCGCGAGCGCCGAGACGCCGTCCGGGAAGACGTCACACAGACGTACCGAGAGGTAAGCGACCGGCACGGGCGAGGTGACCGTGAGCTTCACACGTGGGTGTCCCATCACGTCGAGATCGGCCTCCGAGAGATCCCAGTCGTAGGTGAGCGAGAGCGCGTCGTCGAAGCGCTGGTCGGACGGAAGGCCCCACGGGCCGCTCCCGGCGCAGGAGATCCAGGCGGCGCGGCCGACGTCGCCGCGCACGTGAATCGTCTCGAGACCCTCTCCCTCGGGCTTGAGGACGTGCTCCATCAGTCGCTCGGCCGGCCAGGTCGACTCGCTCCGCCATTCGCCGTTGACGAGCGCGAGATCGGGTGCGGGACGGGTGGAGCGGCGGGCGAACACCGCGATCGGCGGTTCGGCATCGACGCCGTTCTCCTCATCCGCGAGCCAGCGACGGAACCAGCGGATCAGCTCGGGAACGAGGTCGATGTGCGGGCCGGGCCGCGCGGTTGCCGTGGACTGGTGGCCCCAGGGGCCGAGAATCACCCGCTTCGGGCAGCGCAGCGCCTCGAACCCACGCAGCGCAATGTTCGTGTACCCGTCGGCCCAGCCGGCGACGATCATCGTCGCGCACCTGATCCTTGCGTAGTCGGGCCGCACCGAGCCGTGGCGCCAGTAGGGGCCGTCGGTCTGCTCCTCGAACCAACGCAGCAGCCACGGCTCGACGCCGTCGATCCGCTTGGCCCATTCCTCGCGCCAGCCCTCGCCGAACACCTGAGGCACGGGTGGAAGTGCATTGCACGCCACCATGTAGAGCGGCCAGTCGATCAGGTCGAGCGCTTTGACGGCGCCACCCATGTAGTGGACGTCGTCCAGATAGCGATCGTCGGACGCGTAGATCGGGGCGATCGCGTGGAGCGCAGGGGGGCGCAGGCAGGCGACCTGGAGCGAGTTGAACCCGGACCACGACGTGCCGTACATGCCGACGCGGCCGTTCGACCAGTCCTGCTCTGCGAGCCAGGCGATCACCTGGCAGATGTCATCGAGCTCCGCTGCGGTGTACTCGTCCGTCGCGATGCCGCTCGACGAGCCCGTGCCGCGAATGTCCAGACGGCAGACCACGAGCCCGCCCTCCTGGCACAGCCGCTCGTACTCGCCGACGTACGACGACGTCAGGTCGTCCATCCGGTACGGCAGCGCCTCGAGCGCAACCGGGGCCGGCTGCACATCCGGCAGCCACAGCTGGGCAGCGAGGCGCGTGCCGTCTGCGACAGTGATGAAGATGTGTCGGTGCTCCATGCCCGGGATCATCCCAGGTAGGGTCGCTGCGTGCGCTGTCCGGGGAATGCGAAGCGTTTGCAGCCGGCCGAGTTGTGCCGTACTCCCCGAAGAGCGCACTAACCTTGCACCTGCGCCCGACAGCCGAGCAGAGCGCCCTTCGGGCAGACGCTGCCGCCTTCTGTGCGGGCCTGCGGCCGCTCCTCGAGAGCGAACCGGGGTGGTGGCGGCAGGGGATGCTCTCGGACGGTGACTCGGTTGCCGTCAACCGGGCCCTCGGCGAGGCGGGATGGATCGGGATGTCGTGGCCTGTCGACCTCGGTGGCCGGGGGCTCTCACGGCTGACGGCCACGCTGGTCGAGGAGGTCTTCGGCTACCACTGGCTGCCGCTCTCGTCGTACCTCCTCTCGTACAAGACGATCGGCGCGGCAATCGAGCGCTTTGGCTCGCCCGAGCTCGTAGAGCAGCTTCTGCCGCCGATCGCGCGCGGTGAGCTCGTGTTCTGCCAGGGCTTCTCGGAGCCGGGCTCCGGAAGCGATCTCGGCTCCCTGACGACACGGGCGGACCTGCGCGGCGACACCTACGTCGTGAGCGGCCACAAGATCTGGACATCGAGCGCGCAGCTCGCCGACTGGATCTACCTCGCGGTGCGCACGGACGCCGATGCAAAGCACCGCGGGATCTCGGTTCTCGTCTGCCCCGTCGACACGCCCGGGATCGAAGTGCGGACGTTCGCGACGCTCGGTGGCGGCCATCTCTGCGAGACGTTCCTCGACGGCGTCGAGATCCCGGCTGAGAACCTGGTCGGCGAGGTAAACGGGGGCTGGGACATCCTGATGCACACGCTCGACTACGAGCGCGTAACGGCGGAGAAGCTCGGCGGATTCGCCTGGGTGCTCGACGCCGTCGAGGAACGGCTGCGCGAGACGGATCGGCTCGATCGTCCCGCGTCGGACAAGCTCGCCCGGCTGCGGGGCGAGCTACACGCGTCGCGGCTGCTTTCGTTCCGCGCTGCCGACACGCTCGACCGCGGCCTTCCGGGGAGCGCAACATCGGCGATGGCCAAGCTGTCGGGTGCGCGACTCGCACAGGCAATCGGGGATGCGGCCGTCGACCTGCTTGGCCTCGAGGGGCTCGGTGACGCTTCGCCGGATGCGGCGGTACAGGGACGCGCGGCCGCGCTCTATCGCGCGTCGGTCGGATCGACGATCGCGGGTGGCACGGCCGAGGTGCAGCAGCTCGTCATCGCGCGACGAGGACTGGGGCTGCGATGAGCTTGCCGCTCGCGGGTGTTCGCGTCGTCGACCTGGCGCAGTATGTCGCCGGCCCACTGGCGGGGTCGCTCCTCGCTGAGCTCGGGGCCGAGGTGATCAAGGTCGAGCCCCCCGGTGGGGACGCCTACCGGCGGGTGATGCCCGTGGCGGATGGATTCGGCCGCTTCTTCGTCCCGCTCAACCGCGGCAAGCGATCCGTCGTTCTCGACCTGAAGACGGAGGAGGGGCGGGCCGCGCTCGCAAAGCTCGTCGCCACCGCGGATGTGGTCATTCACAACGCGCCCGCAGCGCGCGCGCAGGCGTTCGGCCTCGGGTGGGAGGATCTTCACAGACGCCACCCGGCGCTCGTCGTCGGTGTCGTGACGTCGTTCGGTTCCGAAGGCCCGCTCGCGGGCGCGCCCGCGTACGACCTCGTCGCCCAGGGCCACTCAGGCCTCCTGACCTCGCACGCCTCCCAAGGCGACCGCGTGCCCGTAAGGGCGGGCGGGATCCCCATGGCGGATCTCACCGCGGGCCATCTGCTTGCCACCGGAGTCACCGCAGCGCTCGTCCGGGCCCGGACGACGGGAGAAGGGCAGCTCGTCGAGGTCTCGTTACTCGGGGCTGCACTCGCCGTTCAGATTCAGGATCTCGTCTGGCTCGACGGCGAGGCCGACGGGCCCGCGAAGGCTGCGACGCGCTCGGATCTCGCCGCCCGCGCCGACGAGATCGCAGGTGGCCTCGCGATGAACCCCTACTACCGCTGCTACGAGGCGACCGACGGATTCCTTGCGGTCGCCTGCCTCAACGTGCCACAACGGCAGGCATTTCTCGCGCTGTTCGGCCACGAGGACGCGACGATCGCGGCGCCCGACCTCGTTCCCGACGACCCGGACGCCCTGGAGGAGAAGCAGCGCGTGACGACGGCGATAGAGGTAGCCATGGCGGCGGATTCGGTGGGGTCGTGGATCGCTCGGCTTGCGGCGGCCGGAGTTCCGGCCGGCCCGGTTCTCGCGCGTGAGTCGGTGCACGCTGACGTCCAGGCGCGTGCGAACGGTCTCGTGCAGGACGTCGAGCAGCCCGGGCTCGGACGTGTGACAATGCTCGGCGGCGTCTTCAGGGTCGGAGGGATGGCGCCGCCGGCGATCCGTCCGGCTCCGACGCTCGGCGCCGACACCGAGGTCGTCCTCCGTGAGGTCGGGGCGTGAGGTTCACGATCGAGCCGGAGCTCGAGCTTTTCGCGGAGTCCGTGCGGGGCGCCCTGGCGGGCTGGGAGGCCCCCGTCGAGCCGGTGTTCGGGGAGTGGCAGGACGATCGCGACGACGCGCTCGGTGCACGACTCGCGGCGATCGGCTGGGGTGAGCTCTGGAGCGACCCCGATCTCCTCGGGCCTGCCGTGGCGGGTGGGGTCGAGCTCGGTCGGGCGTGTGCGCCCCTGTGTCTCATCGACGAGGCGACGCTTGGCGTCCCGCTCGCGATCGACGGTCGAGTGCGGCACGGCGACGGGCGGGCAGAGGGCGGTGATCGCGAGCCTACGCTCGACGGCACGGGCACGCTACGCGGGGTTGCTTCAGCGCCGAGCGTGCCCTCCGATCCGACGCGGCTTCGTGCCTGGGGTGCCGTCACGCTTGCGTACCTGGCGGGCCTTGCCGACGGTGCCCTCGAGAAGGCAGTCGAGCACGCGAGGTCGCGGGAGCAGTTCGGGGCGCCGCTTGCCGCGCTGCCGGCGGTGCAGGCCCACCTCGCAGACGCAGCCATGGCCCGCGACGGTCTCCTGCTCTCGGCGTGGTCGGCCGCCGATCCCGAGACCGGTTTCCCCCGTGACTCGCTCGCCTGGGCAGGGAGCGCGTGTCGCGAGGTGACGGCGCACGTACAGCAGGTGCACGGCGGCATCGGGTTCGCACTCGAGGGTGGGGTGCATCGCTACGACCGTCGCGCGAAGACCGTGCAGGTGTGGACCAACGCGCTGCTTCGTGAGCTCAGCTAGCCGCCTCGGACCGCTGGGGAGCGATCGTCACACATTCGTCCGAAAGGACATCTGGCGGTGGACGATCGATCACCCTACCGTGGAGGGATGCGTGCCGCCCTCCTTCTCGCAGACCCTGATCCCGCCCGACCGGGATATCTCGAACGCAACCTGAGCTCGGACGGGTTCGACGTCGTCGAGGCGGGGTGGAGTGCGCAGGCGCTCGATATCGCCGAGCGCTCGCGGCCGGACATCGTCCTCACGGGTGAGATGGAGCTGTGCGCCCGCCTCCGCGAAGGCGAACCAGGCCGGCGCTGGGACAGAAACGTCCCCGTGATCGTGCTCACAGCCCCGGGTGCCGACCCTGTCGAGCGCATCCGGGCCTTCGAGTGGGGTGCCGACGACGTCGCGGAACGCGATCTGTACCCCGAGCTCGTGGCGCGTATTCATGCGCTGCTGCGGCGCGCTGCCGCGGGACAGGCCGATGTGCTCGAGGTCGGTGAGCTGGTCGTCGATCGGCGGGCGCGGCAGGTGCGAGTGCGTGGCGTCCCGGTCTCGCTCGCAGCCCGTGAATTCGACCTTGCCGTCGGGCTCGCGCGCGATCCACATCGTGTGTTCACGAAGGAGGAGTTGCTCCGCGATGTCTGGGGATACGGCGGCCGTCTCGTGACGCGCACCGTCGACTCGCACGCCTCACGGCTGCGTCGCAAGCTCTGCGCAGCGGGGGCGGAGCTGCCCTACGTGATCAACGTATGGGGAAGGGGGTATCGCCTGCTGGAGTAGCCGGCTCTATTTCCGCACCCCGGTCGCGACGATATAGCGGCGCTCGACGCTGATCACGTCGCCCGAGCGGTAGCTCTCGAAGAACGCCTCCATCGTCGTGTCCAGCTCGGCGCGACGCTCGGTGTCGAGGGAGTGCCAGAGCGTGTACGACGGGCCGAAGTTGTCTCGGAAGAACGTCCACATCCCGGTACCGTCCTCGCCTGTCTGCGGAATTTCGAGCTCCTCGAACGTGAGGTCGAAAGCTCCCCCGAGCGACGATTCGACATACGTCTCGTCGCCCCACTGGAGTGGCGATCCAGCTCCGGGCGGCGGTGTGGGCATGAACGGCGCCATGGCGCCGAACATCGCGCCGACGCCGCTCTCCTTGCGCCAGGCGGTAAGCCCGACGCGGCCTCCGGGGCGGCAGACGCGGGCGAGCTCGATCGCGACCCGCGCGTGGTCCGGCGCGAAGATCACGCCGACGGAGGAGGAGACGACGTCGAAGGACGCGTCCGGGTAGGGGAGGTTCTGGCAGTCGGCAACTTCGAGGGTGAGCTCGAGACCGTACTCCGCTGCCCGGTGCCTGGCCGTCTCGACCAGGGTCGGCGAAAGATCGGATCCGGTGACCGTGGCACCGGCGCGAGCAGCATGGAAGGCGACATCGCCCACGCCACAGCCCAGGTCGAGCCATCGCTCGCCGGCCACCGGCGCAAGCCGCTCCACGAGCGCCACGTGCATGCCCTCGATCAGATGCGCGATGTTCTCGAACGGAGCGGAGCCCCACATCACTGCGTGCCGGCTCGTGAGTTCCTCGAACGCCATGCGACCACCTTTCATACCTTGATGCCGAATCTCACAGTATTGCGCTCGCTGCTTCGTCGGGCAACATCGCCCGATCGCGCGTCGCTAGCGTGAGCGGATGGAGGCAAGCCATCCGACTGACGCCGCGCACCGCGTGCGGATCTTGACCCTGTTCGCGACGGCGCTCGGCTCCGCGCTCGCTTTCCTGGACACGACGGTCGTGATCGTGGCGCTCCCCGCGATGGACGACGACATCGGGCTCGGGCTCTCTGGCCAGCAATGGGTCTATCTCGCCTATGCGCTGTCCCTTTCGGCCTTCTACCTCGTCGGCGGGGCGATCGGGGATCGCGTGGGGCTTCGGCACACGTTCATCGTCGGCGTTGTCCTCTTTGCAGTCGCTTCGCTGCTCACCGCGCTCGCGCCGAGCGAGGGCGTGCTGATCGGCGGCCGCGCATTGCAGGGGGTCGGCGGCGCCGTCCTCACGACGACGAGCCTCGCGCTCCTTCGTGTCACCTGGGCGGGGCAGGCCGGCCGCGCGATCGGCCTCTGGACGGCGCTCACGAGCCTCGCCACCGTCGGTGGGCCTCTGCTCGGTGGCGTGATCGTCCAGACCGTCTCATGGCGGTTCGTCTTCCTGATCAACGTTCCGCTGGCCGTCGTCACAGTCGTGCTCGCCGTTGCCGGACGAGGGGAGGAGGAGAAGGCGACAGGCCGCTCGACGCTCGATCTCGTCGGCTCATCGCTCGTCGCCGTTGCGCTCGTCGGCATCACCTACGCGCTCGTCGAGCTGCCGGCACGGGGGCTTGCGGCCGTGGCACCGTTTTTCGTCGTGGGCATCGCTGCGTCGATTGGCCTGATCGTCTGGACTCTGCGTGTAGGCGCTCCCGTGATTCCGCCCTCGCTCCTGCGGATGCCAGGCCTTGCGGCGGCCAACCTCGTCACGCTCGTGATGTACGCGGCGCTCGGCGCACACCTGCTCTTTCTCCCCGTCTATCTCCAGTTTCTCGGGTTTTCGCCGACCCTCGCCGGGCTTGTGTTTGTGCCGCCGAGCCTCGGGTTGGTCCTGCTCGCTCCGCGCTTCGGTCGCTACGCCGACCGCAACGGTCCGCGGGTCCCGATCGCGGTGGGTGCGGCAACGATCGGTGTCGCAGTGTTGTTGCTGCTCCAGGTCTCGAGTCGTCCGGACGCATGGACGTGGGGCGGCGCAAGTATCTGTCTCGTCGCGATCGGGCTGCCCGCCGTGGTCGCTCCGGTCACTGCCGCGGCACTCGCTGCGGCGCCCGAGGATCTCGCTGGCGTCGCGGCAGGGCTCAACCAGACGGTCGCACGCGTCGGTGGGATCCTCTCCGTAGCAGCGATCGGTGCGCTCGCCGGCTGGTGGTTCATCGATCAGGGCGGCAGTGGCGACACGCCGTTCGATCCCTCAGCGAGTGGTGTCGAGCGTGGGGCAGGCGTCGACACATTCCACGCGATCGTTCTCTGCGTTGCCGGGCTCGCTTTCCTGGCCTCCGCCCTCGCGGCCACGTTCCTCCGCGGTCAGCGTCAGAGCAAGACGCCCTCGAGCGTGAGCAGCGCCACCTTGCGGTCGAGCCCTCCCGCATAGCCTACGAGGCTGCCGTTCGCGCCGATCACTCGGTGGCAGGGGAGGACGATCGGAATGCGGTTGCGGTTCATCGTCATCCCGACCGCGCGTGCAGCCTTTGGACTCCCAGCCCGCATCGCGAGCTCGGCGTAGGTGGCGGTCTCGCCGAACGGGATACGGGCGAGCTCGTGCAACACGCGCGCGGTGAACGGCGTTACCTCTCGGAGATCGACGGCAAGGTCGAATGCGTGGCGGCGGCCCTCGAAGTACTCGTCGAGCTCACGCCGTGCCCCGTCTATCTGACGTGGCGCGCGGAGGACGTTGCGGCCGGCAACCCGGGAGAGCCACTCGAGGTGCTGCTCGATATCTGCGTCGAAAGAGATCCGCAGCAGCCCCCGGCCGCTCGCTGCGACGAGGAGCGGCCCGATCGGGCTGTCGACGAGGTCGTACCCGGCGTCGAGCATCCCACTGCGTGTTGCCGCCTCGCGGAAGCGGATGTCGAGATCGGTGGGAACGGTCATGGTCGTGCCTCCTTTCTGAGACGGCGAACTCCGGATGAGGTCGCCTGGCGGGCCGCGTCGGGGCTCGAGCCGAGCGCTGCGGCGATCTGGTCGTAGGTGAGGTCGTAGCCGTAGCGGAGCACCACGGCGGCTCGTTCCTTCGCAGGCAAGCCGTCGGTGAGCTCGCCGAGATCCTCGTAGGCGGGGCGCGTGTCCTCGTGCGGGATCTCCGGCACCTCGCTCGTCGGCTTCGTGCGGCGGTGGACGTCGATCGCAACGCGCGAGGCGATCGTCAGCACCCAGGCCCGCAGGTGCTCGCCGTGCTCGAGTCGGTCGTAGGCCCGCAAGGCGCGCAGGAACGTCTCCTGGAACGCGTCATCGGCCCGATCGCGACCGACTTTGCGGCGGAGCAGACCGAGGACCTCGGAGTTGTGCTCGGCGTAGAAGATCTCGAACGGCGGGATTGCCACGATGCTCATCATCACGTGAAACGCGGAGATGGCGCGGTGTGTGAGATCGATCTGTGAGACTTGGACGATGAAGGTCGCTGTCGTCGGTCATGTCGAATGGATCCGGTTCGCCCGGGTTGAGCGTGCGCCCGCGTCGGGAGAGATCGCGCATTCGACCGAGGACTGGGAGCAGGCGGGCGGTGGTGGTGCCGTGGCTGCGATTCAGCTCGCGCTGCTCGCGGACGAGGCGCACTTCTTCACGGCGCTCGGCGACGACGAGATCGGGCGCCGATCACGCGCGGAGCTCGAGGAGCGGGGCGTTCGCGTCCACGCGAGCGTTGATCCCCGGCCGCAACGCTGGGCCTTCACGCAGATCGACGAGATCGGGGAGCGCACGATCACGACCGTCGGGTCGAAGCTACGACCGCGGGGCCACGACGAAAACCTTCCCTGGGGCGACATCGCGGATATGGACGCCGTGCTGTTCATCGCCGGTGACGTCGACGCACTGGTTGCTGCGCGCCGGGCGCCGGTTCTCACGGCGACAACGCGCGAGGTCGAGAACCTCCGCCGTGGCGCCGTCCAACTCGATGCGCTGATCGGCAGCGGGGAGGACGACGCAGAGCGCTACCACGCGGGCGATCTCGACCCGGAACCAACGCTCGTCGTCACCACGTCGGGTGCTCTCGGCGGCTGGATGCAGCCCGGGGGGCCTTTCGTCGCGGCCCCCGTCCCAGGGCCGCGAGTGGACGCTTACGGCTGTGGCGACTCGTTCATGGCCGGGCTCACGTTTGCGCTCGGATCGGGGCTCGAAGTCCACGACGCGGTCGCCTTCGCTGCCCGCTGTGGCGCGGCAGCGCTGACGGGCCGCGGCGTCGCGCCGCAGTCGATCTCACTTTGAGATCGGTGACATGTCAGTATTCGAGGCAGTGGATGCGCCGGTACCACCGTCGGTCGATATCGAGACGCTTCGCGCGGGCACAGGTGCCTGGGCGACGGGCGTCGTCGTCGTCACCGCGGCTCACCCGGACGGGCGAG
>NZ_JBDSNT010000061.1:0-3630 GCF_039915195.1 Gaiella sp.
GCTCGGGCAGGCTGACGCGGTCGTCGTGCTGCCTCGTCCACGCGCCCTCGCCGCCCTCACCGACCTGATCGGTACCCCGTTTACCAGGACCGAGAACGCCCGCGTGCACACGGTCGCGGAAGGGATCCCGCTGGCGGAGATCGATCGGGCGAGTTCCGAGCTCGCGCGAGCCGGGCGCGACGGCGGCCTGCCGGCCGTAGCCAACGTGGTGCTCGACCGCGTCTCCGCCCTCCCACCACTGCGCCATGGTTTGCCGCTCCTCGTCACCGTTGGCCGCCTCCACCGCGTGAAAGGGCTCTCGCTCCTACTCGAAGCGTGGGCGGGCGACGACGAGCTCCATCGCTCACTCAACCTCGTCATCGTCGGCGGTACCCTCGAGCAGCCGACCGCGGAAGAGAGCATCGTTCTCGGGCAACTCGACAATGTGTGCACGCGCTTTCCGCAGGCCCGCGAGGGTCTCGTGCTGCTCGGCCATCGTGCGAATCCCGAGGTGGCGACGGTGTTGCGCATTGCCCGATCGGGGCTCGGGAGCCTCGTCGCCCCGGACGGTGTTTATGCCTGTGCGAGTCAGAAGGAGGAGTTCGGCGTCGCTCTGCTCGAGGCAATGGCAACGGGCCTCTCCGTCGTCGCGCCGAATGCCGGCGGACCTGCGACCTACGTGGAGGAGGGGCTTACCGGCTCTCTCGCCGACACGTCATCGATCGAGGATGTGCGGGAGGCGTTGCGACGCGCAGTCGCCGCCCGTGCAGATGAGCCACGCGCTCGGCGCACCGCAAACCTTGTTCGCTCCCACTACACGATCGAGGCGATGGCCGCCTCACTCGCCGAGCTCTACACGAACGTCGTCCGCGAACCTGCAGAGGTGGCGGCTTGACCGTCCTCGTCGTCGTCCCCGACTACGCATCGCACTGGTACCCGCTCTCCGCAGTTGCTGCTGCCCTCCGCCGACGGGGTAACAGAGTCGTCGTCGCCACGGGGCACACGCTTGCTCCCCTCGTCGCCGCCGACGCGCACGAGTACGTCGAGCTCACCCTCGGATCGGGCAGCAACGGCGGCGTGCGAGCAGCGGGGGCCGATGCGGAGATGGAGGCGTTCTTCGGCGCAACGCGCGAGGGCATGATCGCGGTCCTGCGATACCAGGCAGAGCGACGCCGACAAGACCTCTTCTGGGAGCCGGATGGCGTTGCGACACGACTCCGGGACATCGTGCAGACGATCGAACCGGACGTGGTTCTCGTCGACCAGCTCGCATTTGGTGCCACCGCGGCCCTTCGCGGCCTTCGGGTTCCGTTCCTCTCGTTTCTGCCCGGGCACCCCTGCCAGCTGCCGGTGAGAGGTGAGGTCTTCGGCTACCCCGGGCTCCGACCACCAGGCTTTGCGCCGCCTCCGAACGAGCTCCGGTCGCTCCGGGAACTCTGCACCGTCGTCACCGCGGAGTTCACCGCGACCTACAACGCCGTGGTGACGGCTCTCGATCCGAAGACAACGCCGGTCGACGACGCCTTCGCTGCCGGCGGGACTCTCGGGACGATCGTCAACTACCCCGGTGGGATCGGCAGGCACGCCGTCCGGCTCCCTGACGCGACGTTCGTCGGTTCCTGTGTTCGACTTCAAGAGCCCGACCCGTTCTTCGACGGTCTCGTGAGAGAGAGCAACGTGCGTCCGCGGGCGTACGTCTCGCTTGGCAGCTTCCTCTCGGCGCGGACGGATGTGCTGCAGCGCATCGCCGAGGCGCTCCGGATCCTCCGCTGGGACGCCGTCATCGCCTCCGGCGTCAACCAGCCTGAGAGTCTCGGGCCGAGGGACGAGGGCTGGGTCGTTCGCGCGCATCTTCCCCAGGTAGCTGCTCTGGATGCGTGCGACATCGTCGTCTGCCACGGCGGGAACAACACCGTCACGGAAGCCCTCACGGCCGGCCTCCCCGTGCTCGCAGCCCCCTTCTCGACCGATCAGTTCGCGGGGGCAGAGGATCTTCGGCGCACGGGGCTCGGTCACGCGGTCGATCCGAATTCGGCAACCCCGGCGGAGATCGCAGCAAGGCTCGCCTCCCTGCTCCGTGATGGAGCCGCGGAGCGGACGGCTGCTCTCGGCAGGAGTCTTCGCAGCTCTCCGGGAGCAGAGCTCGCTGCCGGAGCGGTCGAGGCCGCTGCGGCCTCTCGTGCGCTCGCCGCCTGAGCGAACCCAGGCGCGATCCCAGGCGGCGAGATTGCGCCGGCTCTTCTACCGACTCGACGGGTCGTGCGCTGCCTGCTCGGCGTGAATCCGGTCGTTCTCACGCCCGTCGGCGACGGCGGCGATGATCAGGCCGACGATGCCGAGGAAGGCAGGGATCGTGACGAGGACGCCCGCGATGAAGAGGCCGACATTACTCATGACGCTTGCCACCCATCTGGAGCGCAACGGCGCCAAAAGAGAGGATGGACGGAACCCACAGGCCGACGAAGATGCCCTGTTGCTCGCTGCCCGTGAACCACAGCGTGACGGACAGGATGAAGGAGGCAAACGCGGCGATCAGGATCGCAGCGGAAGCGCGGAGACGAATTGTGCGGTTGTTCATGAGCTATGCTCCTCTGTTGTCTCTGTTGTCTAACTTTTGTCTATATAAGTGATACGACGTCGGGCGAGTGCTGGATCAGCCCTCGGGTGGCGGAGCCGTGCTCGTGCGCCGCGCCCAGACGTTCCACCGTACCCCGTAGGGGAGACGGCGCAGCCTCTCCCGGGAGCGAGGTCGTCTATCGCAGGCCTCAGGGGCAAAAACGTCGTCACGGTGCCAGACACCGCTCTAGTCGCCGGGAAAGAGCACCCAGAGCGCTGGACGGCCGCAGTTGCAATGTACAGCGCGCGAAAGAAGGCCGAGCGAGGCCCACGAGAGGAAGAGAGCCGTCCGCGCCGTGTTCCAGGGCTTCGGCAGGTCCGGGCCGTCGTCCGCTGCGATCGCACGCACCCGCCTCTCGAGCGCCGGCACGGGATGGAAGACGGTCTCGACGAGGCGGCCGCGGCTGGGCTCGTCCTCCTGCGCAGCATCGAGCGTCCCGAGCACACGCGTGAGCTCAGCCGGATCGATCCCACCCGAGAGGGCCAATCGGTCGGCGGCGATGACCGCGGAGCGCGAGAGCGACGGGAGGACGAGCAGCCCGAGGAACGACCAGAGCGTCATCCAGAGCGTCAGCGTGGCGAGGCCGGTGACCGAGTTGGCCGCAGCGGATGTCCCGAGGAGCACGGCGGCAGCCCTACGAACGTGAAGAGCGCTGCCGCCACCACACCGAGCACGCGCGATCCACTGCGCCTGACGGCCTCACGGCGCGCCGATTGAATTTTCGCCGTCTCCCCCGTCCACGCGGCCGAGAGCATCGTCCGATCGAACCCTGGAACTCCGACGATGCCGCCGACGAACGACGGATCGGAACCGTGCAGACGGTCTCCCTCACGACGAACGGCGCCGACCAGCCGGGCCAGCGGAACCTGCGCGGCCAGAAGGAAGACCATGAGAACGAACGACGCAGCGAGAGCTCCCGCATCGCCACCCGCCCGGCCGGCCGCAAGGAGAACGACCGCGACGGCGAGGAGACACGCGCCGTGTGCGGCAACGCCGCGGGCCCAAACCCGCGCGAAGCCGTTAGCGGCTACCGG
>NZ_JBDSNT010000084.1:0-8497 GCF_039915195.1 Gaiella sp.
TCGACGGTAGCGATCACGCCACTACCGACCGCCTTACGTAGGTTCGAGACATACAGCTGCAGGAGCTTCTCCGCCGAGGCCGGACGTTCCTCACCCCAGATCGCAGCGGCCAGGCGATCGACCGAGACCCGCTCGTTGGCATGGAGAAGGAGATGAACGAAGAGTGTCTGCTCCTTCGGCGCGCTCACGACGATAGGCTCGAGGTCGCGAGTTATCTCGAGCGGTCCCAGGATCCGGTACTCGAGCAGCATCGTGTCATCGTACGGCGGCCCCGACGGCCTCGACCGATCCTCTACCACGCCCGGGCAGGATAGGGATGTGGGTCTGACCCGTCGAGAAGGACTGGATGTCATCGAATTGGACGCAACCGCCCCCATCGCTGCGAGCGCGACAGGCCCTGGCACCGTCGGCTCTCGACGCGACCTTTTGCGATCTTCGAGCCCGAACCCGAATGGAGGGAAGGACGCGCCCGAGTCGCTCCACGCAGTCGTGGAGGACGTTCCCGCGAGCTGGGACTTTTACCTTCAGCGGGTCGCGGCACTCGAACGCCGAATCCCCTTCGGACTGTTGGCACATGTTGCCGGCCCGACCGATGAAGGGTTCCGGGTGATCGAGATCTGGAGGACAAGAACGGCATGGGAACGATTCCGCAACAGGACGACCGAGGATCCAGTTCGAGCTGGCGAGCCGCACCAGATTCGCAGCACACTCCGTGACCTTGTCGTGTATCACACACTCCCGACAAGCTCGGACTTGAACGTCCCGCGCTGCGAATGCACAATCCGGTAGACGATGACTTCGGGCGCGCCGATCGCGAACGGCGACGCGCCCCGGCAGAACACGGAGTTGCAGGGAGCCCCCTCGTTGAGGGGGAACCGCCGCCTGGAAGCGCCACGTAGTCGGCAGTCCGGTTTAGGCCTGTTGTCGCGTGCGTCGTCCTTCGGTAGATGCGTTGACCATCTGCGCTTCGCTCCGGTCTGTCCCTTCGGTTGTCCCTCTCGCTCGGCTCGTTCGAGGATCGGGATCGGTAACGCCTCGCGCAGATGCGCCCCCTGTGGGCCATGAGGCATTAGTTCCTGGCCCACTTCGGAGAACTCGGCTTCGCTGTTCACGGCGTCGAGTCGCGCCGCCCGTGCATCGATCTCCTGAGAGGTTGCACCCTCATTGTTCGTAGCTGAGCACCCGCTCCACGGGATCGCGTCTCTCATCTCATCCCCCTCCTCTATTTGACGGGCGCTGACCCGCCTCTCTGCTCATCTACCGCCAACCGCCGGAGCGGCTCTCGAGGTAGCTGTCGAGCAGGCCAGCTGCCTCGGTCTCGTTGCCTGGCATCAAATGCCCGTACCGGTCGAGTGTGATCGTGATTGACGAGTGCCCCATGTAGGGGGTGGTGTGGATGGTGCGGGCGAGGTGTCGTTTGAGGCAGCGGTGAGCTGCTCGAAGAAGTTCTGTCGCAGCGGGCACGGGCGGTGTGCTCGGGGCTGTTGTCGACGCGTGGTGAGATGCACAGGGTGTCGGTAGTCTGTCTGCCTCTCGAGTGAGGGTGGGGCGATGGACGCGGAGCGCTATGCGGAGATGGTTCGTTGGGCCACGGCTCTGGAGCGCTCGGAGACGGCCGAGCTGAGGGCGGCTGGACGCGCGATCCGCGCTTTGTGCGAGGAGAACCGCGCTCTCGCCGACCGACTTTCGTCGTCCGGCGGCGGGTCGGGGCCGTCGGGGCTACCGGACGGTCAACGCGCCAGGCGCGCTGCGGGCGGCGCCAACCGGCCGCACCCCGGTTCGCGCCGGACGCGGGGTCTCAGCCGGTGGAGCCTGTCGCTGACGAGGCTCGGCGTCTCGGCGGCGGTGTTGGCGGTCGCGGCAGCCGGTGCGCTCGTCGTTGTGCGGGCTGCCGCCCCGGCGTTGCAGGTGACCGGCCCGCCGTCGAACACGGCGCTCGGCTCGAGCGAGCTCGCGGCTCTGGCGTTCAAGTCGGCGCAACGCGGCACCCGCTGGGAACTCGATGGCCGCGAGGTTCATCCTGCGCTCGAGGGCGGCATGCTTGTCCTCCGTCCGGGGGCCCTGAGCGACGGCAATCACACGCTGGTGGTTCGGCGGGACGCGAGGTTGTTCAGGAGCAGTCGCCGGTCGTTCTCGTTCGTCGTCGACACGACGGCGCCGACCCTCCGTCTCGACGGCCCCGCGGTTGTGAACGCGGGCCGTCCGCTTGCGATTCGAGGCGTCGTAGAGCCGGGCGCGACGCTCGCGCTGGCCGGGCAACGGGTGTCGATCGACGCTGAGGGGCGGTTCTCGTTCTCCCGTCCGATCGCCCCCGCGAGCCTCACGCTCGTCGCGAGGGACGCGGCGGGCAATGCGAGCCGCTGGCGTGTGCCGGTGACCGTGATTCCGCGGCGTCCGGCCGAGCCCATCCGTGCGGTGCACGTGACCGCCTACGGCTGGGCGGACGCGACGTTGCGTGCAGGCGTCATGCGCCTGATCGACGAGCGCAGGATCAACGCGGTCGAGCTCGACCTGAAGGACGAGGGCGGAGAGGTCGGCTGGAACGCGCCGGTGCCGCTCGCCCGCCAGATGGGAGCTGCGCTCAGGATCTTCGACCTGAAAGAGGCCGTCGCGCGGCTCCACGCCAAGGGCATACGGGTGATCGGCCGCCTGGTCTGCTTCCGCGACCCCATCCATGCAAGCGCGGCCTGGAAGGCCGGGCGCCGTGACGAGGTCGTGCAGACTCCGCAGCACGGTCCCTACGCGGCGTACGGCGGCTTCACGAATCCGGCCAGCCCCGCCGTCAGGAAGTACAACATCGACATCGCGCTCGCGGCAGCCGATGCCGGAGTCGACGAGATCCTCTACGACTACGTCCGGCGGCCGGACGGCCCGATCGCGAGCATGGTGTTCCCGGGGCTGCGGACGACCCCGGAGAAAGCGATCGTCGGGTTCCTCACCGAGAGCCGCAGAGCGCTCTCGAAGAGCGGCGTCTTCGTCGGCGCCTCCGTCTTCGGCATCGCCGCCACGAGACCGACCGAGGTCGCACAGGACATCCCGGAGATCGCGCGGCGGGTCGACTACGTCGCCCCGATGGTCTACCCGTCGCACTGGGGCCCCGGTGAGTACGACGTCGCGAACCCGAACGCGAGCCCGTACGAGATCGTGGCCCGCTCGCTCGCCGACTTCCAGAAGCAGGTTCGCGGCACCGGCGCGCGCGTCGTCCCGTGGCTGCAGGACTTCTCGCTCGGCTACACCTACGGCCCTGCCGAGGTCGCAGACCAGATTCGCGCCGCCAGGGAGGCAGGCTCCGACGAGTTCCTCTTGTGGAACGCAGCCGTGACCTATACGAGCGGTGCCCTCGGCACAACAGCGAAGGTGCCGGCACTCGGACAGGGGACGTCGTCGGCCGTGTCGGCGCCCGGGCCGGTCCGCCTGCCCGACCTGAAACCGGCGAAGAAGGCGGCCGCACCCAAGGCAGCCCCGGCGACGGTCGTCGCAGGCGGAGGGCCGCTCTCCGGGCTGCCGCCGAACGAGCTCGGGCGCGTGCCCGTAATAATGCACCACCAGATCCGGGCCGACCGCGTCGGCGACTACGACCAGACGCCGGCCGAGTTCCGCGCCGAGCTTGAACAGCTCTGGAAGCGCGGATACGTCCCGATCGCGGTCGGCCAGCTGCTGGACGGCAAGCTCGGTCTCCCGAAGGGCACCTCGCCGGTCGTCATGACCTTCGACGACTCGACCAGGGAACAGCTCGCGCTCGACGGCTCTGGAAACCCGCTTCCCGGCACGGCGGTCGGGATCATGCTCGACTTCGCGCGGACGCACGCGGGCTTCACCCCCCGCGGAACCTTCTACATCAACCGCGACCCGTTCGGCGTGCAGGACGGAGCGCGCCTGATCCGCTGGCTCACCGCCAACGGCTTCGAACTCGGAAACCATACGCGCGACCACCTCCCCCTTCGCACCCTCGACAACGAGTCCGTGCAGCGGCAGCTCGTGCTCGGCGCCGCCGTGATCACGGACGCCCTCCCCGGCTACAGGATCCGCTCGATGGCGCTTCCGCTCGGTTCGATGCCGAAGAGAGAGCGACTCGCAGTCGGCGGAAGCTGGCAGAAGCACCGGTACGGGCCGTACGGCGTGCTGCTCGTGGGCGCGAACCCGGCTCCCTCCCCGTTCGGGAGCTCGTTCGACCGGGCGGCGATCCCCCGCATCCGCAGCTCGCACCTTCCGTTCTCGGTCGAGGATGAGCTCGGCTTCTCCTACTGGCTCGCGGACCTCGACCGCAACCCGGCTTCCCGCTACGTCTCGGACGGGGACGCCCGAACGATCACCGCTCCGGCCGCCGCCAAGTCCGAGCTCGCACCCCGCTACCGGCAGCGATTCGTCGCGCGCCCCTGAGGCAAGCCGCCCCCGGCACCATCCTCGGGTCCGCCACAGCAGCTCGCGTTTGCCGTTCCGGCACTCGACCTGCCGGTTGCCTGCGCCAGTGCTCGTCCCCTGACTGCGATGAAGGGAGCCATCAACTCTCGCTGCTCACCGGTGTACTCGCCGCTCTGGCCGCAACGATCGCGATGCCCGGTCGAGTCCGCTCCTCCTCGTAAAAACGGTCGTCGCCGTACCCGGCCGTGACAGTGGCGCCCGTCCTCGATCCTGGGCGAGTCGCTGGATTGGCCCGAGGCTGACGCTCGGCACGGGGATCACAGAGTCAGGCGAAGACGCAGCGGCGGCGGATGCGGGTAGGCGTTCTCTGATCCACGGAGCTGCGACAGGAGGTCTTCGACGTCGAGCCCTCGGTGAACCGGTTCGTAGGCAGCTAGCCGCCGCCGCGCTTTGGCCAGCTGCCGTTGCCAGCCCACCTTGTTGCGGCGCTCGGCTTGATACCAGGCGACGGCGATGTGAACGAGACCCTGGAAGAAGTCGCGCTCATCCTTGGGTGCCGCCCGCCAGGCATCCTCCAGCGATTCATGCGCCGCGAAGTACTGGCCACTGTCGATCAGCGCCAGACCGCGACGGTAGTCGGTCTCAATCTGCGTCACCCGTCGCCCCTGTTAATGAGGTTCCGACTCTAGTGCCACTTCTCGACGGTCAGTCAGATCGACCACAACGACGGCGACCACCAGCACAGGCCACAACGGTGCTTTGTTGACCCGCGGGATCGAGAGCCGGTCTCACGCGAACTATCGCAAAAGCTATCCCGCACCGCCCGACCACACGCCGGAATCGACCGTTTCAAGCTGTTTAAAGCCGATCCACAGCGGGTCTTCAAAACCTGTGCGGTGGGTAACCCCTCGCTCGGTCGATTCGACACCGGCGCCCGCTCCGTCAAGCCATTTCTGGCGTGTTGACGCGGATCGTGGCGTATCTCTGCGGTCGTAGCGCGGCTCGTTCGTAGTGGGTCAACTATCGCAGGACTCTCGCGCGGGCACGTGCGGTTGCCTCGACCTGCCTGGGCGTGGCCGGCTTGCCGCGCGTGACGCGTGACTTCCGGGGCGACAATGCTTCACCTGTTGCTCGACTCCGGCTGCGGCGGAGTTGGGTTGGATGTTGACGCAATGAGCTCGTCGCGTGCATGTCGCGCATCGCTGCGTGCTCGTTTGCGAGACGCGATGAGGTGGATGACCATAGCCGCGAAACCGACCGCGAGGAGGACGCCAGCGAGCGATGCACCGCGAAAGGCCGGGGCTTGGACGTCAAGGGTTCGTTGGCCTGCGTGTGCGGCGTTGCTTCGGCCCACAACGATGCCGAGCGTCATCAGGTTCGGCAGCGCGAGCACGAGCGCCGCCACGAGAGCGATGCCGACCGTCGCCCACCGGCGGCGCCAGCGGAGCACGGTGGTGAGCAAAGCGATCGGTAGGAGGGTGAACACAAACCCGTAGAAGAGCCCGATCAAGACCCCTGAGGTGATGCTCTCGTTGACCTGATCGCCGACACGGTGTGCCCACCAGCGGGGCACGGTTGCCGATGCGACGGCCCCGGCGACGACCAGCACGATCAACAGTGTCCCGGCGATCAGCAGGCGATGTCGCCAGCTCGCGTCGTGGTCTTGGGGGTCTAGGGCTTTCATGGGCTGGGTGCCGTCGCGTCGATCACGCTTCTCGATCGTCTATTGGGCCGGGGTTGGGTGCGCCAACCGATCAAACGCACGATCAAGGTCTTGCTCGGGTGGAAGCTGCCCTCCCGGGCTGACCGTATCGACGATCTGCGGCAGAGCCTCCGCAATCGCCTGCGCGGCCTCATCCTGGGAGACGCCGAGCTTCTCAGCGATCTGGCCGATCTGGTCGGCACCGATCACCTGACTCACCTGCCCGGGCGTGACAGGCTCGTTGGGGCCCGTCCCGACCCACGAGTCCGCCTGCGAGCTCAACCCGTTCGCCCGGAAGCCTGAGAGAAGCTTGCTGAGGCCGCCGCCAGCAAGCAACCCGCCAATCATCGGGATCAGCGCGCCCACCAGACCGCCACCGCCGCCTCGGCTACCCGCAAGCCCGCCGAGCATGCCGCCAACCCCTCCAGACTTGCCGCCAAGAAGCCCACCCAACAGATCATCAAGCTGACTCATCGCCATCCTCCCAGTTCGAGGCACCAGTACTGGTGCAAGTAGGACCGGTCATACCCAGATTTCCGGCTTCTCACCCACGGGATCCCTGCAGCCTTGCAAAATGAGCTCGCCAGCCTTCGGTAGCAGACGAGGCAGCAGCCGAGTGCGAGGAAGGCTTCGTGGATCTCGTGGCAGCGGTCGTAGCGAACGAGTAGAAGTCGCCGGTCACGACGGTGCGGAGATCTACGTCATCTAAGTGCTGCCACCCGGAAGCGCGAACCAGCTCATCCGGACCGACCCGGATCCGGCCTGCACCTCCTGAGGAAGTGCCGCCCACGCGGAGCATGCATCTGACTGACGACGGACGGAAGCGACGAAGGAGCCGGCTCTCCAGAGGGCCGGCTCCTTCAGCCGTCAACGCAAGAGTTTGACGAGCCGGGTAAAAAAAGCTCCCTGCGGTATTGAGATCGGGAATGTCAGTTGAGAGGTTTTGCCCGAAGCGCTTTGTTCGGCCGGAGCTTGCTTGCGTTCCCGCCGTTTACCCCAGGAGCTCTTTGAACGCGGGTTCGTCGCGGATCGGATCGAAGTCGGAGTCACCGGCGGCGAACGACCGGGTCTGCTCGCTTCGGTCGATCGCGAGCCGGAGGTGCTCGATCGCTTCGGCGCTGCGTCCCGCGAGGCTCTCGCAGCAGGCAAGGTTGTACAGGAGCCCTGGGTACTCGGGGTGGGCTTCGCAGAGCTCGAGTCCGCGGTCGGCAGCCTCGGCGTACTGTCCCGACTCGTACAGGGGGCGCAGCGGCGCCCATAGCTCCCAGCCGACAGGTTCGTGTGCCTTCCCGGGCGTGCCGCCTATCGCGACGATCGTCGTCCCTGCCTCTTCAGCGAACGCCGTCCGCTTCACACCCGGTCGGGCGAAAACGAACGTGCCAGCTGGCGCGTCAACCCGGTCGCCATCGAGCTCGAACCTCGCGCGGCCGCGCTGCACGAGGTAGAGCTCCTCCTCCTCACCGTCCGACTCGTCGTGCTCGTTGATGATCCGGTCGTCCACCTCGCGACCCGTCCAGCTATTGACCCCGAAGGAGGTGATACCGAAGTGATGCCGGACCGGCCGCGACAGACAGCGCCCGTCGTCGATCTCC
This sequence comes from Gaiella sp., assembly GCF_039915195.1. Lineage (GTDB taxonomy): Bacteria > Actinomycetota > Thermoleophilia > Gaiellales > Gaiellaceae > Gaiella. The sequence goes on from NZ_JBDSNT010000084.1 coordinate 7,657, forward strand.
CCAATCTCGTCAACTCTCGCAACAGAATAATCGCTCATCGAATGCTCTCCTGCAGGTCGTGGCTGTTACGCGGCGAAAAAGAGCGCCTTCAACTCAAGAGCGAGCGTAACAGCCGTCACCTGCGGGTCGGTATCGACCTGGCGCCTAGCGCTGGCAGCACCCAACGCTCAGGCGTCACTGTCGAACCCTGGTGCAGCGGACGGTCTTGTAGCCCGCAGCAGCCTTGGTTACCGCGGGAGCGGGTTCGGGCCGGTGGCGGTGACGAGGCGCTGCGGCGCCCAGTTGTCGACGTGGACGAAGCCCTCGAAGCGCCCTTCCGCGTCCTCGACGACGTCGAAGAAGGAGCGCCGGTAGAACTTCACGTGGGTGAAGTCCTCGAACAGCACGTAGACCGGGTCGACGGCTGAACTCTGAAACTGCTGACCCGTCAGCGCGGCCCGATGCACGCGCGAGAACTCGTCGAACTCCTCACTCACGACGACGCCGAGGTGCTCGAGGCCCATCCGGTAGACGCGCTGGTGAACGGGCGGGATCAGCTCGATGTTCGAGACCGGGGTCCCGTCGAGGACATGGAGCGGTTCGGAGAGCACGATCAAGGAGATCGGACGTCCGTTCCAGATGTTCTCGCGGTTCGCCCTCGCGTGGCGCTCGAGAAGCGTGCGCTGCTGGACGTACAGATCCCAATCGGCGACGCGAACGGCAAGGTGGCTGAGCGGGTAGGGCGCGATGTCGATGCCGCGGGCCAAAAGACGGTCGCGCTGCATCGCCGCGAAAGCTCGATAGTCCCCGATAATCTCGGCGATCGGATCAGAGTCGTCACGTGGCATCCTCCTCCGCCATC
>NZ_JBDSNT010000116.1:0-9277 GCF_039915195.1 Gaiella sp.
GGAGCTGTACGTCGCGGCCTTCGAGCGGGTGGCGGGTGGCGACGCAGTCGGCGACGCCGTCCTCCGTGAGGTGACGGAGGCTGCGGCTGACGTCGGGATCGAGCCAGGATCGGGCGAGGCGCGCGAGCTCGCTGCGCGGCTGGCCGAGGTCGATCTCGGTGACTGATCGCCTGCGGGCCGTGCCTGCCTGGGCGTGGCTCGTCGCGATCGTCGCGCTGTCGTTCGCCGTCCGCGCGTGGCTCGCACGCGGAATGCTCGGGCCGTTCATCATGGTCGACGAGCTCATCTATTCGGAGATGGCGAAGAGCTTCGCCTCCGGCCTCGGCTTCGCCGTTCGTGAGCTCCCGGTAAGGGGTTACGGGGCCGTGTATCCGATCCTTATCTCGCCGTCGTATGCGCTCTTCGGTCGCATCCCCGAGGTGTACGCCGCTTTGAAGACGATCAACAGCCTCGTGATGTCGCTTGCGGCCGTGCCGGCGTACCTGCTCGCGCGCAGGGTCGTCTCCAAGTGGCCGGCGCTCCTCGCAGCGCTGATGGCGGTCGCGGTTCCTTCCATGGTCTACACGGCGACGGTGATGACCGAGAACGCGTACTACCCGATCTTCCTGTTCGCCGCCCTCGCGCTCGTGGCGCTGCTCGAGCGTCCTTCGCTCGGGCGGTACGTCGCGTTCTTCGCCGCTCTCGGCCTCGCATACCTGACACGATCGCAGGCGATCGTGGTCGCGGCCGCCGCCGTCACGGCGCCGCTCCTGCTCGGCCTCTTCCGCCGCGGTGCGTTCCGGGCGACCGTGTGGACGTACCGGTGGCTGTACGTGACGTTCGGTGTGGCGGCGGCGACCGGCTTTCTCGGGCAAGTTGCCCGCGGAAGGCCACTGAGTGCGCTGCTCGGGTCGTATGCCGTCGTCGGTCAGGCCGAGTACGACGTCGGGAAGTCGCTCCACTTCGTCGTCTATCACCTCGCAGAGCTCAACCTCTACGTCGGCGTGATTCCGGTTGCAGCCGCGATCGTCCTCACGGCGCGCGCCCGCTCGCTGGACGAACCGCTCAAGGTACTGCTCGCCGGCTCGATCGCGCTGGTCGGCTGGACGGCCATCATCGTTGGGACGTTCGCCTCACGGTTCGCCGATCGCATCCAGGAGCGCAACATGTTCGCCCTGGCGCCCCTGCTCGTGATCCTGTTGCTCGCGTGGGTCGAGCGGGGAGCTCCTCGGCCCCGGATCCTCGGACCGGTTGCTGCCGCTGCGGCGGCACTCCTCGTGCTCGCCATCCCCTTCGACCGCTTCGTGACGACCTCGGCCGTCTCCGACACGCTGATGCTGCTCCCCTGGTGGGCGATCCAGATCAACACGCAGATCACCTGGCTCGAATGGCTTGCGTTCCTCGGTGCCGCTGTCTTCGCCGCTGCCTTCGCGATCATGCCTCGCCGCTATGCGCTCGTCCTCCCGCTCATCGTGCTCGTGTACTGGATCGTCGCATCCCGCCCGATCTGGTTCGGGCCGTACCCGTACGGAGTGCGGCAGGCCGGGGCCGGTGCGCTGTTTCAGGGGATCCGCGGCGTCGAGCGCGACTGGATCGACCGGGCCGTGCCTGCAGGCTCCGACGTCGCGGTCCTCTGGACGAGGCGCAGCGACCGGTTCACCGTCAACCAGAACGAGTTCTTCAACCGCCGGGTCGGGCAGGTCTACTACACGGTCGTCCCGAGCGACGGAGGCGTCGGGGAGTTGCCTGTGTCTGTCGACGGGCGCACCGGCATCGTCAGGCTCGAGGGAGGTCGGCCGGTACGGCCGGGATACATCCTCACGGACGGGTCCGTCGAGCCGGACGCGCGACCCATCGTGCGCGATCCGCTGCTCGGGATGACGGTCTGGAAGGTCAACGGCCCGCTCGTTCTCGCAAGGACGACGACGACCGGGCTCTACCCGAACGACACCTGGTCAGGCCCCGTCGTCACGTGGTCCCGCGAGCACTGCCGCGGCGGCACGCTGACCGTCTCGCTCTCTGGCGACGCACAGCTCTTTCCCGACGGCAACACGGTGTCCGCATCCGCGGGCAGACGAGTTCGTGTCGTCCCGAACGAGGTGGCGAAGCTGCGCGTGCCGCTCACACAACGGAAGGGGACCTGCACCGTTCGGTTCGACGTGTCGCCGACCGCGATCCCGAGCGAAGTGATCCCGGGGAATACGGACGATCGCGTACTCGGAGCTCACTTCAACGCGTTCGCGTACGAGCCCCGATGAGGATCGTCGTCGACGTCTCGCCGCTCTCCCACCCGCCGACCGGGATCGGGAACTACATTCGCGGCTCGCTCGCGGGCATCGTCGCGGCCGCCGGTGAGACGCACGAGATCGTCGCCTTTGCACCGACGAGCCTGAAGGGGCCGGGCCGAATCCGGGCGGCTCTCGAGCCGACTCCGATCGAGACGAGACTCTGGCCGCTGCCCGCCTCGCATGCAGCCCGGACCGCCTGGAGCATTCTCGGGCATCCCGCCGCTGAACGGCTGCTCGGATCCTTCGATGCGCTCCTGCACACCGACTGGATGACCCCGCCTCAGCGGGGCGGCCTGCGGGCGACCACGATCCACGATCTCAACCCGCTCCACCATCCGGAATGGTGCACGCCCCGAACGATCGCGATGCATCGACGCAAGGATGCCGACGCAGCGAAGACCTGCGACGTGATCTTCACGAACTCGCGCTTCACGGCCGAGGACGCCACGGAGACTCTCGGGATCGAGGCCGAACGTCTCGTTGTGGCGTACCCCGGTGTCGGACAGGAGTTCGTTTCCGAAGGGGAGAAGACGTCGTTCAATGGGCCGTATGTGCTCGGTGTCGGAACGCTCGAGCCGCGGAAGAACCTCCAGCGTCTCGTCGACGCGTGGCGCCTGCTCGATGGCGAGCACCGGCTCGTCCTCGCCGGTGGCGCGGGGTGGGGTGAGCAGCAGGGCCTCGATGATGCCGGAGTCGTGCTCCCTGGCTACGTCTTGGCCGACGCGTTACCGGCGCTGTACCGTGGCGCCGCGGTCTACGTGTTCCCATCGCTGTTCGAAGGGTTCGGGATCCCGATCGTCGAGGCGATGGCGAGCGGAACCCCGGTCGTCGCTTCGAATCATCGATCGCTCGACGAGGCGTGCGGGCCAGCCGCTGTCCGCGTCGACCCGATGGATCCCGAGTCGATTGCGGCAGGCATCCAGGAAGCCGTCGCCCGCCGCGACGAGCTCGTTCGAGCGGGGCTCGAGCACGCTGCCCAGTTCACCTGGGCGGCGACAGGAGCGACGATGCTCCGGGCGTTCGTCGAGAGAGGCCTCACGTGAAGGTCGGCATCGACGTCTCGCCCCTCGTCCAGACCGGTGCCGGCACCGCTCGTCACCTCCGTGGGCTCCTCGGTGCGCTCGAGGGTCGCCCTGGACTCGACCTGCGCAAGCTGACCTTTGGAGGCGCGAACCGTGCGGGAACCGTGTTGCGGGACACCGCGTGGTACCCGTTCGGCATCGCACGGGCCGCTCGCGACCTCGAAGTCCTGCATTGCGGGACGATGCGTGTCCCCGTGCGCGCCCGGCCCGCGGTGGTCGCCACGGTGCACGACGTCGCGGTTCTGCGGTATCCCGAGGCGTTCCCGCGGTGGCATCGGCATACGGGCCAGCTTGCTCTCCGTCAGGCCGTCCGCACCGCGGACGCCATTGTCGCGGTCTCGGCTTTCACCCGGACGGAACTCGGGGAAGTCCTCGGTGTCCCGGCCGACCGGGTTCGCGTGATCGGGAACGGTGTCGACCCCGTCTTCACAACAGACGGCCCGGCTGAGGAGGGCGATTACGTTCTCGCCGTCGGGACGCTCGAGCCTCGGAAGAATCTCGCGCGCGCCGTCGAGGCTGGGAGGCTCGCAGGCGTCGACGTTCGCGTCGTCGGCGCGACCGGATGGGGCGGCGTCCACGTCCCGGGTTGGGTCGGCCGCGTCGAAGACGATGCTCTGGCAGCGCTCTACCGCGGTGCCCGGTGCCTCGTCTTTCCGTCACTGTACGAGGGCTTCGGGATTCCGATCCTCGAGGCCATGGCGTGTGGAGCACCGGTCGTCACGAGCAAGGGCGGCGCAACGGAAGATATCGCCGGGGGCGCGGCCGTCCTCGTCGACCCGCTCGACGTGGAGGCGATAGCAGCGGGAATCGTGGAGGCGCGGGCGCGTCGCTCCGAGCTCGTCCAGCTCGGGCTCGAACGGGCCGCCGCGTTCACGTGGACGCGAGCCGGGAATGCGCTCGAGGCGCTCTGGCGGGAGCTCGTATGAGTCTCCGTCTCGTCGTCGTGGATGCCGATGTACTCGGCAGAAATCGCACCGGAGACGAGAAGTACGTTCTTAATCTCCTGCGGGAACTCCCCGTGCCTGCGGCTGCGGCCGGCCTCAGGATCGCGGCGGTGACACGGCATCCCGAGCTCGTTCCCGACGGCGTCGAGCCGATCGAGCTCGGTACCCGGAGTCAGGAGCTCAGGATGTCGTGGACGTTGCCGCGCCTCCTGCGCAGCGAGGAAGCGGCGCTCGTCCACACGCAGTACGCGCTCCCGCTTCGCCTCCCTTGCCCCGCTGTCGTGACGATTCACGACCTCTCGTTCGAGCGGGACGCCACGCTCATGAGCCGTCGTGACAGGCACATCTTCCGCCTCGTCGTTCCGAGGGCTGCCCGCCGAGCAGCAGGGATCCTCACCGTCTCCGAGCGGTCGAAGCGTGACATCGTCGAGCTCTACGGCATTCCAGCCGAGAGGATCGTGGTCACGCCGAACAGCGTCGATCCCGTGTTTGTGCCCGGAGAAGGTGGGAGCCGCGACTTCGTCCTCGCGGTCGGCGCCGTTCAGCGCCGCAAGAACCAGCTCGTGGCGCTTGCTGCCGCGCGCTCCGTGGGTCTGCCGCTCGTCGTCGTCGGCCCTGAGCGGGACTCGGCTCTGGCACGGGAGTTGCGCGAGGGCGGTGCGACTCTGCGAGGACATGTCTCGATCGAAGAGCTCGCGACGCTCTACCGCGGAGCTGCGTGTCTCGTCCAGGCATCGCTCTACGAGGGGTTCGGCCTCCCCGTGCTCGAGGCGATGGCGAGCGGGACGCCCGTCGTGGTCGTCCGTGACGAAGCACTCGTCGAGGTGGCCGGTGGTGCCGCCGTCGTCGTCGACGGCGCCGAAGGTCTCGTCGACGGAATCCGCCGGGCGATCTCTGATCGCGAGATCCTTGTTGCCGCCGGCCTCGAGCGCGCTCGATCCTTCTCGGGGCGTGCGGCAGCTGAACGAACCGTCGCGGTCTACCTGACGGCTCTCGCATGACGACGGTCTCCGCCGTCGTGGTTTCGCACGGTCACGCCGCGGAGCTGGAGGTCTCGCTGGCTGCCCTTGCCCGTCAGGTGGACGAGATCGTCGTCGTCGCCAACATCCCGGGCTCTGTGGGCACCGTTCCGGAGGGCGCGCGGGTGATCGAGAACGCGAGCCCGCGGTGCCTCGCCGCGAACGTCAATGCCGGAATCGCAGCGACGGTGGGAAACCACGTCCTCTTCAGCAATCCCGACACCGTTCCCGGCGAAGATGCGGTTGCGCGCCTTGCCGCGTTCATGGAGTCGCGGCCGAGCTGCGGTATCGCTGGGCCTCAGATGCTGTGGCCCGACGCGACGTGGCAGCCCTCCCGTCGGCGCTTCCCGACCGTGTCGGGAACGATCGTCCGTCGGACGCCTCTGCGCCGCTTCTATCCGCCCTACGAACGTCAGACCGACCACTACCTCCTCGCCGAGCGTCCGACCGAGCCCGTCGAGGCAGACTGGATGCTCGGTGCGTTCCTCCTCCAACGCCGCACGATGCTCGAGGAGCTCGGTGGTTGGGACGCGGGCTATCGCCACTACGTCGAGGACATCGACCTGTGCTACCGCGCCATGCGCGCGGGCTGGGAGCGGTGGTACGTGCCCGCTGCCGTCGTGACCCACGCCTACGCAGCTGTGATCGATCGCCGGTTCCTTTCGCGCCACACGCTCTGGCATCTCCGAGGCATGGCTCGCTACGCGCGCAAGCACCCGGAGGCGCTCGTCGCGCGACGCTGATCGTCGAGCGGCATGTCACGCAACGTCGAACGAAATGATCGTTGCGGGACACTCCACTCCATTGTTGACTGCGGGAGTGCGGCGTTTTACAAGAATGCTGTTCCTGTCAAACGTCGTGAGATGCCGTACTAGGGCTCGGAGATGATGCCGAGTTGGGCGCCGAGGTAGCGACGCTCGAAGCCCCTCGGATCCAGCACTGCCGGCTGGAACGGCGGTGTGATCGAGACCTTGACGTGGAACGGCCCACCGGGCGTGGGGATGGGGAAGGTGCGCTCGGCGCAGCTGTCGACGACCCATCCGTTTCGGGAGGTGACCTTGTCGATGACGCCGTTCTTCTGCTGCCCGAGCGCCATCGTCCCGACCTCGATCAGCACCCGGCCAGGTGCCCGTGGGCCGCAGAACGCCTTGCGCGAGAGAGTGACGAAGACGGTGCCGGGCCGGGACGACGCGTCGAAGCGGTTGTAGTCGGCGATGACCGTCTCCGCCGGCCCCACGCTTCCGATCCAGCCGTCGTCGAAGACGCCGCCGAGCGATTCCTTCAAGCGGAGGGGCTGATCGATCTGGATGAGCTGGAGCAGTCCATGCTCGGTCACCTTCGTTCCGACCAGCGAGAGCCCATTGTTGATGACGGCGTACTCGTACCCGACCCCGTCTACGAGGCGTCCGTCGGTTGCAATCAGATTCGGTGTGAGGACGGGGCCTGGCCCCCGAGCCGTTCCGTCGAGGCTCCAGACCTCTCGGATGCCGCGGTTCCAGAACTCCATCGACCAGCCGTCGTTCGGATCTGCGATCTTCTGACTGATGTACACGACGGGCTTTCCGCCGGTCGCCTCGTCGACCCAGCTCAGGGGCTTTGGCAACCCATCGAGAAACAGAGCCGAGAAGTCGTTCGAGTACTTCGCCGCGACTGTCTCGGCCCTTGCCGACCAGCCGATCGAAAGGATGACTGCCGCCACGACGATCCACGCGGCGACCCTTCGACGCCGACCGAGCAGCGCCGGTGCGAGGCCGACGAGAACCGAGACGGCAAGGAGTGCGTAGAGGAGTTGGTTGATCCCGTCGAGGCTGAGGTCGTAGTCCTCCTTGATCCGCGAGAGGATGGCAACCCCGGGAGCGTCGCCCTCGAGCCCGGCGAGGTTGATCGGCACAGAGCTGATCGCCCATGCCGTCAGGGCTGCTGCGATCGCGAGCGTCCAGGGGCGAATCGCCCGGGTCGCTGCGAACAGGGCGACGGCGATCATCAGGATGGGTGTGAGGTAGGCGAGGTTCCTCTCGGTGATCCGAGGCTCGAACGTCGCAGCCTGATACGTCCCCTTGATGGCCACGTAGGCCGTGAAAAGCACGACGGAGGCGACGAAGACGGAGGTGAACGCGGCGAGCCTCGGCGTTCGAGGAAGAGTCGAAGTGGGAGCGAGCATCCCGAGGCCGATCACGACCGGGAAGATCCCGAGCCCGATCGCGAGCGCACCCCAGGCCCACAACGCCTGGTCGAGCATCGTGCCGGGCCGCTCGAACGCGAGCGCAACCTCGGCTGAGCCGGAGCGGGCGATGAGTAGCGCGAGCGTGGAGACCGTCACGGCCCCGACTGCCATCCCGATCCGTCGGCTTGTCGAGGCAGCCTCGAGTCGGGCGCGACCCTTTCCGAAGCATGTGTACTGCACCCCGATGGCCGCGATCATCAGCGCCGGGACGACGATCAGCTGGTCGCGGACGAACGGAGCCACAACGCTCACGGCGACGGCCGCGAGGATGCTCCAACGCGTCGGGCTCGCGAGTGCGCGTGCACCGAGGTAGAAGCTCCCCGCAACCGCGAGATACGCGACCGGCTCTTGCATGACCATCGCCGTGTAGATGAACGACGGTGCGAGGACGGCACCGACGCCCGCGATCAGGGCGTACGGGCGGGGCATCAGCATGCGGGCGAGCCCGTAGGTCGGGAAAATCGCCGCGGTCATCATCAGGACGTTGAACGTCTTGACGGCGCTGTAGGCGGTCTGAAGGTTGTCAAACCACCAGAATGGCGCGATCAGCCACGGGAACAGCCCCGCGCCCCAGTACTCGACGCCGCGGCGCGCCGGCGTCCCGGTGTCGGCGATCGCACGCGAGATCTGCGCATACTCGAGCTCGTCTGAGAACAGCCACGGCGTCGGGTGCTTCGACGCCTGCCAGACGTAAAGGCTCGAGACCACGAGGAAGGCAAACAGGAGTGGCGCAGCGGCCAGGAGCCGATCTTCGAATGACTGCTGGGGAGTGGGGGTCTCGTTGGTCATGAGGTTACCGGGGGTGCGCTACGTCGTCTCCAGGAGCGGATCATCCGGAGTCCCGCCCGCTCGGCAAGGCGGCCGACGACGAGAAGCACGAAGCAGATGATCGCGTCGAGAACGAAGATCGTGGTCGGGAAGTGGCCTGGTGGCTGAGTGTTGGTCACGAAGAGGTACGCGACAAGCTCCGACGTGGCCACGGCGGCCGCTATCCTCACTAGGGTAGCGCCCTTCGAATTGCGCCGGTCCCGTCGATAGAGACCGAAGACGAACAACGCGACGTAGCGGCAGAACACGACGATCGGCAACGTCCAGATGAAGATGTGGCGCTGGATCTCGTTGCCGTTCCCCTCGATCACGATGACGTAGGCGGCGTAGAGCGAGGCGACCGTGAGCGCGCCGTCGACGAGCGTGTCGACGAGGAGCCCCGCGCGCGCGGAGAGCCCCGACTCGCCGGGTGCTGCGGCGACGTCCGAGAGAAAGGCGGCGAACTGCAGGAGCAGGGCGAAGGTGACGAGGACTCCGATCGTGGTGATCCTGCCGCTGTCGAGCACGGCGTAGGCGAGGCTCGTCAGACCGAGCGCTGCAGATACGGCAACGAGGAAGAACACGGCTCGGCGCTCCGAGAGCCCGCGGTAGACGAGACGATGCGACGTGTGGTCACGGCCACCTTGTGTCACCGAACGTCCCGAGCGGAGCCGAAGGGTCGTGACGAGCGTCGTGTCGAGGATCGGCACCGCGAGGATCAGGATCGGCAGGACGAGGGTCGCGATCGTCGTTCCTGCCTCCTTGTACGACGCCATCAGGCCGAGCGTGGCGAGAACGAGCCCGATCAGCTGGCTGCCGGAGTCGCCCATGAAGACCCGGGCCGGGCCGCTGAGCCGGAGGTTGTAGGGAATGAACCCGACGAGCGCAAGCGCGAGGCTCGTCGCGACGATGAAGATGTCGCGGTTCGGAGCGA
>NZ_JBDSNT010000146.1:0-10687 GCF_039915195.1 Gaiella sp.
GGTGGCCGCGCGTGCGGCCACCCCCCGACCCGCGCTCCGAGACTTGGTTTGGATTACGTGCAGCTTGCCGTCGGGTCCTTGCCGACCGGGTACGCGAAGGCGTTCCCCGGACGCGGGACGTTGTCGAGGAAGCCCGGGACGAATCTCGCCGGTGCATTGCGCCTCAGAATCGCAGCAAACTCGTCCTTCGCACGCATCCGCCGGATTGCCGCATTGACCCACCTGGCCGTCTCCGTGTCACCCTTGCGGATCCCGATCCCCCAGGGAACGGCGAGGAACTTGTCGCTCGTCAGCTTGAGGCTGTTGTCCAGAGTAGCAACCCCGAGCACGAATGCGTCGTCGAACATGAACGCCTCCGCTTGGCCATTCTTGACCGCGAGCACCGCTGCGGCCGTACCGTCGACCTCCAGGATCTTCGTCGACTTGAAGCAATTGCGCATCCAGGTTGCGTAGAGCGCTCCACGCGTCGTCACAACCGTCTTTCCTGCGAGGTCGGCTGTGGAGGTCACTGACGACTCGTTCTTGACGAGCAGCCGCCCGGTTGCCGCATAGTACGGGATCGAGAAGTCGATCTGCTGGGCCCGGGCCGCAGTCCAGGTGAGCGTCGAGATAATGACGTCGACCCGCTTGGACTCGAGCGTCGGGATCCGACTCGGCGTCGTCACGCAGGTGAGGCTGACGCGGTTCGGTCTACCAAACCCGAGTGTCGCAAACCGGCGCGCCACTTCGACGTCATAGCCGCCGTTCTTTCCCTGGACGTCGATGAACCCGAACGGTGGGAAGTCGCACTTGACGCCTATCAGCCAGCGCTTGCGCGACCGCACCTCGCTCGGCAACGCCGGCAGCTTCGGAATCGTAGCTTTCGCCGCCGCCGGCGATGCCGCACTCTCCGCCGCCGTCGACTGCGCAAGTCCCCATGTGGCCAGTACCGCCGAAACGAGCGCCACCCCGATAGTTGCCAGGATGATCCGTTTCATTCTGTCACTCCTTCCTCGTCGATCGACAACTCCTCGAGGGAGTCCGCCAACTGGAGCGTCCGGCGGAGGAACCGCCGCGTCCGCTCGTCATTCGGATCGTCGAGCACGTCGGCAGGCTTGCCCTGCTCGACTATCTGCCCGCCGTCCATGAACACCAATCTGTCACCCACTTCTCGGGCGAACTGCATCTCATGGGTGACCACGAGCATCGTCATTCCGTCGCGCGCCAGATCACGCATGACAACGAGCACCTCGCCGACGAGCTCCGGGTCGAGGGCAGACGTCACCTCGTCGAACAGCATCACATGCGGCGCCATCATCAGCGCGCGCGCAATCGCAACGCGTTGCTGCTGCCCACCGGAGAGCTGATGCGGATGCTGGTGTGCCTTCTCTTCCAGTCCGACGCGCGTCAGCAGTTCGCGCGCGCGCAGCTCGGCCTCCTTGCGATCGACCCTCTTAATCCTGCGTGCTGCGAGCGTAAGGTTGTCCAGCACGTCAAGATGCGGAAAGAGATTGAACTGCTGGAACACCATGCCGACCTGCTGTCTGACGAGAGAGACATCGACGCCATTCGCAGTGATCTCTACCCCTTCGAGGTAGATTCGACCCGAGTCGAGAGGCTCGAGGAGGTTCGTGCAGCGCAGGAGCGTGCTCTTGCCGCTGCCGCTGCGGCCAATGATCACGAGGACTTCGCCCGCGGACACGGTGAGGTCGATGCCGCTCAGAACGATGTTGTCGCCAAAGCTCTTGTGCACGCCTTCGAGGCGGATCTTGGGCACGGAACCGTTCGACGAGGTCTCCACCGCGTGCGGCTCCACCGAGCTCGACTGAGGTTCCACCACGACGAGCATTGATGACGGACGTGCGGGAGTCAAGCGCGGCAGGACAACAGTCAGCCGCGCGGTCTCTCCCGCGGCCCAGCGCTCGCGTTCCCGAAAGACGCTCGACCGCCGAACTCGACGCTGCGCCCGGGGAGAAACGGGTTATGACTACTCCCGCTGCATCGCCGCGTCGAACGCGATCGCCGAGGGCGCAAAGTCGGTGCGCCGGACAAACGCGAGCGCGTCCTTTGCCCCCCACTCCCGATCCATCCCCGAGTCCTCCCACTCGATCGAGAGCGGTCCCGAGTAGCCGATCCTGTTGAGCGCGCGGAAGAACGCCTCGAAGTCGACGTCACCGTGGCCAGGCGAGACGAAGTCCCAGCCGCGCTGCGGCTCGCCGAAGTTGAGGTGGCCGCCAAGAATCGAGCTGCGTCCGTCGAGGAAGCGGCGCGAGTCCTTCACGTGCACGTGGTAGATGCGATCGGCGAACTCGATCGCGAACGCCGCCGTGTCGAGGAACTGATGGGCGAAGTGGCTCGGGTCGAGGTTGATCCCGAAGCCCGGTCGGTTCCCGATCGCGTCGAGCGCCTTGCGCGTCGTGACGAAGTCGTAGGCGATCTCGGTCGGATGCACCTCGAGCGCGAACCGCACTCCCTCCGAGTCGAAGACGTCGATGATCGGCCCCCAGCGCTCGGCGAACTCCTGGTAACCGCGCTCGACGCTGTCGAAGTCGTTCGGCGGGAACGAGTAGAGCATGTGCCAGACGGGTGAGCCGGTGAAGCCGTTGACGACCGGGACACCGAACGCCGCGGCTGCCCGAGCCGTGTCCTTCATCCGTTCCGCGGCCCGCTGCCGGACGCCTTCCGGGTCTCCGTCGCCCCACACCTCGGGCGGGAGGATCCCCTTGTGTCTCGCGTCGATCGGATCGGCGACAGCCTGGCCGACGAGGTGGGCGCCGATCGCCCAGCAGCCGAGGCCATGGCTCTCGAGCAAGGCCCGGCGCTCCTTGACGTAGCCCGGATCCGCGACTGCCCTTTCAACGTCGAAGTGGTCGCCCCAGCATGCGAGCTCGACGCCGTCGAAGCCCCAGGCGCCGAGGTCCGCCGCGAGATCGACGAGTGGCAGGTCGGCCCACTGGCCGGTGAAGAGGGTGACAGGTCGGGCCATTTCAGCTCCTTGGGAGGGGTTCGATGCCTGGATGCTTGCACAGGCGCGCCCGGCGGAGGAGCGGGAACCAGCCGTCCGATAGGCTCCGAAGGCCTCTTCGCCCACTATCGAAAGGCACGCGACGAGAACGAGCGACAGCAACCGCAGAAGCGCCGTCGTCTTCGGAGCCCGCAAATTCGGCTAGAGGATCATCGACTTGCTCTGCGCGGAGGGCTGGGCCGTGGCAGGAGTCGCGCGGCCAGACTCGACGCTGGCCGGAGGCACCGAGGCGGGTGCGCTCGCCCTCCGTGCCGACGTGACCGAGCAGGCGAGCGTGCGAGCGGCGCTGACCGAAGCGGCCGAAGCGCACGGCCGCGTCGATCTGGTCGTCAACGCGGCTTCGGCCTAGCGCCGAATCACGTTCTTTGCGATGAAGAGCATGTTCGCGGGCCTCTCGGCCAGGCGACGCATCAAGTAGCGGTACCAATCCGGGCCGTACGGGGTCGCCACGAGCACGTCGTAGCCCTTCGCGACGAGATCGAGCTGCAGCTTGCCGCGGACGCCATAGAGCATCTGAAACTGGAACCGGTCGCGCCCGACGCCGTTTGCCTTCTCGTACGCGATCGCCTGCGCGATGAGCGCCGGATCGTGCGTCGCAATAGCCGTGAAACCACCGGCGGACAAGGACCGCTCGACGAGACTCCTGTACGCCGCATCGACATCCTTCTTCTCGGGATACGCAAGGTTGGGGGGTTCGAGGTACGCGCCCTTGACGAAGCGCAGGTTCGGCGAGAGATCGAGCAGCGCCTCGAGATCGCCGGGCGTACGGTAGAGGTACGACTGCAGAACCGTGCCGACGTTCTCGTGACCCTCCTCACGGAGACCTCGGTAGATCCTGAGTGTTGCATCGACGAACGCCGACTCCTCCATGTCGAGCCGGACGAAGTTTCCGAGTCGCCCCGCATGTGAGACGAGCTCGGCGATGTTCGCGCGGGCGAGCTGCTCGTCGAACCCGAGCCCGAGATGGGTGAGCTTGAGCGCGACGTTGACCCGGATGTCCTCGGCCGCGATGCGATCGAGGATCTCCTTGTAGCTGTCGACCACGGCCCGCGTCTCGGCCTCGTCGTTTACTCCCTCGCCGAGGAGCGTCGTGTTGGCGCGAAGCCCCTTCTCGTTGAGACCGCGGAGGACGACGATGGCCTGGTCGAGCGTCTCGCCCGCGACGAAACGAGCGGCGCCGAGACGCATGCCGTGGCGTCGTACACCGCGCTGCATCCGCGGACTCTCCGCGGCGGCGAGAATCGCCTTTCTCAGCATCGTGACTGACGTCGGGAACCGCTCGTGCACAGCATCGGCGCAACTCTACGCCGAAAAAGAAGGACCTCTCACGTTGAAGCGTCCGCCTCCAGCCGCTCGAGCGTCGACGGCTCCCCCCGATTCACCCTCCTTCGACCCGCGATGAGCTCCGACGCAATCACGGCCGCGAGAACGGCGACGAGCAGGGAGGCGACGACGAGGGCCGATGCGTTCAGGCCCACGAGCCCGACGAGAACACAGGCAATCGCTCCTGCCAACCTCCACCAGCCGACCGTACCGGCCATGCACAGCCGGAAGAGCACGTGCCCAAGGAGATAGATGGCAGGCCCCGCGACAAGCGCGACGAGCTCTGGGGTCGGAAGCGTGTCGCGTGGATGGGCGATCACGAGCTCGTCGCCGACTGCGGAAACGATGATGCCCGCGACGATGACGACGTGAAGATACGTGTACCCGTCCCGCGCGAGCCGGGTGCTTTCCTGCGCTGACGCGAGCTGGCGTTGCGAGATCGTGGCGACGAGGTGAAAGTACAGCCACCAGAACGCAGCCGTTGAGAGGAACGCAAGCCCGAACGCCGCAAAGCGCGCGGCGTCGAGCGGGAGCTCCGAGGTCGTTGCGCCCGTGACGACGATCGACTCGCCGAGGGCGATGATGATGAAGAGCTGGAACCGCTCGGCGAAGTGCGACGTCTCGACGTCCCAGGAGCTGGGGCTGAGTCGGCGACGTCCCGGAACCCTGTAGAAGACGAGGGGCGCAGAGTAGTCGATCGCGATCGCGATGAGCCAGAGGGTGATCAGCGCGGAACCGGACGCGAAGCCGCCGGCGAGCCAGAAGACTCCGGAGGCCATGAACCACGTGAGGATGTGCGTGGCGGGAGCTCGCTCCGGCGAGCCGCGCCCGGCCACGACGAACGCGAGGAAGGCAGTCCTCCCGACCTGGATTGCGACGTACGCTCCGGCGAAGAGCAGGGCGCGAGTTCCGAACGCGTCGGGGATCGCCACGGCGATGACGAGGCTCCCGAACATCAGCGCGAGCACGAGCAGCCGCACGACGATCGCGTCGGGATCGAGCATGTTCGTTACCCACGTGGTGTAGGTCCACGCCCACCAGATCACGAGCAGGACGAGGAGTGACCGCCCGGCCCCACCCCAGGTCAGGTGGCCGAGAAGCAGGTGCGAGAGCTGCGTCACAGCGAGGACGAAGACGAGGTCGTAGAACAGCTCGAGATGCGAAGCGTGTGCTTCCTCGTCAGGCGAGCTGTTGCGGAGGTATCGGCTCATGAATGCCCGAAAGCTAGCGGCCGGGGTCGGAGCGCTACGCCTGGCCGGTGAGCAAGCTGCCTCTGGACATTGCGATGGAAATGGAGATGCTGTGTCCTATGGGGGAGGACGTCGCGGCTCGGGGGCCGCACGAGGAGCTCGCTGCGGACCCGCGGGAGAGCGTGTTCGAGCTGCCGCCGCTCGAGCGGATGCCGTTCGCAGACAGCGTCGAGAAGAGGCTCGCCGTGCGCAGGGTGATAGAGCAGGCAGAGCGCGAGCGAGCAGCCGCGGCAGCTCGCGAGGCGCGCGGCTAGACGGTCTCGCGTGCGATCTGCGCGCGGAATTCGCGTCGCAACGCGTCGACAGTGCCAGCTGCGAGCGTGCGGTCGGTCAGCTCTTCCTGTTCGGCGCGATCGAACAGATTGAGGAATGCGACGACCATCGGCTCGGGACGCGTCGGACGGCTGCCCGGCCTCCATGCGCAGCGCTGCTCGAGCTGCAACAGGTCGGTGCGCTCGTACTCGCGGAGCGTCGGCTCGTGCTGCGAGAGCAGCCCGGCAAGCTCCATCCGGAGGTCTGCGGCTCGATCGGCCATCCGGCCTACTCCCCGCTGCTAGCGGAGCCGGTAGACGATGCGGCCGCGGTCGAGATCGTACGGTGAAAGCTCGACCCGAACGCGATCACCGGGGAGCATGCGAATCCTGTACCGCTTCATGCGGCCAGCGGTGTAGCCGATCATCTCGTGCCCGTTGTCGAGCTTGAGCCGGAACATCCGGTTGCGGAGGGCCTCGGTGATCTCGCCCTCCATCTCGATCTTCTCTTCCTTGACGGCGATAGCGCAGCTCCTTTCCTCGAATCAGCGGGGCGGAAGCGGCGCCCGCGGCCACCGAAGCGACCGCGGGCACTGCTACCTGCGTCGTTCCGCCGCCGCCGTGTGACGGGAAATCATGTCACACGGCTTTGGCGGGCCGACTATGCAACCGAACTACGAGACGACGACGACGTTCGTTGCCTCCGGGCCCTTCGCGCCCTCGCGGGCCTCGAATGTGACCTTTGCGCCCTCGGGGAGCGACTTGAAGCCGTCACCGGCGATGTTGCTGTGATGCACGAAGAGATCCTTCGATCCCTCGGCGGGCTCGATAAAACCGAAACCCTTCGCATCGTTGAACCACTTAACGGTTCCTTCTGCCATGAAATACACCTCCCACCACAACTCACGAACGCATAGGGAAGGCGCACTTCGCGCAAACCTGAATCGCTCTATCTGTGATGAACGGTAGCAGGAACTGTGAGCCTGGTTCGGAAGCGTTCCCGCAAGATCGCCGGCGGCCGGGGCGAGCGTGTCGACCGAACCTTCCCCGCTTGTGCTCCTCCTCGTCCCACCCCGGGCCGACCCGCCCCCCTAGCCTGCTTCGAAGAGGGCCACGTGGCCCGGAACCTGACGATCTCCGTCGTGGACGTTCAGGCCGGTCTCCGGGTCGACGCCCTGCACGGCCCGGGGGAGCCGATGCACGTCCGCGAACGGCGCCGCGTCACCCGGAGGCAGCAAGTCCGAGGGCAGCCTGCTGCTCGATCAGCTCCTCGAGCGCGTCGTACACGTCTTGTACCTGGGCGCGCGTGAGCGAGTCGACGTCGGTCGTACCCGCCACGCGCTCGGCGAGGGCGACCACCCCATTTCGGTCGACGCTGCCGTCCGCCAGTCGCAGCCCGGCGGACCGCGCCATGCCGAAGAGCCGGCGGATCTGCGGTTCCGAAGCAGGGCGCGTGTCGCCCCGCGAGCGAAGCCGCATGTAGGCAGAGGTGTCGAGTTCGATCGTCTCCGGCGCAATGTCCTCTGCGAGCACGACACGCAACAGCTCAGCGGTCGCGAGGACGTCGCTCAGCGCCTCGTGGGCGCCTTCGAGAGTGATGTCGCGTCGCTCGCAGATCGATTGCAGGCGATGGTTGTCGGCAAGCGGCTCGAGCAGCCGGAACGCCTCGAGCGTGCAGGCCGTCGCGTCAGGGGCGTACTCGATTCCGGCTCGCTCGAACGCGCGCTGGAGCAGCGGCAGGTCGAAACCGACGTTGTGGGCGACAAAGACGGAGTCGCCGAGGCGCGCCCGAAGCTCGGACGCGATGTCGGAGAAGAAGGGCGCGTCTGCGACGTCGGCGGCAGAGATCCCGTGCACTGCTGTGGCCTCTGCCGGAATCTCCCTCGTCGGCCTGACGAGTCTCGTGGTCCGCTCCGTCTCGCCGCCGTCTCGGTCGAGCTGAATCAGAGCGAGCGAGACGATCTCGTCGTGTGTCGTATCGGTTCCGGTCGTCTCGCAGTCGAACACGGCGTAGCCCGTGGGAATAGGCGCCCCACCGCGGTCCAGGGCGACCCCGGGACGATCAGCCGATGGCTCAACTGGAGGCGACGCGAAGAGATCGAGGACGAGTTGTACGGGCATCTCTCGAGGATGTCTTCCGGATCGGACGTCACCCTTATGGCGAGTGATCGCATTCCCCCTTGACGTACGATCGTGCGGCCGTCACGGTTGGCCGATGACAGAGGAGACGGACCCCCCGGCGGCGAACCCTCGAGGCGGTGACGGCAACTGACATGGACGTCCTGAAGCAGACCGGCTCGGCCCTCACGCAGCCGGACGTGGCCGTGCTGCGTCGTGCAAAGCGTGGTGATCAGCGCGCGTTCGCCGTCATCGTCCACGCGTACGAACGGCTCGTGTTCACGTATATCTACCGTCTCGTCGACGATCGACGACTTGCGGAGGATCTGACGCAGGACGTCTTTCTCAAGGTCTTCAAGGGCCTGCCCGGGTTTACGGGCGACTCGGCGTTCACGACATGGCTGTTCCAGATCGCGAAGAACGCCGTCATCGACGAGCTCCGCGCGATCGAGCGTCGACCGAACGCGCTCAACATCGACGACGTGGCGATGCCGATGCTCGTCGAGCCTCGGTTCGAGCAGGCGGAGCCGATCGAAGCCCTCTGGGCGGCCGTCGCACTTCTCAACCACGACCTGCGCACGGCGCTGTTGCTCCGGGACATCGTCGGCCTCTCCTACCACGAGATCGCGGATTCGCTCGAGATCACCCTTGCCACCGTGAAGTGGCGTATCCACAAGGCGCGTGAGAGTGTTCAGACGACCCTCGAGCACGAGGGGTTCGGCCGCGCGCGACAGGCTCTCCACGAGACCGACGCGGCTCCTGACGAATCCTGAGTGAGTCTCGCGCGGCGAGGCGGATCGTCGTGCGGGAGGCTCGCGATATCACCCGACCGCGCCTCCACGTGCCCCGTTTGCGGCACGTCGCCCCGTGGCGTGGTTGAGACGAGTCGCGGCTCGATCGGTTGGCGGGCGCCCGGCCCGAACTAGGGACCGATACGCTCCCGCCGTGAGCGACTGGAACACGAGCTACACGCGCAACATCTGGCGTCCCGACGAGCCTCGCCTCTTTGTTCGTCGCACCGACGGCATCGGCTGGTCGATCAACTTCGCCTACCTGTTCCGCCGAACCCGTCGCGCGTCGTAGCATCCTCAGCCGCCCTGAGCCAGCGACGCCGGATCAAGGCGGAAAACGGCCCGACGACGACCCAGTAGCGGTGAAACGCGCGCCGAGCGGCATCGTCGACGGCCAGGACGCGCGTCTCGGTGGACAGGATGCAGCCGCCGTCAACAGGCGTCGCTCGAATGTCGGTCGCGACACGAACCGTTCCCGAGCGCGGGTCGACAAACGGGCCAAGCCTTCCCGACGGCCGCCACGGTGTTCCGCAGGCGCCGAGCACAACCTCCGTGGTTGAGCTCGAAAGCGTGTCGAACCCCATCCGATCGAACAGCTCTTGGACGGATGTGCCCGGCGGCAACCCCCGAGCGCGAAACAGCGCGGCGACGAGTCGGCCAGGAGCAGCCGGAGCCGTCAGGGCGAGCTCGAGTGCTCGCTCCGCATCGCACGCAAGGCTGACCGAGTGTGTCTCGTTGACGTCGAACCGCGGCAGAAACGTGTCGAGCGCCTGCATCGACCGACCGTACCTGGTCAGCTGGGATGCGGAAGCGAGACTCTGCGAACGGAACCGCCCGAATCGAGCTGGATATCGCCGTCCACCACACCAGCAAGAACAACCTCCAAGGGATGCGCTTCTGCGGGCCGCCCCGTGGGGAGCCACGGACGTCCTGCCCGCGCAAGGATCAGCGTCCGTGCCTTCTCGCCGATGAACCCCAGCCGCCCCTCCTCGGTGACGGAGCCGCTCCAGACCGGGAGTGCGAACGTCTCAGCGAGCGCCTCGGCAAGGAGCGGCGGATCTCCGACGATGCCCACCTCCGAGAGCCCGAGCAACTCGTCCGGCTGAAAGCGCCCCGTGACGCCCGACTCTCCGATCCCCCGGTGAGCGATCAGCTCTCCGATGTTGTCGGCCGGATCGTGGAAGTAGAGCGCCTGCGCATCCCAGTGCTCGAAGTCGAAGACCTTCGCACCCGTGCGAACGTCGGGGAGGAGAGCAAGGCGTCCGACAGCCCAGCGATACGCCGCGTCGAAGCGGTCACCCGGAACAAGAAGTGCGTAGTGGTAGAACGGGCGACCGTGACCGGGACGGAACTCGAGGGTCGTCTCCCCCACCGCGACGGCAACATTGCCCGTTTCAGCCGGCACGGGCCTGAGTCCGAGTGTGCCCGAGTAGAACATGGCGAGCTCGGGAACGACCGCCGTTGCCGTCTCGAGGAGTACGTGATGAAACGAGATCGACATCGGGCTCGATTCAATCAGCTCGGTCGTCGAACTTCGAAGGAGGCGCGGCTAGCGGAATGCCTCACGACGATGCTGTTCCTGTCGAACGCTGTGCGACGCCCGGCTCGAGGAGGTCAGCGACGAGTGCAACTCGATGATTGATTCCGAAGATGGATCAATCATCTAGGATCGCGCGATGCGACTCCATCACCAGCCCCGTTCCCGTTCTACGCGCGTGCTCTGGATTCTCGAGGAGCTCGGCATTCCCTTCGACCTCACCATCATGTCGCGGGACACGAAGCAGACACCGGAGTACCGTGCCCTCCACCCGCTCGGGCGTGCGCCCGCGCTCGAGGAGGAAGGCGGTCCGGTCTTCGAGTCGGGGGCACTGATCCTCCACATCGCCGACCAGAACCTCGATGCCGGGCTGATCGCGCCTCTTGGCTCCCACGAGCGGGCGCTCCAGTATC
>NZ_JBDSNT010000069.1:0-9537 GCF_039915195.1 Gaiella sp.
CCGCAACTCTGACTTAACCGCGGGCAATGCGTCGTTCACGATGCCACCCGTATAACAGTTGCATGAACTCAACGACTCCCACCCCTCCCGTCACTCCGCCCACCCCCGAAGCGCCGCGCGGGGGCTCCGGCGTCCGATCCTTCGCCCTCTACCTCTCCGCCGCCGTCCTCGGTGGTGCGGCGGTGCTCGGTGGCGCCGCCGCCACCGGTGCGCTCGACGGCGGCACGACCACGATCGTTCGTCCGTCAGTCGGTGGCTCGACCACCATCCCCACATCTTCGGGTTCCGCGCTCTCGGTCAACGAGATCTACAAGCGGACCGGCCCCGGGGTCGTTCAGATCACCGCGACGGTCGGCGGCTCGACGACCGGGAGCGGTCAGTCGCGGCCATCGGGCCAGTCGCTCGGCTCCGGTTTCGTCATCGACGCCGACGGGCACATCGTCACGAACTACCACGTGATCGAGAACGCGACGTCGATCAAGGTGCGCTTCTCGAACGACGACACCCTCACCGCCACTCTCGTCGGCAGCGATCCGTCCACGGATCTTGCGGTGCTCGACGTCGATTCCGACTCGAACGCACTCACACCGCTCTCGCTCGCCGATTCGAAGCTGGTCGAGGTCGGTGACCCGGTCGTCGCGATCGGCAACCCGTTCGGCCTCGAACGCACCGTGACGTCGGGGATCGTCAGCGCCCTGCAGCGAAACGTGCAGGCACCGAACGGCTGGTCGATCGACCACGTGATCCAGACCGACGCTGCGATCAATCACGGGAACAGCGGTGGGCCGCTGCTCAACTCGCGCGGCGCAGTGATCGGCGTCAACTCTCAGATCGAGACCGGTGGCTCCGGTGACGGCAACGTCGGCATCGTCTTCGCCGTCCCGTCCAACACGGTCGACAAGGTCGTCGAGCAGATCCTGGACGCGGGCAAGGTGCAGCACGCGTACCTCGGGGTTTCTGCCGCGGAGGTCACCTCCGAGATCGCCGAGTCGTACAAGCTCCCCGTCACGGAAGGCCTGCTCGTCCAGACGGTCGCGGACGGTTCGGGCGCCGCCGACGCACAGCTGAAGGCCGGAACCGAACAGGTGGTCGTCGCCGGCCAGAGCTTCCGCGTCGGCGGTGACATCATCGTTGCCGCCGACGGCAAGGACGTGACCTCGATCGATGAGCTCCGCGATGTGATCGGAGCGCGCAAACCGGGTGACAAGATCGATCTGAAGATCTACCGCGGTGGTGAGGTGAAGACCGTCACCGTGACACTCGGGCAGCAGCCGACTACACCCTCCCAGTAGCTGCTTCCGAGCCGGCCGCTCCTCCTGGGCCGGCAACCGACGCGACGAGGCCCCCGTTCATGACCAGCCGAGGGGCCTCGTCGCATTTCTGCTCCTGAACCGACGCTCTGTGGTTATCGTGCGCCGGTGCGCGAACACGAGATGCCAGAGCGCGGCTCATTGCTCCTCGATGAGGAGCAGTCCGTCGAGGACGAGGAGCTCTGGGAGGACGACGGAGCGGGCGACTACGAGGGCTGGTACTGCGTTCGCACCGACCCGTTTCCCTGCCCGGCGCCGGGCTGTACGTTCGTTGCCGCGCACATGACCGCCGCTCACCTGGTTCTCGTCTGGGAGGAGCGGGACGATCCGAATCTCCTTTGGCATGCTCAGCGGGCGCTCGAGGTCGGGCGCAACCCGCGGGTCGTCTCGTACCAGCGATCGTTTGGCCCGAGCGCCTCCTACTACGCGTGGGAGGCGGCCGGAAGGCCGGTGCACGGCGTCCGCGGCAAGGTCTGAGGCCAGTGCGCATGGCGGATGTCGCCGGGGAACGGAGCGAGACTCGAGCCGCCCTCTATGTCGTCGCCCTCGGTTGGCGTCGTGTCCGGAGGCGCTCGTCGGGGGCGCTGCTTGCAGCCGTTGGCATCGCGATCGGTACGGCGGTTCTCGTCGGCGTCCTTGCGGGAACGACAATCGCGCAGGATCGAAGCGTCTCCCAGGCAGTGGAGCGAATTCCGGCTGCCTCGCGGTCGGTTCGGGCCGTGTGGTTCGGCTCTCCGATCGGCGCAGACCAGGCATATGCGCGGCTCGACGAGACCGCTCGCTTGCGCCTGGCCGGATTGGGGCTCCCCGGGCCGACTCCCATCGCACTCTTCCGCGAGAGCACCGTCGCCGGCCGCTTCGTTTCACTCGCAGGGGTCGAGGGACTCGCGCCGTACGTGACGCTGACGAGCGGGCGCCTTCCTCGGAGGTGTACAGCCGAGCGATGCGAGGTCGTGCGCCTGCGGGGGGTCGGCGTGCTGCCCGATGCCCCGGGCCTTCGGCTCGTCGAAGTGGGAACAGCGAGGCTTCGTTCGAGCCGACTCTTCGGTGACTTCCTCGCGCCGACCGACAACGCGCTCGCAGACCGCGAGATCGCTCCCGCTTTGCAACAGGGCTCGGAGTATCACCGTCCTGCCCCGGCGCCGCTCGTCGTCGCCGAGGGGATCGATGCTCTCACGCGCGCGCCGGCGCTCGCGAACACCTATCGCAGCTATGCCTGGATCTGGCCCCTTTCTGACGGCAGCCCGCGGCTGTGGGAGATCGACGACCTGGTCGGCAGGAGTGAGCAGGCCCGCGCTGCTCTCTCGTCGCGATCGATCGGCTACAGCGTCCAGGCACCGATCGAGGAACTACGGGCGACGGAACGATCGGCGACGGTGGCCGGTCGACGCTTGCTGCTCGTGGGCGGCGAAGCGGCGGCACTGCTCTTCGCGTTTGCCGTTCTGGCGGCTCGCGGGATGCGCCGCGATCTCGAGGCGGCGAGGCGGCGCCTCACGTGGTACGGCGCGCGACGCTGGCATCTTCGACTCCTGACGGTTACGGAGAGCGTATTCGTCGCGGGCGTCGGAGCGTTCGTCGGGTGGCTCCTCGGTCTGGCCGTTGCGGCCGTCGTGGCCGAGCGCGCCGGGGCGCCGATCCGAGCAATCCTTCGCGAAAGCGTTCTCTCGTCCACCGGACTGGCACTCGCCGCCGCTGTGATCGTGCTCGCGACAACCGTGATCGCGGTTTCGACGTCCGTGTCCGCAAGGCCCGGGAAGCGCATCGGCCCCGTCGACGCGGCGGCGGCCGTTGCCCTTGCGATTGTTCTTGCAGCACTTGCCGGTGGTGCCGCGGACACCTCGCGCCTCGCCGACGACCAGGCATCGGGACTCGTGCTGCTTCTGCTCCCGGGCCTGATCGCGTTCGCGGCCGCCGTTGCGGCGGCGCGGCTCTTCGGGCCGCTCGTGCGCGTGGCCGGACGCCTCTCTCGACGAAGTGTCGGCACGCGACTCGCCGCGGTGACGCTCGGCCGCGGGCCGGGCGCCGCGGGAGTCACCGTTGCCTTCCTCACGCTCGCCTTCGCCCTCGCGCTGCTCGCCGAGGGCTACCGCTCGACGCTCGTCCAGGCCGAACAGGATCAGGCATCGTTCGCCGTGCCTCTCGATGTCGTCGTGCGGGAGGATCTGCGGTCACTCGTTCCCGTGCTCGACGCAGCGTCGCTCGAGCGCTACAGCGCGGTGGCCGAGGGCTCGAAGGCGGTTCCGATCCTCCGCGTTCGAACGGGGGCCGGGAACGCCGAGGGCATCGGCGGTGTGACGATGCTCGGCTTGCCTGCCGACGAGATCCCGCGGGTGCGCGGCTGGCGTGACGACTTCTCGGACAACTCGCGCTCGGAGCTTGCAATGCTCGTGCGGCCATCGTCTCCGATCGCAGTGCAGGGAATCCAGCTCGGCTCGCGACTGACCTTCCTGGCCGGGCCGGGAGTCGTGTCGCTCCGGGCGACGATCGCAACGCCGGACGGCCGGTACTCGTCGATCGATCTCGGCCCTCTCACCGCGGACGCATCGACCCGCGTCGACCGGCTCCTGCCGAAGCGGCTGCGCGGCGGGACGCTCGTGGCGCTCGAGCTCGTGCCTCCCCGGCTGGCCGATCGCGGTGCCGACGCGGGCGTGTCTCTCGCCGGGCGACTGCGGCTCACCGGCCTCGAGGCGTCATCCTGGGTCGGCGAAGGTGGCGTTGTCCCGCGACCCGTGCCGGGTGGCATTGCGCTGGCCTTTCGCATCTCGCAGCAGAGCGACGCGCGCCTTCGCGCGCCTCAGGCGACGGACTCGACAGCGCCGATGGTGCTCGTCACGCCCCGGCTCGGGATTCTCGCGGGAGGCGAGGGTGGCAAGCTCGCACTCGCCGTCGGCGGGAGGCAGGTTCCGGTTCGCGTCGCAGCGATCGTCGATCGCTTCCCCGGCACCGAGGGCGAGGCGGTCGTCGGTGACATCGACGCGCTTCGTTCGGCCGTCAACACGCAGGTTCCCGGCGCGGGCCGTACGAACGAGGTCTGGCTCGACATACCCGACTCCGAGGTCGGCAGCGCCGTGGCGACGCTCGCCCGGTCGCCGTACCGCCGGGTCGAGGCGGTCTCCAGGCTCGCACTGCTCGACGAGGTGCGTGACGACCCACTCGGTCACGGCACCCTGCTCGCGTTGGACTCGGCTGCGATCGTCGCCCTGCTTCTCGCTGCGCTCGGCCTTGCGCTGACGGTGCGCGCAGACCTGCGCGATGACCAGGGGGATCTCTACGACCTCGAGGCGCAGGGCGCCTCCCCGTCGCTCCTTCGCCGGATCGTGCGTCTCCGCGCTCTCGTCGTCGGCATCGCAGGAGTGCTCGCGGGTGCACTCGCCGGCCTTCTCCTCGCCCTGCTCGTGACCCGCGTCGTCGCGGTCACGGCTCGTGCTGCAACGACACCGTTGCCGCTGCAAACGTCGTTCGATCTGCGTGTCGTCGGGGTTGCCGCGATCGCGTACCTGCTCGTCGCGGCTGCGCTCGTCGCGCTTGCGACGCGACGCGCGTTCCGGAGTGATCGTGGCCCTCTGCGTGCACAGGAGAGCGGCGCATGAGTCTCGTCGAGGCGCGTGACCTGTTCTGCGTCTATCCCGGCGCCGACGGAGGTGTCGCCGCCCTCCAGGGGCTGACGCTCGATATCGATGAGCGCGAGGTCTGCGTCGTCCTCGGCCCGAGCGGATCCGGCAAGACGACGTTGATGCGCGTCATTGCCGGTTTCGAGCGGGCAGGTGCGGGCACCATCGCGGTTGCGGGCATCGACCTGGGATCGCTCTCGCAGCGCGGTCTTGCGCGGTACCGCGCCGAAACCCTGGGGTACGCCGACCAGCACTACTGGCGCTCGCTCGCGGGTGAGCTGACAGCCGAGCAGCTGATCGGAGTGCCGCTCGGGCTGAAGGGGATCACCGATCGCGACCGGCTTGCGCGCTCGCATTCGCTCCTCGAGCGCGTGGGGCTGCGCGACCGCGCGACAGCTCGCCCGTCCGAGTTGTCCGGTGGAGAGCAGCAACGCATCGCACTCTGTGCTGCTCTCGCGAGTCGCCCGAAGCTCCTGATCGCCGACGAGCCGACCGGTGAGCTCGACGAGGCGAGCGCCACCCTCGTCTATGGCCTCCTGGCGGAGCTGGCACGGGAGGAAGGTGTCACGACGCTGATCGTGAGCCACGACCCGCGCTCGGCCGCTATAGCGGATCGGGTCGTCCACATCAGAGACGGCCGAGTTAGCGAGGAGCGTCGCAGCGACGGAACCGCGGTCGTGATCGGGAGCGGTGGCTGGTTGCGGCTTCCCGAGGAGGCGCTTCTCGATGCGGGAATCGTCGACCGCGCGACGGTCACGTCGCGGGAGGGCGTCGTCGAGCTTCGGCCGCTTGGCATCACGCGCCCGAGCGTTCTGATGCTGCCGGACATCGAGGGCGCAGCCGGCGCGATCGTCGAGGTGCGCAACGTGACGCGCAGCTACGGCGGCGACGTTGCGCTCGAGTCGGTGAGCGCGACGTTCAAGCCAGGTCAAATGACGGTCGTGACCGGCCCGTCTGGATCCGGCAAGTCGACGCTGCTCGCGCTCGTCGCCGGCCTCGACGTCCCGGACGAAGGGGAGATTGTGGTCAATGGGATCTCGCTGTCAGATCTTGCCCGTGATGCGCGCGCCTGCTTCCGCCGCGACACGATCGCCTTCATCGGCCAGTCGCCCGGCCTGACCGGGTTCCTGACCGCCCGGGAGAACGTCGAGCTCGGCCTCACAATCCGCGGCGTCGAGGGGATAGAGGCACACGAGCGGGCGATTGACGCCCTGGTCGCGGTCGGCCTTGGCGAGCACTCGGATCGGCCCGTGGACGATCTCTCGGCGGGGCAGCGTGAGCGTGTCGCCGTCGCGCGCGCGCTCGCGGCGCGCACGGCGGTGATCCTCGCCGACGAGCCGACCTCGCGCGTCGACGTCGCGCAGGCTCTTACCCTGGGCGGCCTCTTCTCCGATATCGCACACGAGCATGGAACGACGTTCGTCTGCGCCACGCACGACCCTGTTCTGATCGAGTTCGCAGACGAGGACATCCAGCTCCGCGCCCGCTCCCCGGTACCATTGGGATAGATGTCGATCGCCTACGAAACCCTGCACGTCTCGGGAATCCGCTGCGAGCGGTGTGTCAACCGGCTCGCTGCCGCGTTGCGCAGCCACGAAGGCCTCGAGAACGCGAACGCGAACCTGATGGGCCAGGTCACGCTCGCGTTCGATGACGAAAAGACCTCACGGGATGCGCTCGTCGCCGCAATGGCGAAGTCCGGGTTTCGGGAGCTCGAGATCCACTGACCGCGGAATACGTTGATGGTCCCGCGCGTTTCAGCGTGGGTAACAGATAGGTTGGCACGGTGGGTGACACGGAGCCCGAGATCGATGGACGCAGGATCGCGACGGAGGCTCGCGATCGCGTCCGTTTCGAGGAAGAGGCCCTCGCGCTCGCCGACCAGGTCTATCGCGTCGCACGCAGACTCGTCGGAACCCGAGAGGAGGCTGAGGATCTTGTTCAGGACACCTACGGTCGAGCCTTCCGGAGCTGGCAGTCGTACACCCCCGGAACGAACCTCCGCGCGTGGCTCCTGCGCATCCTCACGAATCTCAATCTCGACCGGGGTCGCAAGGTGCAGCGGACACCCGATATGCAGCCGATCGAGGAGGGCGACTACTACCTCGCCAACAAGATGGTCGAGGCCTCGGGCGAGCAGGTGCTCGACCAGGATCGCGTCGTCGAGAAGCTCTCGCAGGACTCGATCGTGAATGCGCTCTCGTCGCTGCCGCATGATTTCCGGGACACGGTCGTGCTCGTCGACATCGGTGAGTTCAGCTACGCCGACGCGGCTCAGATCCTCGACATTCCGATCGGAACGGTGATGTCGAGACTCCACCGGGGCAGGCGTCTGCTCAAGCAGCAACTCGCCGAGGAGACGATCTCGTGAGCCATACACCGTGCGATGCGTGTGAGGAGCTCCTCCAGGGGTATCTCGATCGGGAGCTCACCGAGACGGAGGTCGCGCAGGCCGAGTCTCACCTCGACGGCTGCGAGTACTGCCGCCGGCGGTATCGCTTCGAGGAGTCGCTCCGGCAATACGTCCAGACAACGGCTGTGGAGCGAATGCCCGTCGGGCTGATGGAGAAGCTGACCCAGCTACGCACCGGCGACGCCTGACCCACCTCGAGAAAGAACCCCGGGGCGGGTATGAGCCCCGCCTCCTCTAGCGGAGTCGCTCGGGCAGATCGGCCGGCGTGTCGACGTCGCCCGGTGAGCCGAGGTCGTCGCACGGAACGAGACGCACGTCCAGGTCACGCAGGCCAGCATCGGGAATCGAGTCCCATTCCTCGCGGCCAACGAGCAGCGGGTGGCCGCGCACACCATCGTAGGAGGCGGCAACGAGTGTGCCACCGTCGGCCCGCCACGACGCGATGATTCGATCGACTGCTCCGGGAGCAAGATCCGGCCCGTCCGCAAGAACGACGACGGCTGCTTCGGCGCCTGCACTCAACTCCTCGAGGCCGGCGGTCAGCGACGCGCCGGGGCCTCGCTTCCAGCCCGCACAGGTGACGACCGTCGCCGGGGTCTCGAGCGTGTGGGCTCCTGCGACGACGACGATCTCGTCGACGGAGCTCTGCGTGAGCCGCTCCAGCACCTCGGGGAGCAACAGGCGCTGCTTCGGCGTGCCGAATCGCGACGCCTCTCCGGCGGCCAGCACGACCGCGGCGATGCTCACTGTTCCTCGACCGTGACCGACTCGACCACGATGGGGCGGGTCGGTTGCTCGGTCGCCGGGTCGCCCTGCGTGCCGATCAACTCGACGACGTCGAGGCCACTCGTCACGGTTCCAACGACTGCGTACTCGGGCGGAAGCCCAACGTCGTCGCCGGTGACGACGAAGAACTGGCTGCCCGATGTCCCGGGTGCCTCTGCGCCGGACTTCGCCATCGCGACGACGCCCTTCGTGTACGCAGCGTCGGACGGGGGAACGTCGACGGTCTTGTAGCCGGGGCCGCCGGATCCTGTCTGCGTCGGATCGCCACCCTGGATCACGAAGCCGGGGACGATGCGGTGGAAGATCGTGGAATCGAAGAACCCGTCCTTCGAGAGCGCGACGAGCGACGCGGCCGTCGCCGGCGCTACCGCCTGATCGAGCGTTATCGTGAAAGTACCGCAGTTCGTCTCGACGACGAGGCCGTAGGTCTTCTCGGGGTCGAGACGCTCTTTGGGCTCTGTTGCGCCACCGTCCTCGCGGGCTGTTGGAACCTCGGCATCGGTGCATTCGGATGTTCCGCCGGCGGCCGTCGACTCGGTCTGGGTCTCCGGTTCCGTCACCGTGCCCTCGTTCGACGAGCCGCCACACCCGGCCGCGACGAGGCCAACGAGGAGGACGAGAAGGAGGGCTGCCTTGCGCACCAGCGGATCTTACCCCGCTTGACGAGCGGAGGCCCGGGCCTGTAGTTCTACGGGAGTGGAGATCACGCTCGCGGTCAACGGCCAGGCGTACTCGGTCGTGCCCGAGGGACGCCGGCTACTCGCCGTCCTCCGCGACGACCTCGAGTTGCTCGGCACGAAGCTCGCATGCGGCGAGGGCGCCTGTGGAGCCTGCGCTGTGCTGCTCGACGGGCGGCCGGTCAATGCATGCCTGCTGCTCGCGGAGGCGGCGGCGGGCCACGAGATCGTGACGATCGAGGGGCTTTCGACGATTCGCGCCCGAGCGATACAGGAGGCGTTCGTCGCCGAGGACGCGCTGCAGTGCGGGTTCTGCACCCCCGGCCAGATCGTCAGCGCGACCGCATTGCTCGAGCGCACTTCCCGTCCGACGCGTGAGGAGATTCACGAAGCGATGGCCGGCAACCTCTGCCGTTGCGGTGCCTATCCCAAGATCGAGCGCGCGATCCTCCGTGCGGCGGGTGCGACATGACGGCGCGCTTCGTCAAGACCCAGAAGGAGATGGAGGGCCGCTACGAGGACGTCTGGGCGCTCGTCGACGAGAGCGACGAGACGACGAGTTGGAAGCCCGACGCCGATCTCTCGCTCGTGGGTCAGCCCGCGCCACGGCAGGACGGCGCCGCGCGCGCTGCCGGTCGCGTGCGCTTCACGGTTGATGTGAAGCTCGCTGGGATGTTGCATGCCGCCGTGCTGCGCTCACCCGTAGCGCACGGAAAGGTGCGTTCTCTCGACCTCGCGGC
>NZ_JBDSNT010000070.1:0-17776 GCF_039915195.1 Gaiella sp.
AGCAGCTCGGAGGTGAAACGGCGCGTGAGCCCCTCCAGCTCGCGGGGCGACATCTGACGCGGGTTGCAGCGCACGCCGCCCTTGGCACCACCGTACGGCAGCCGCAGCAGCGCGCATTTCCACGTCATCCAGACCGCCAGCGCAGCGCACTCACCGAGCGTCACCTCCGGGTCGTAGCGGATGCCGCCCTTGGTCGGGCCGAGCACCGAGGAGTGCTGGACGCGATAGCCCGCGAAGACGACGCGGCGGCCGCTGTCGAGGCGCACCGGGCAGCTGACGATGAACGCGCGTTCCGGGAAGCGGAGGCGCTCGGCCACGTCGGGGTCGATGTTCGCATACGGCACGGCCTGGTCGTACTGGGCGACGGCGGTGCGATAGAGCGGGGTATCCCACTCCAGGGGCTCGTGCAGCTCCTCTTCGTGAATGCTCGCCATGGGGCGGGAGTGTACTCGGATGCGCGGTTACACTCGCCCGAGGAGGACTGCCGGGGTGGCGAAACTGGTCATACGCGCCCGACTTAAAATCGGGTGGCCTTCGGGCCGTCTGGGTTCGAGTCCCAGCCCCGGCATCGTGAGGACTCGTGATCGAGAAGCGTATCGCCACTCCCCAATCTGCACGGTGCTGTCCGCTCCATTTGTGCGCACCGGGCGCGATCCCGAAGAGGCCCGCCTGCGGGTCTCGGGGGAACGAACCTGACCGCAGCGCGTGCTACGAGCCGGGCTGCATCGAGTTCTTCGGGAACCGCTCTGGCCCCTTGAACTGATTCGCCGCGAAGAATGCCGCGTATGCGTCCTCGTCGAAATCGGCACACGTGACGAGGTACGCGGTGCCCTCATCGGGCTTGCCATCCTTCGTCGTCCACGCTCCGAGCGCGATCTTCGAGCCGAGGCTCGGGAGCGGCGCGAGGAGCGTGCCGTTCCGGTGCGCGTCGTAGAACACCTGCAGCTGATCGACCGTCGCCTTGGGAACGTCCTCGCCGTACTGGATGAAGATCCCACCGTGCTCGAGGTTGTGGACGACCTGCGCCTGCAGGAGCGGCTCGGTGAAGGAGCCCCAGATCGCCTGCTGACTGTAGTGCGGGCCGCTCGTCGGGGGCGACGTGTTCCACTTGGACGACGTACCTTCCGGCGTGGCGACGGAGTGATCGTTCGAGGCGATCGAGTTCACGGCCTTCACCGTGCAGCCTGCGCCTTCGAGCTTCTTCGTCGCCTCAGCGGCGCTCGCACCGCCGGTGACACTGCTCCCGTTGCCGAAGAGGACGAAGGAGAGGCCGCCGGCGATCACGACGACTACCGCAGCAATGCCCATCATGATCAGTAGGCGACGGTTGGAATCGCCGCCTGACGCCGGGACCCTCACGGGCGTCTTCTTCTTCTTCGGACCGTGGGGGCGTGGAGTCGGAGGCATGGGGGAATCGTACCCCGAGAGGCGGCCGTCAGGCTCCGTCCGGCGGCAGGACTACCGTTCGTCGACCTGATGACCATCGTCGCACTCCTGATTGGGCTCGTGATCGGCGCCGCCGGCGTCTACTTCATCGCCGTGCGCCGAGCGCTTTCCGACCGCGATCAAGCGGCCATCGAAGCACGCGAGGCGCACCGCGCACTCGCGGAGACACAGGGTGCCCTCGCAGCGGAACGTGGCGCGTTCGATGCGCGCGTCGAAACGGCGATCAAGGCAATCTCGACCGAGGCGCTGCGCGATAACGCAAACACCTTCACCGAGCAGGCAATGGGCCGCCTCGGCGTCTTCGTCGAGCCACTCAAGAAGTCGCTCGAG
The DNA here is from genome assembly GCF_039915195.1 of Gaiella sp. Taxonomy (GTDB): domain Bacteria; phylum Actinomycetota; class Thermoleophilia; order Gaiellales; family Gaiellaceae; genus Gaiella. The sequence goes on from NZ_JBDSNT010000070.1 coordinate 1,777, forward strand.
AAGGTGGAGACCAACGTCAACCTGATGGAGCAGCAGCGCCAACGGGCCTACGGCGAAATCCACAAGGAGCTCGAGATCGTCCGATCGGCCCACGAGGGACTGCGACTGCAGACGGGCAATCTCGTCAGCGCCCTGCGTGGAGACTCTCAGGTACGCGGCCAGTGGGGCGAGATCCAGCTCAAGCGCGTGATCGAGATGGCCGGGATGCTCTCGTACTGCGACTTCGACGAGCAACAGACCGTGTCCGGCGACGACGGTCGCGTCCTGCGACCCGATGTGATCGTGAAGCTGCCCGGCGGCAAGTCGATCGTGATCGACTCCAAGGTCTCACTCGCGGGCTACCTCAGCGCCCACCAGGAAGGGGCAAGCGACGAGGCACGACGTGCCGGCCTCGCCGACCACGCCCGTCAGGTCAGGACGCACATCCAGTCGCTCGGACAGAAGGCGTACTGGCGGCAGCTGCCGGCCACGCCGGAGTTCGTCGTCATGTTCTTGCACGACGAGTCATCGTGGCTCGCCGCTCTCGACGTCGACCCCTCCCTCCACGAGCTCGCTCTGTCGAACAACGTCATTCCGGCGACACCGACGAACCTGATCGGGCTCCTGCGGGCGGTGCACTACGGCTGGCAGCAGGAGACGATCGCCGAAGGGGCGCGGCAGATCAGCGACCTGGGCCGCGAGCTCTACAAGCGGCTCTCTACCATGGGAGCCCATATGTCGAAGCTCGGCCGCACGCTCGACGGAGCGGTCAAGTCCTACAACGAGACGGTCGGGTCGCTCGAACGGCAGGTGCTCCCGCAGGCCAGGCGCTTCGAACAGCTCGGGATCACCGGCATCGAGCCACCCGAGCTCGTGCCGATCGAGCGGCAGACGCGCACGCTGAGCGCGCAGGAACTCGTAGTGGAACTGCCGACACCGCTCGAGGTCCTGTCATCGGACGCGAGCGCAGCCTAGACCCGGCACCCGCCCGATGGAACACGCTGTCCTCGTGCGGCGTTGTCTACGGTAGGACGGAAGCTCACCGACGTAACGCAACACCGCATTCAAGGACTGAGGAGCTATGGACACCATGACCGACGTACGCAACGTGATCATCATCGGGGGCGGGCCGGCCGGGTATACGGCAGCGCTCTACTCCGCACGCGCCAACCTGAGGCCGCTCGTGATCGAGGGTTTCAACTGGGGTGGGCAGTTGATGATCACCTCCGACGTCGAGAACTACCCCGGCTACGCCGACGGCGTCATGGGCCCGACGATGATGCAGGACTTCCGTCGCCAGGCAGAGCGCTTCGGAGCGGAGTTCCTCACCGACGACGTCACGCGCGTCGACTTCTCGGAGCGTCCGTTCAAGGTCTACGTCGGCAAGGACGAATTCGTCGCCGACAGCGTCATCGTTGCGACCGGCGCGAGCGCACGACAGATCGGCCTCGAGTCCGAGCTGCGCCTCCAGGGGCGTGGCGTCTCGTACTGCGCCACCTGTGACGCCTCCTTCTTCCGCGACAAGGTCGTGATGGTCGTCGGCGGTGGCGACTCCGCGCTCGAGGAGGCGACGTTCATCAGCCGATTCGCGAGCAAGGTCTACCTCGTCCATCGGCGTGAGGAGTTCCGGGCCTCGCCGATCATGGTCGACCGTGCCCGCGCAGACGAGAAGATCGAATTCGTGCTCAACAAGACCATCGACGAAGTGATCGGCGACGCGAAGGTAACCGCCGTCAGGCTGCAGGACACGCAGACGGGCGAGTTCAGCGAGATCGAGACCGACGGGTTCTTCGTCGCGATCGGCCACGACCCGAACACGGCGCTCTTCGTCGAGCAACTCGACCACGAGGAGGACAGTGGCTACCTCGTTACGCGCGGTAAGTCGACCGAGACCAACGTGCCCGGAGTGTTTGCCGCGGGCGACGTGCAGGATCACACGTATCGACAGGCCGTCACGGCAGCCGGATCGGGATGCGCCGCTGCGCTCGACGCCGAGCGCTACCTGAGCGACCTCCGTCACGCGGCCTTGACGGCGACCAGCAGCGGCTAGCCGCACCTCGGGCCGACTACGCGTTGTCTCGGGAGAGCAGTTCGGGCACAAGCTCGCCGTCCGGATCTACGAGCCCCGCCCGTAGAGGCAACCGGAGCCGCGTGTAGCCTCGTTTCGTGAACGAGGGCAGCGACGTCACCCGTGCCCCCGTCGAGCGAGCGCGGTGGGCCGTGGCATGGCAGCTTGCGCCACTCGGGGTCGCGGTCGGATCGCTTGCACTCGGAGCGATTGCGCTCGGCAGCCGCGCGATCACGACGGACGAGGCAGCCTCGATCGCGAGGGCCGACGGCCAGCTCGGCGACGTCCTGACGACGATCGTGAACGATGCGCCTGGAGAAGCAGGGAGCCTCCTCGTGCTGCGACTCGCAATGACCGTCGGCAACGACGAGCTCGCCCTTCGTGCGCCGTCGGCGATCGCCGTCGCCCTCGCTGCCGGACTGATGGTCGTTCTCGGCACGATGCTGCTCGGGCGCGTCGGTGGGCTCGTCGCCGGAGTCGCGCTCGCCGCCAACGCCGGCGTCGTCGTAGCCTCCCGCGAGGCTCGGCCCTACGCGCTCGGAATCCTCGGGATCGTCATCGCAACCCTCCTTCTCGTCGAGGCTCTCGAGCGCGGAGGAGGCTGGTGGTGGGTGCTGTACGCGCTCGCGGCCGCGACGCTTCCGCTCTATCACCCGCTCGCCGCCTCCGTCCTCGCGGCCCACGGTGCGGCACTGATCGCGCGACGCGACAGGGCCGACCTCCGAACTGCTGGCATCTCGCTCCTAGCGGGGACGGTGTTCGCCACCGGCCTGCTCATCTGGATGGCCGCCGACCGATTCTCGGCGTCCGCGCCCGAGGATCTCGATCTCACGAGCCTCGGTCGTGAGATCGTCGCGGCGGGCGGCTGGAATCCGGCGCTCGGGGCGGCCGCGGTTGCCGGCATCGTCTTCCTCCTTCGCGATGCACAGTCGGACTCGCCCGGGAGATGGATCGGAGTGCTCGTCTCGGGTCTCATCGCCGCGCCGCCCATCGTCACCCTGCTCACGGCCGTCGGCCTGCCCGTCCACGCGGGTGCCCTCGTTCTCTGCGCTCCCGGCGTGGCGCTCGCCGTGGGTGCCGTGGTGCTTCTCCTCTCCCCCACTCGAGGCCTCGTCGCTGCCGGCCTCGCGATCCTCCTGATCGCGTCCGGCACCACGATCGTCGTGCAACTCCGGCAGCCTGTCAGCGAGGACTGGCGCGCCCTCGCCGCCGCCGTCAAGAGCGTCAAGGGGCCGAACGAGACGGTCATCGTCCTGCCCGGGGGCTCACGCGCTGCTCTCGCGTACTACGCGCCGTACCTCCCCACGCTCCGCTTTGCTCGCGGCGACGGAGTCTGGGTCGCCGTCAGAGCCGAGACAGCGGAGGAGGCGATCGCGGCGTCGCGACCGTCCGTCACCACGCCGCGGTACGCGTTGCTCCGCCAGTTCAAGTACGGCGACGAGCTCAGGCTGCAGCACTGGGTGCGGCCATGAGCACCCCGGGCCTGGGGTGAAACTTCACCCTCGCGCAGTGGACGCTCTCCACGCCGGGCAGAGCTCCGCGAGCACACACTCCTCGCAACGTGGCTTGCGCGCGTCGCAGACACGCCGCCCGTGCCAGATCATGAGGTGCGGAAACCGGTGCCAGTCCGCCTTCGGCACGATCTTGACGAGGTCGCGCTCGATCTTCACGGGATCGTCCTCCCGCGTCAGCCCGAGCCGCTGCGAGATCCTACGCACGTGCGTATCGACGACGATGCCCTGCGCCTCCCCGAGCTCGGCCGCGACGACGTTGGCCGTCTTGCGCGCGACACCCGGGAGACGGAGCAGCTCGGGGATCGTGCGCGGCACCTCGCCGCCAAACTCCTCGAGCAGGACGGTCATCGCACCACGAATCGCCTTCGCCTTCTGCCGGTAGAACCCCGTCTGGAAGACATCCAGCTCGAGCTCCTCGATCGGAACGGCAAGGTAGTCCTCGAGGCGCCTGTACTTGACGAACAGCCTCTCGGTCACCCGGTTGACGTTCACATCGGTCGTCTGAGCCGACAACATCACCGAGATGAGCAGCTCGACGTCACTTCCGAAGTTGAGGGCGATCTCGGCGTCGGAGTGCTCCGCCGCGAGCCGCTCGACGACCAGCCCGATCCGCTCCCGGCGCGTGCCGAGACCGCGGCGACGCGCTTCGGAGACGTAACTCGGAGCCACTCGAGCTACTCCGCCGGGGCGTAGCCGGGCTCGACAGCAGCTTGGGCGAATCCGCCGAGCCGCGGCCCCGCGCAGACGACATCGAGCGCAGGGCAACCCGAGCAGGCAAACGCAGTCGGCGTCGGCTTGAAGCTACCCTCACGAATTCGGGCAATCGACGCAGAAAGCACTCCCTCGAGGCGCTCCGCATCGGCGGTAGTAAAGATCGTCGAGACGACGCCGTCCGGCTCTTCGAGGAAGTGGTACACGACCTCGACCTGTTCCGCTCCCGCGCGGAGGCAGGCGATCGCGTAGACCGTCTGCTGCGTCGAGTACTCGTGCTCGACGATCAGGGCCGGGTCACGACCATGTAGCGCATTCGTCTTGTAGTCCAGGACGAGCGCCTTCGTACCCTCGAGCCAGAGGACATCGAGCCTCCCGTTCACGAGCACGCCGTCGAGCTCGAACGCGAACGGCCGCTCCGGGCGAACGCCCTCGAGGGTTGCAATCCGGGAGGCAAGCGCCGAGCTCGTATATGCGTGCACGAACTCACTCACGCGGGCGACCTCGGCGTCGGTGACTGTCGGGTACCAGGCGCGAACGAGGACCAGGAGCGCTGCTGCGTCGGGCGCTTCGGGCCTTGCGAGGTCGACGAGCTCGAGCAGCCGGTGGACGGCGTCGCCGATCTCGGTCGCGTGGAGCCCTCCCGCGTCTCGTGTGTCGGACTCCCAGGGGACAGGCTTCATCCCGACCACCCGCTCGGCGTAGTAGCGGTACCCGCAACGATCGAAGAGCGAGACGGCGCTGTACGAGAGACGGGAGACGTGCGCAAGCGGCGGCGCCGGGATCTCGACGAGATCGCGAAGCCTCGGAGCCGGAGGGGGAACGTCCTCACCCGCTCCCTCGAAGAGCACGAGCTGGCTCGCCTCGGGAGCGGCAACGTCCGAGTCGGGTGCAGTCACACTCTCGGCCGCGGCGCTCGCGGGGACGTGCCGGTCGATGCGGAGAACGACGCCGGCCGCGCCACGCTCGGCCTCGACGGGCCCGACCGCGTCGGGTCGATCGAGCTCCTCACCGAGCATCAGACGGTCGAGCACCCAGCCGATCGGTGTCCGCTCGTCCCGCTCCTTGGTGCGGTCGACGGAACCGGAGACGATCAGCCGTTCCTCAGCCCGCGTCATCGCGACGTAGTAGAGGCGCAGGCGCTCGGCCTCTTCCTGGTGGTCACGCGCCTCCTTGACGTCCCTGTAAGAGCTCGTCGTGACCCGAGTCCCGGTGTCCGGATGCGCGACCTTGAAGCCGAACCTGCCGTCCGAAAGGCAGAGAATCTCGTCGCTGCTCGTTCGCTCCCTGCCGGCATCTGCGACCACGACGACCTTGAACTCGAGCCCCTTGGCGGCGTGGATCGTGAGCAACCGTACGGCGTCGGCGCCCTCCTCCTCGGAGACCGCGTCACGCTCGGGCGCCCCGGCTGCGTCCTGCTCGCCGACGAAGCGAATGAACCCCTCGAGATCGGGGCCGCGGAGCTCCTCGTACGACCGCGCGAGCCGGGCGAGCTTTCGCAGGTTCGCGTATCGCCGCTGACCGTCGCGCCGTGTCAGAACGGCGAGGTCGTAGTCGTGCTCGACGAGGATGCGCTCGCACAGCAACTCGAGCGACAGGCGGGTCGCGCTCTCGACGAGGCGCTCGTAACGCTGGAGAAACGCCCGCACGAGACGGCGATCGTCCTCTGGCAGGTCCGCGGGGAGCGTGCGCTCGATGCCTTTGAAGATCGGACGTCGCTCCGCCGTCGAGCGGATGAGCACGAGGGCGTCGTTCGACACGCCGACGAACGGCGAAGCGAGGACGGTGAGGAGTGCCTCGTCGTCATAGCGGTTCTGGAGGAGCTTCAGGTACGAGAGGAGGTCGACGACCTGCTGCTGGCCGAAGTAGCGTCGGCCCGTCATCCGGATCGTCGGCAGATCGACCGCACGAAGCTCCTCCTCGAACCACTCGGCGTCTGTCCCAGCGGCAAAGAGGAGCACTATCTCGCCGGGCGTCGCGACGCCCCCGTCGACCAGCTCGCGCACCCGTGTCGCCACGTGTCGCGCCTCCGCGCGCCGCCAGTGCAGGCCGGAGTCCGCGTACGACACCTTGTCGGTGACGAGCAGCTCGACCGGCGTCCCGAAGATGGGGTCGCCGTAGCCGCCCGCCGGCTCGAGGGCCTGGAAGTCGTCTCCGAACTCGCCGGCGAACAGCTCGTTGACGGCCGCTAGAACCTCGGGACGCGATCGGTAGTTGAGAGTGAGCGGTAACACCTGCGGCGCCGCATCGCGCCTCTGGCGGAAGACGGCCACATCGGCGTGCCGGAAGCCGTAGATCGACTGGAACTCGTCGCCGACGAAGAACATCTCCTTCGCGGGGCCGGCACAGACGAGATCGATGAGCTCCGTCTGGAGTCGGTTCGTATCCTGGAACTCGTCGACCATGATCGAGCGGAACCGGAGTTGCTCCAGCTCGCGGATGTCGTCGTTCTCGCGGAGGAGTTGCCAGGCACGAAGCTGGAGATCCTCGAAGTCGAGTGCGGACTCGCGATCCTTCGCTGCGGCGTACGCGCCCGCAAACCCGGTCAGGATCTCCTGCAGGAGCTCGCGGTCGCGGGAGGCGAGCTCCTCGAGAGCGAGCGCGTGCATGGCCGTCCGCGCCTCGTTGAAGGCGGCCGCTCGCGCCCCCCGGGCCGAGGACGTGCCGAGCGCGAGGAGCCGCTCCGGCAGACGCGTCGTCTCGAGGAGGTCGAGGACATCACGCGCACCCGCTGCCTGGAGATCGGTCGCCTGCTCGTCCGCAACGAGTGCTGTCGCCTCGGCAACGAGATCGTCGAGAGCGTCGCTGAGCCCTCCCTCCACCCCGGGCTCGAGGACGAGGTCGAGCGCCGCCGAACGGAGCGTGTCGTAGACGCTCACGAGCATCGAGCGCAACCTGCGTGCACCGTAGGTGGCGAGGAGTTGCCACCGATCGGGCTCGTCGGCAGCGCAGAACTCCTCGAGCGCGGCAGCGAACGCCTCACCCTGGATCACGCGGGCCTGCGCCTCGTCGAGAACACGGAATCGAGGATCGATTCCGGCCGCGAACGGGTACGCGGTGAGGAGCCTTCGGCAGAAGCCGTGGATCGTGGAGATCCAAGCGCCGTCGAGGTCCCGAGCAAGGTCGGGACGATCGAGCTCGCCAAGGCGGGCCCTGATCCGTCCACGAAGCTCGCCGGCGGCCCGATCGGTGTAGGTGATCACGAGCAACGAGTCGACGTCGAGGCCGTCCTCCACCACCGATCGAGCGAAGCGCTCGACGAGCACGGTCGTCTTGCCCGTCCCGGCGCCGGCGGAGACGAACGTCTCGCCGCGCGCGTCGATCGCGGCCTGTTGCTGCTCGTTCGGGATCGTGAGCGGCTTCGCGACGGTGCTCACGGGCGTTCCTTGCGGCATATGCGCCACAGCGTGCACCAGCCCGGGCATTCTCCACCGTGCGGGTCGTGGATCACGTCGCCGACCCGAATACGCTCCGCCAGAGCGACGGCGGTGTCGCGGGCATGGTCGATCTCCGCGTCGAAGTCGGCGCTGTCGAGATAGTCGGCGGAAGCGAATCCGGGCACCTGATCCTCGCCGCCTCGAAGCATTCCGCGGGCGCGGCGACCGCCGCCAACCGGCACGTACACGCCTCCCATGGGCTCGAGGCCGAGCTGATCGCGCACGACGAGCAGGTAGAGAGGGATCTGCAGCCGGGCCTCGTCATGGATCTGCGACGCCGAGGGAGCAGCACCGGACTTGTAGTCGATGATGATCCCGCGGGCGCTGATCGGATCGGAATCGACACGGTCGATCTTCCCGCTCACGGCGACACCGGGCGCAAGCTCGTACGACTTGAACGAGACCTCGAGCTTCCGCGGCACGAAGGTGGAGCTTGCCGCGGCGTCGACACGCACGAGTTGCTCGAGATCGCGCCGCAGCCCCTGGCCGAGCTCCCTGCGCTCGAGACCGCCGACATCGATGCGCAGGCCGGAATCGAGTGCACCGTCGACGCACTCGTGCATGAGCCTCACGGCAGCCTCGACGTTCTCCGGGGTCACCCTCTCGGCGCCCGGAATCGCCGACGGGAGCTGGCTGTAGAAGCGCTGGAGCGCGACATGCGCAATGGAGCCCTTCATCTTCGGCCCGATCACCTGGTCGATCTCGCCGGGACGCAGGTAGCGCTCGACGAACCATGCCGACGAGCACGTCGCCATCCGCTCGAGGTCGGTCACCCGGAACGTGTCGCGGCTCGTCAGCAGGGCAACCGCTCGTGGGTGCGTGATCGTCGTCGGCCGGGAGAACGCGCGCCGCGCCCGTCCGAGCTTGCGCTGCCAGCCGTTCGCGTAGGCGAGAGCATCTGCCTCACGCGGGTCGTCCGCTGCGAGACGGGCGAGCGAGCGGAGCCGCTCACGCTCGGTGGGAGCAGCTTCGATGGGCCACGTCAGGCGCGCCAGAGGGCGTCGCGTCGTCGACCGACGAACATCATCCGGCTCGAAGAGCTCGCATACGGCCTCCCAGAACGGACTTGCCTCCCGCGGCGACCCGTCGTCCGTCGCGGCCTCACGCACGAGGGTCAGAAGCCTGCGCGGTCGCGTGCACGCGGTGTAGAAGAGGTAGCGATCGCGGCTCGCCGTATCCGGTCGCTCGAGACGGGCCCCACGAGCGCCGTCGAGGTCGCGGCGCGTCTCGTCATCGAAGAAGGGAGATGTGGGAGCGCGACGCGGCAGCGAGCCCTGTTCGAGGCCGATTACGAACACCGCCTCGAACGTTCGTGTCCGCGCCCGAGCCAGGTCGAGAACAGCGACGCGCCCCGGGGCGCCTGCGTCGTCGCCGCGAACGGTCGCCCGATCGAGGGCGGTGAGAATGTCGTCGGGAGTGACGGTCGCGCCGGCCCCGGCGAGCTGCCGTAGCTCCTCCAGCACGGCACGCGCTGCATCCGCAGCGCGGAGATCGCGGCGCGCACCCATCGTCGTCGGTGGCATCCCGAGACCGTACGCGTGGCGCAACATCGTCTCGACCGCTGCAGCAGCTGCAGCGAGCGCGCCATCCTCGGCGGCGAGCGCCTCCAGAATCGGCAGCGGACGCCCCGTTCGCAGCTTCGTCATCTCCTCGAGCGTCCGTTCTCCCCTGAGCACTGCACGGCCACGCAGACGGCCCTCGAGAAAGTCGACGTCGGAGCGCCCGAGTCCACCGTACGGTGTCCGGAGAAACGCGAAGAGATCGCGACGCGTGCCGTCGCTCCACACGAACCGAAGCAACGACAGCAGCGACTGTCCGAATGCGGTCGTGCCGAGCCTCGTGCGACCCTCGATCGTAAACGGCACGCCGAGCGTCCCGAACGCGGTCTCGACCGACGCGCGCGACCGTTCGATCGAGGGACAAACGACCGCGATCTCCTCCGGCTCGACGCCATCGCGGACGAGATCGAGAATCGTCTCCGCGAGCAACTCGAGCGTCGCTCTGCGGCCGGCACCCTCGAGGAAGCGGATCGAGCCGTCGAGCGGCACGGGCGAACGTGCGTCCTCGAAGAGGTTGCGCTCGAGATAGGCGATTCCACCGGGGAGATAGGAGTGCGAGCCGGCCGGCATCTCGACGATCTCACCGTTCGCAAGCGCACCGAGGTCGCCTGCAGTTCGCTGCAACGATGCGAACACTGCACGACCGGGCTCGTACGGGAGCGAGACGTGCACCTCGCCTCGACCTGCGAGCGCCTCGAGCAGACGCCATTCGGCGCCCGTGAGGTCCTCGAAGCCGTACGCAAACACGGGGGCTCCGTCCCACGCGCCGAGATCCGTCGTGAGCCGCGCTACGGCTCGCCGACGCACCATGCCGCGATCGTGCACTCCCCGCCGTTCCAGCTCCGCCACATACGCCCGCGCAAGCGACCCGAGATCGCCCCCGAGATCCTCGGGCTCGAGGAGATTGGCCTCGATCTCGGTCAACGCTCCCGCGAGCGAATCGGTGAACCCCGCAAACCGCGACGACGGCCCGAATGCGTCGAGAGTGGAGGCACCAACGAGGTGCCTGACGATCAGACCGCGACCGGCGTCTCCGAGCACTCGGCCCGACAGATCGTTCCCTGCGAGCGCACCGAAGAGCGCGTCGAACGTGCCGACTGTGCCCGCGAGGAGCGCACCACGGCGTCCGGCGAGCTCCCGCTCGACGCGGTCGACATCGACACGATTCGGGACGATCAGCCAGGGGTCACGGTCGAGCGCAGCGATGAAGCGGTCGAGCAGAAGGGCGACCTTGCCCGCATGCGCGGGACCGTAGACGAGCGAGAGACCCATGAGTCCATCGTAGTCGGGGCAATTGCGCCGCCCGTCTTACGCGAAACGCTGCCGGTCGCAAAGAGCGGGGAGCAGAGACGGGGTTGGCGCTCCGTCCGTCGACTCGCCGCACCGACTAGCTGAGGGACTTCGGCTTGCGCCCGCGACGTGCGACCGCGACCCCCGGCATCGTGCCCGCACAACCGTCACAGAGGTCGGCCGCCTTCGCGCCGCGCCGGGCATCGGTGAACGTGACGCGGAGCGTCGCGCCCCGACCCTCCTCCACCTCGACACCGCAGTTGTCACACACGAGTACCGTCTTTCGCGCCATCGGTATTCCTCCTAGTCGACGTAGCCTTTACGCTCCAGGTCTTCGAATTGCCACGAGTATTGACACGTTCTATTTTATCAGTGAATTCACGAGCGAGACAACCGAAACAGCGTCGTGACGAGCGCCACTACACTGGCGCGATGGAGTCCCGCACGATCGTGGTTCTCGAGGGTGACGACACCGGCCAGGAGCTTCTGGAAGCGTCGCTGCGCCTCCTCGACCGCGACGTGATCGGCCTCGACCTCGCGCTGCCACGGTTCGATCTCTCACTCGAGAACCGCCGCGCCACGAGCAACGCGGTCGTTCACGAGGCGGCCATCGCCGTGCGTGAGCACGGGTTCGGGATCAAGGCCGCAACCGTGACCCCCGAGGGGCCGACAGACGTCGGGTCGCCGAATCGCATCCTCCGCGAGGAGATCGGCGGCAAGGTGATCGTCCGAACGGGCAGACGGATACCCGGTGTTGTGCCGCTCGGTGGCGTCCATTCCCCCATCTCGGTCGTGCGCATGGCGGTCGGCGACGCGTACGGCGCCAGGGAGTGGCGCGAGGGCGCGGGAGATGACGAGGTGGCCTTCCGCACCGAGCGCATCGAGCGTGGGATCTGCAAGGCAGTGGCCGAGTTCGCATTCCGCCAGGCGGAGCGCATGGGTGCGAAGGTGTTCGGTGGGCCGAAGTACACGGTCAGCCCCATCTACGAGGGGATGCTGAAGGAGGAGATGGACGCGGCCTCCGCGCGGCACCCGGACGTCGAGTACGAGCCTCAGCTGATCGATGCAACCTTCGCTCTCCTGATCTCGTCGAGCGGCTCCCCGATGGTGATCCCTGCGCTCAATCGCGACGGCGACATTCTCTCCGACCTCGTCCTCCCGCTCTTCGGCTCGATCGCCGGATCGGAGTCGATGCTCGTTGCCTTCGGGGACGACTATGTCCCGTCTGCGCTGATGGCCGAGGCGGCACATGGTACAGCGCCGTCCCTCTTCGGCAAGGACGTCGCAAACCCGATGGCGATGATCCTTGCCTGCGCCGCGCTCCTCGGTCACGCCGAGTACAGCGAGGGGCAGTCTGCGGGTCGGGCGATCCGTGAGGCGTGCCTCGAGGCCGTTGCGGGCGGGGTGCGCACCGCAGATCTCGGTGGCCACGCCGGGACGCTCGAGTTCACGGACGACGTGATCAAGCGGACGAAGTCGAAGCTCGAGGTGTGGGCCTCGCTCTGACTCACCTGCTTCGACCTCGGCGACGACCTCGTCCAACGCGGCGAGATGCGCGTCGATCTTGGTCGACGGGTCATGGTCGCGAGTATCGCTAGACGGCGATCGAGACGAGTCGCTCGGTGCTTTCCGTTCCGATCTCGCCGGAGGCATGCGCCTCCACGAAGATCTGCGCGAGCGCCGGATCGAACTGCGTCCCGGCGCACCGCTCGACCTCGGCTGCCGCCTCGTCGGAGGAGAGTCGCTCGCGGTACGGGCGAAGCGAGGTCATGGCGTCGAACGCGTCCGCGACTGCGAGCAGGCGGCCTTCGACCGGAATCTCGGCTGCCGCGCGACCGGTCGGGTAGCCAGAGCCATCCCAACGCTCGTGGTGGAACAACACATACGCCAGGGCAGGCTCGAACGCAGGGATACCCGCTATCAGCCAGGCCCCCTCGACCGGATGCGCGCGGATCGCCGAGAGCTCGTCCGGATCGAGCCGACCGGGCTTCTGGAGTAGTCCGGGTCGAACGTTCACCTTGCCGACGTCGTGAAGGGTGGCACCGAGCCGGAGCACGCTCAGCTGGCCCTCCGACCAGCCGAGGCGCTGCGCGATCGCTTCCGCGTGGCGGCCGACGCGCGAGGCGTGGCCCTCGAGCGACGGGTCGCAAGCCCGCGTGGCGGCGGTCAATGAGGCGAGACGATGCACGAAGTGTGAGGTTCCTCCCACGCGGCGAAATCCCTTCCCGTAGATTCAAGGTGTGCGAATCGTCGTTCCCCGTGAGGCTGCCGCAGGCGAGGGCCGCGTGGCCCTCGTGCCCGATGCCATCGGCCGCCTGACGCCTGCAGGGTTCGAGGTCGTCGTGGAGCGCGGAGCGGGTGCTGCGGCGGGCTTTCCAGACGAGGACTACGCAGCAGCGGGCGCCACGCTGAGCGAGTCGGCCGGGCTGCTCGACGGAGCCCACGGCGTCGTACGCGTTTCGCGGCCTTCCGCCGAGGAGGTCGCTGCAATGGCTCCGGGAACCGTGCTGATCGGGTTTCTCGCGCCCTTGACCGACCCCGAGGGCATCGAGCACCTTCGTCGCCACGGCGTGGTCGCGTTCGCAATGGAGTCGGTGCCACGGATCACCCGGGCACAGGCGATGGACGCCCTCTCCTCGCAGGCAACCGTCGCCGGGTACAAGGCCGTGCTGATCGCGGCCGATCGCGTCCAGAAGATGTTCCCGCTGCTGATGACAGCTGCGGGAACGATCGCTCCGGCCCGCGTTCTCGTGATGGGGGCCGGCGTTGCAGGGCTGCAGGCGATCGCCACCGCGCGACGGCTCGGCGCCGTCGTCTCTGCCTTCGACGTGCGTCCGGCGGTGAAGGAGCAGGTCGAGTCGCTAGGCGCGAAGTTCCTCGAGCTCGGCGTGCGCGGCGAGGAGACCGAGGGTGGCTACGCGAAGGAGCTGACGCCGGAGCAGCAGGCTGCGCAGCAGGCTGCGCTCGAGGAACGCGTCCCCGAGTTCGACATCGTGATCACGACCGCGCTCGTCCCGGGCCGCCCGGCCCCGAAGCTGATCGCCGCCTCGACGGTCGGGCAGATGCGATCGGGCAGCTGCATCGTCGATCTGGCGGCCGAGGCGGGTGGAAACTGCGAGCTCACGAATCCCGGCCAGGAGATCGTTCGGGACGGCGTCACGATCGTCGGCTTCACGAACCTACCGTCACTGATGGCTGCGGACGCGAGCAGGCTGTACGCGCGCAATGTGAGCGCGTTGCTCCAGCACCTCGCTCCCGAAGGCGAGCTGACGCTCGATTTCGACGACGACATCACCGGCGGCGCGTGCGTGGCCCGCCCGACCGACGAGGTGGCGACATAGAGACGTCCTTCATCCTCGAGCTGACGATTCTCGTGCTCGCGATCTTCCTCGGCATCGAAGTGATCTCGAAGGTGCCGACGATGCTGCACACACCGCTGATGTCCGGCACGAACGCGATCCACGGGATCGTCATCGTCGGCGCGATCCTGATCGCCGGCTCGGCCGACGACACGTTCTCGAAGGTCGTCGGCGTGGTCGCCGTCGTGCTCGCGTCGGCCAATGTCGTCGGTGGCTTCGTGGTCACGGACCGGATGCTGCAGATGTTCAGGAGAAGGGAGCCCCGGCGTGAGTCGAACGACGACTGACGCTCTCTACCTGGTCACGATCGTGACCTTCATCCTCGCGCTCCGCTTCCTGTCGTCACCGAAGCACGCGCGCAAGGGAAACTGGATCGGCGCTGCGGGCATGGCGCTCGCGATCGTCGTCACGCTCTTCCAGGACAGCGTCGGGAACTACGCCCTGATCGGGATCGGCATGGTCGTCGGTGGCGCCGTCGGTCTCGTCGGAGCACGCATGGTGAAGATGACGGCGATGCCGCAGATGGTGGCCCTGTTCAACGGGGTCGGAGGAGGTGCTGCGGCGCTCATCTCGCTGGATGAGTTCCATCGGTTCGCCGGCGATTTCTCGACGGTTGAGGCCACATCGGTTGCGCTCTCGGCGCTCATCGGCGCAATCTCGTTCTCCGGCTCGCTGATCGCCTACGCAAAGCTGCAGGAGCTCATCTCCGGACGGCCGATCGTATTCCGTGGGCAGCAGGTCGTGAACGCGCTCATCATCGGAACCGCGGCGGCGCTCGGCGTCTGGATTGCTACAGGCGGCGACCAGCAAGGCCTGATCTACGGGCTCCTCGCCGCCGCACTCGTCTTCGGCGTGATGTTCGTTCTTCCGATCGGCGGCGCAGACATGCCGGTCGTGATTTCGCTCCTCAACGCCTTTACGGGACTTGCCGCTGCAGCAACCGGTTTCGTGCTCACGAACAACGTCCTGATCGTCGCCGGAGCGCTCGTCGGTGCCTCGGGCACGCTGCTCACGATCCTGATGGGTAAGGCCATGAACCGCTCGATCACGAACGTGCTCTTTGGCGCGTTCGGGCAGGTGCAGACGGGCGCGGGAGCAGACCGCGTCGATGACGGCCGCACCGTGCGCGCGACCTCACCCGAGGATGTCGCCGTGATGCTCTCGTTCGCCCGCAAGGTAATCATCGTGCCCGGCTACGGCCTCGCTGTCGCGCAGGCGCAACACGACGTTCGCCAGCTCGGCGAGCTCCTCGAGGACAAGGGCGTCGATGTCGTCTACGCGATCCATCCCGTCGCCGGCCGCATGCCGGGCCACATGAACGTTCTCCTCGCCGAAGCAAATGTCCCATACGACGTGCTGAAGGAGATGGACGAGGTCAATCCCGAGTTTCCGCAGGCCGACGTCGCGCTCGTGATCGGCGCCAACGACGTCACGAACCCCGCCGCGCGCACGGACACATCGTCACCGATCTACGGAATGCCGATCCTCGACGTCGACAAGGCAGCCGCCGTCGTCGTGATGAAGCGGTCGATGGCCCCCGGCTTCGCGGGCATCGACAACGAGCTCTACCTCGATCCGCGCACGACGATGCTCTTCGGTGATGCGAAGGACTCGATCGTGAAGCTGATCGGCGCCGTCAAGGCGTCGTAGACCCGTCGTGACCGGTTTCATCACCGACGAGGCGGCCCTGCGCGAACTGATCGGCGAACCCGCCGCCATCGTGGTTGCAAAGGTGAGTGACCGGGTCAACGAGCTCATGAGGAGGTTCATCGACCTTTCCCCGTTCATGCTGCTCGCGACCTCGGCACTCGACGGCACCTGTGACGTGAGCCCTCGCGGTGACCCACCGGGCTTCGTGCGCGTGCTCGACGATCGCACGCTCCTCGTCCCCGATCGCCCGGGAAACCGCCTTGCCGATTCCCTACGCAACATCGTCGCGAACACGAACGTCGGCCTCTACTGATGGCTGTCTCCTTCTTCTCGGGCGCCGATGTCGAGCGGGCCGTCTCGCCGCACGAGGCATACGACGCTGTCAAGGAGGCGTTCATCGCCCATGCAAAGGGCGACTGGACGATGCACCCGA
>NZ_JBDSNT010000017.1:0-7373 GCF_039915195.1 Gaiella sp.
AGGAGCTCGGTGGCTACGGGATCGAGATCGACGCGACGACGAAGGCAAGCCCGCCCGGGACGATCGTCCTCGCCGAGATCCCGGAGATCTACGGGCCGACGTTCTCGGCACAGATGACGTACTACGAAACGCCGGCGGGCGCGAAGGTGTTCGCGGCCGGGGCGATCGACTTCGGGGGAACCGCGCTTCTGCCCGTCATCTCACGAATGCTCGAGAACCTCTGGCTGCGCCTCTCCGCCCCGTAGCCGCCCGAACAGTTCGATCATCTCCCTCGTCTACGGTTTCCGACATGGCGATCCAACTCAGCCGCGCGCGGCTGCTGAAGCGAGGAGCCGCGGCGCTGCTCATACTCGGGCTCGCTCCCGGTACAGCCGTTGCCGCTGCCCGGCGGGCGCCCGCAGCCCTCAGCGCGTCTGCCCGAAACGCCGGTCGGCGCTACGCCGGCGATCGTGCGTTGTTCGCGACAGTGTCACCCGGCATCCCGGGACGAGATGTCGCCGCGATCGGCTTTCGCCTTCCGCGGCCCGCCTCGATCAGAGTGGAGGCCGTCCAGACGGCCCTGCGTACGGGCCGGGTGGTCTGGGAGACGAACGCCCGGCTCGGGCGTGGCGACCACGTCGTCAACTGGGCCCCGGATCTCGGCACCGCCGTCGGCTCGTACGTGATGCGCCTCACCGTTGCGGACCGGGCCGGACGGAGGACGGTTCTCGGCGCTCGGCGTCCGTCGTCCGTGGGACAGCAGAAGGCGCCGGTCGTGCGGGTGCTCGGAATCGAGGCGGCATTCCTTCGTCGCTCGTACCTCCCGGGTGAGCCGATGGAGCTGCGGATCACGGCCGACGCACCGGCGCTATCCCTGCAGTTTCTTCGCTGCGGCGCAGAGACGGTGAGCACCGAGCGCCACGACGAGCTCGCCGGGGCACCCAAGGGTGAGCCGGTACCGATCGACTGGACAGGAAAGCGCTCGGGCCCGGTGACGATCACGGTTCAGTGCGGCGGCTGGCCGCCCGGTGTCTACGCCGCCCAGCTGACTGCCGCCGATGGTCGCACCGGGTTCGCCCCGTTCGTGTTGCGCGCAGCCGAGACCGAGCTCCGCAGGCAACTCGTCGTGATGCCGACGAACACGTGGCAGGCCTACAACTTCTACGACCGCGACGGCGACGGCTGGGGAGATACGTGGTACGCGGGCGGCAGCCCGCCGGTCGACCTCGCGCGTCCTTACCGGGATCGCGGTGTTCCACCCCGGTTCAAGACGTATGACCGCGCCTTCCTCCGTTGGCTCGCACGCACCGGCAGGACACCCGATTTCGCGGCGGACGACGACCTCGAGACCTTCGCGACCGGCGACGATCTCCGGGCACGCTACGACCTCGTTGTCTTCCCGGGACACAGCGAGTACATGACGACTCACGCATATGACGTGATCGAGCGGTACCGCGACCTTGGCGGCAGGCTCGTCTTTCTCTCCGCCAACAACTTCTTCTGGAAGGTCGAGTCGGACGGGTCGACGCTTCGACGCGTAAAGCTTTGGCGCGAGGTCGGGCGCCCGGAGGCGCGCCTGCTCGGCGTCCAGTACCGCGCCAACGACGACGGCCGCCGCCAGGGGTCGTACACGGTCGTCGCAGCCGAGGCGGCCCCGTGGCTGTTCGACAAGACCGGTCTCGTCACAGGGTCGACGTTCGGGGAGGCGGTCGGTGGCTACGGAATCGAGATCGATATGGCGACGCCCGACTCGCCTCCCGGCACGATCGTCCTCGCACGCGTCGTCGATCTGTTCGGCCCGGGTCTCAGCGGCGAGATGACCTACTACGAGACCGAGGCGGGGGCACGGGTCTTTTCGGCGGGCACACTCGACTTCGGCGGCTCGTCGACGTTCTGGCCAACCAGCAGGCTGCTCACGAACCTGTGGAATCACATGCTCGCCGACGTGATCCCACCGCCGACTGAGCCTGCGGCACCTCCCTCAGGCGGCTAGACGCCGAGAGCGAGGGTCACCGGGCTCGGATGTTCGGTTCCAGGATCCCGAGACGCAGGCAAACGAACATATTTGACGATCCCGAGGCACGCTCTCCTATCGGAGGATCGTCAGGGTACGAGCCAGGCACCCTCACTCTGTACAACAACGCCGTCGAGCTCGATCCGCGATCCGGGCAGCCGAAGATCCTTGACGAGATCCCAGTGGATCGCCGATTGATTGACGCCGCCAACGTCGGTGTAGCTGTTGCCGACGGCGAGGTGCACGGTGCCGTTCATCTTCTCATCGAAGAGCGTGTTCTTCATGTACCGCGTGATTCCGGGGTTGCAGCCGATGCCGAGCTCGCCGAGACGCCGGGCACCCTCGTCCGTGTCGAGCGTCTCGATCAGATACGCCTCATTGGTCTCCGCCGAGGCGTCAACGACGCGGCCCGCTTCGAAGACGAGTCTGATCCCGGTCATCTCGCGACCGCGGTACACGGCCGGGAACTCGGCGAACGAGATCACGCCCTCCGCGGAGTCCTCGACCGGACAGCCGAAGAACTCGCCGCCGGGAAGATTCGAGCCGAGCGCGTCGACCTTCATGCGGCGCCCATCGAGGGAAAGGCGAAGATCGGTGCGCTCACCGACGATTCTCACCTCCGAAGCATCGTCGAAGTACGCGGAGATCGCACGCATTCTCTCGCCCTCGGCGGCCCAGTCGAGCAGCACCGAGCCGTAGAGAAGCTGTGCGAAGTCCTCGGTGCTGAGCCCGGCTTCCTGCGCAAGCGCCGCGGTCGGATACTGGCAGGCGACCCACGGAATGTCGTGGTTCATCATCCGCTTGTTCGCGGGCCGGTAGGCCGCCTGGAGCGCCCCCATGCGCTCGCTCGGAATCGCCGCGGAGGACCGCGTGTTGTCGGGGGCTGCGACGAAGAGCATCGCGTCCATGGTCGCGAGCTCGCTGACGGTGATGCCGGCCGGCTGCTCGAGCAGCTCGAGAGGTGCGTTTGCGACCCAGCTCAGGGACTGCGCGAGGAATCCCTCGAAGGAGATCCGCAGCAGCGCGTAGGCACCGCGCCGGGCGACCGCGCCGCACACCTCCTCGAGGAGGGGCCGAGCCTGCGGGTTGCCACCGACGACCACCTGCCAGCCGGGTTGAACGCCGAGGCAGCCATCGACGATCAGCTCTGCGTACTCACGATCGCGGGGGTCGAGCATCGGCAGCAGTCTACGTGAGCTGTCCGCGCTCGCTCGCGGGCGAGGCATGCGCCTCGCCCCTACGGGAATCCGGTCGAATGGCTTCAGGGCGGATCACCCGAGCCCGAGCTCTTTCGCGTATCGATCGGCGTAGATGCGTTTCGCTTTCTCGACGTCGTCGACGTAGTCGCGCGTTTCGGGGAACTGGATTTCGACCCCCTGATCGCGCCAGCGATCGACGTTCCCGGGGCCTGCGTGGTACGCGGCAAGGGCCGTGCGTTCGTCCGAGTAGCGATCGAGCATGTTGCGCAGGTACCAGGCGCCGTAGCGGACGTTGATCTCCGGCACGTAGAGGTCTTTTACGGCAAAGCCGTCGCCGCCCGTGCGAACGGCGATCCCGCGGGCCGTCTCGGGGAGGAGCTGCATGAGCCCGATCGCGCCTGCCGACGACTCGGCACGCGCATTGAAGCGGCTCTCCGTGTAGATCACCGCGGCAAGGAGCGCCGGGTCGAGATCATAGTTCTTCGCATGAATCCGCACGATCTGCTCGTACCGCAAGGGGTACCGCAGGCGGTCGACCGGCGCGCAGCCGAGCGAAACGGCTGAGCTGGCGATGATCGCAATCGCCGCGAGCGCGGTGACGATGCGTCTCACCGGGTCTCGTTCATCAGCACTTCCATGAGGCCTGCGACCCACGCATCGAGGTCTTCGAACGTTCCCGTGTTGACGTAGTGATAGTCGGCCCGCCTGACCTTCTCGGTATCGTCGAGCAGCCGTGCCTCACGGTTGTCCTCCGGTGCGTGACGGCGCTGCTCGCGCAACTGCCGGGGTGCGGTGACGACGACGACGCGATCGAAACGGCTCTCTCCGCCCGACTCGTAGAGAAGTGGCACCTCGGTGGCGCAGACGCGCGGCGGCGAGTCGAGCGCAGCGAGTTGCTCGCGCCAGATCAGGTACTCGCGGGAGACGAGCGGGTGCAGCAGCGCCTCGAGGAATGCGAGCGCCTCGGCGTCATCGAAGACGATCGCCGCGATCGCCGCACGATCGGGGATGCCGTCCTCATCCAGGATCCCTTTACCGAGCCGCTCGACGAGTGCCGCACGGACATCCGGGTCGGCGCGAAGCAGTTGGTGCACGATCTCGTCGCTCGAAACGGTTGCTGCACCGTGCGCGCGAAGAGCCGCGAGCACGGTGCTCTTACCAGCACCGATTCCGCCGGTGATCGCGAGTGCGATCGGGCGCGGAGAAGCCTCGGCCGGGTCGCTCAGGCCGCAGGGTCTTCGTCGGCGAGGGCCACTGCTTCGCCGAGGAGATCCTCGGCGACGATCTCCTCGACGACCGCCTCCTCGACCAATTCGACCGCGACGGCATCGGCAACGATCGCTTCCTCGGCCAGCTCGACAGCAACGGCGTCGGCAGCAATGGCCTCCGCGGCCAACTCGACGGCGAGCTCCTCGACGGCGACGGCCTCCTCCGCGAGCTCGACGGCTGCCTCGGCGTCACCCGCTGCATCGGCCTCGAGCGATTCCTCTTCGAGCTCGTGCGCAACCGCGTCCGCGACGATCGCATCCTCCGCGAGCTCGATCGCGACGGCCTCGGCTGCGATTGCCTCCTCGACGAGCTCGACCGAGACCTCCTCCGCCACCACTGCGTCGGCGAGGAGCTCCGAGGCGTCTGCGTCAAGTGCGAGCGCTGCCTCGGCAGGCTCTGCAGCCCCGAGGTGCATCTCGCTCATCGAGTCCCCTTCGCTCTCGGATCCCGCGGGGAATGCTTCCTCGGAGAGCCTCAGGTTCGGTGTCAGGTGAACGGACTCGCCGCCGTCGGCGCGCGGGAGCGGCTCTGCGCCTTCCTCGACGCGCTTGAGCGAGAGCGAAAGCCGACGCCGGTCGCCGTCGATCTCGAGGATGAGCACGTTGACCGGGTCTCCCTGAGAGACGACCTCGCGCGGGTTCTCGACGTGGTGCTGGGCGAGTTCGGAAATATGCACGAGGCCCTCGACGCCGGGCAGGATCTCGACAAATGCGCCGAACGTGACGACCTTCGTCACGCGACCCTCGACGACGTCCTCCTCGTGGTAATGCTCGAGCACCTGCTGCCACGGGTCGGACTGCGTCTGCTTGAGGCCGAGCGAGATACGCTGGCGCTCGCGGTCGATGTCGAGCACCTTGACCTGCACCGTCTGGCCGATCTCGAGGATCTCGGACGGATGATTGACATGGCTCCACGAGAGCTCGGAGATGTGGATGAGACCGTCCATCCCGTCGAGATCGACAAAGGCGCCGAAGTCCACGATGTTGGAGATCTGGCCATCGACGACGTCGCCTGGATTGAGCCTGTCGAGGATGCCCTGACGCATCTCCTTCCGCTCGTCCTCGAGGACGGCGCGGCGGGAGAGCACGACGTTGTTGCGCGAGCGGTTGAGCTCGATCACCTTGCAGCGGAGCTCCTTGCCCGTGAACTCGTCCAGATCCTGGACACGCCGGATGTCGACGAGCGACGCCGGCAGGAAGCCACGGACGCCGAGGTCGAGAATGAGACCGCCCTTGACGACCTCGATCACGCGGCCGTTGACGGCCTCCCCACTCTCCGCGGCAGCCTCGATCGCCTTCCAGGCAAGCTCGAAGCGCGCACGCTTCTTGGAGAGAATGAGACGCCCCTCGGCGTCCTCCTTCGTCATCACGAGCGCGTCGATCTCCTCACCGAGCGAGACCTCGTCCGCGGGATTCACCGAGCGCCGGATCGACAGCTCGGAGACCGGGATCACGCCTTCGGACTTGTAACCGATGTCGACGAGCACCTCGTCCTTGTCGACGCGCACGACCGTGCCGTGCACGACCTCGCCCTCGTTGATGGTCGGGAAGGTTGCGTCGTAGTCGGGAATCAGCTCCCCATCGGGGCCGACGATCCAGACACCGTCTTCGAGGACGGGAATTTCCATAGTGGACATTTGGGTGCTCTCGATAGGTTGGTTGGCCATGGGCGAACGACGAGTATAGCGACGAATCGCCCTTTTTCGACTCGACTGCCCGGCAACGTCGAACGCTTCTGGATCGGGCTGTTGAGGGCCTGCGAGCGCTACTTCGCGTCGGCCCAGTTGTCGCCGACGCCGACGTCGACCGCGAGTGGAGGATCGAGCGGGTAGGCCCCGACCATCTCCTCACGCACGAGCTCGCGGACACCGCTCACCTCGGTATCCGGAACCTCGAGCAGCAGCTCGTCGTGCACCTGGAGGACGAGGCGGGCGCTTCTGCCCTCGGCTCTCAGTCGGTCGTGGGCTCGGATCATCGCCACCTTGATCACGTCGGCCGCGGTGCCCTGCATCACGGTGTTCACCGCGAGCCGCTCACCGAGCGAGCGGGTCTGCCGGTTCGAGGCACGAAGCTCGGGGATGGGCCTGCGTCGCCCGAGGAGCGTCGTCACGTAGCCGTCCGCGGCCGCTTGCGCGATCGTCCGGGCGATGAACTCCTGGACGCGCGGGAAACGGTCGAGATACGTGTCGATGTATGCCTGCGCCTCGTCCCGGGGGATCTCGAGATTCTCCGCGAGCCCGAACGACGAGATCCCGTAGATGATCCCGAAGTTGACCATCTTCGCGATGTCGCGCTCCGACCGTGTGAGGGTGGCCGGATCCTTGCCGAGCACCTCCGCGGCGGTACGCGTGTGGATATCCTCCCCCCGCTCGAATGCCTCGCGCAACACCGGCTCCCCGGATACGTGCGCGAGGATGCGCAGCTCGACCTGGCTGTAGTCGGCCGAGAACAGGCGATGGCCGTCTTCGGCGATGAAGGCCGAGCGGATCTGTCGCCCGAGGTCGGTACGGACCGGGATCGACTGGAGATTCGGATTCGAGGTCGAGAGTCGCCCCGTCGCCGCAACTGCCTGGTTGAAGGTCGTATGGAGGCGCCCGTCGTGCTCCGAGAGCAACGACGGCAACGGCATCAGATACGTGTTCAGGAGCTTCGAGTACTCGCGCCACTCCTCGATCACAGGGACGATCTCGTGCCGGTCCCGTAATCCGCGCAGAACGCGACTGTCGGTGGAGTATCCGGTCTTCCCCTTCCGGCCTGGTTCGAGCCCGAACTTCTCGAAGAGGATCCTCGCCACCTGCTGCGTCGAGCCGAGCATGAACTCCTCGCCCGCGAGATCGGTCGCTTTCGCCTCGAGCTCCTCGACGCGATCGCGCAGGCGCGCCGTAATCTCCCCCATCCGATACGTGTCGATTT
>NZ_JBDSNT010000024.1:0-13499 GCF_039915195.1 Gaiella sp.
AGACGTAGAGCGGAAGCGCCATGAACGGCAGGAAGTTGTAGGTGATCCCGGCGACGACCGCGAAGCCGGTGGCAAGCAGTCGGCCGTCCGGCGCAAGGATGTGGAGCCAGCGGAGGACGCCGACCACGGGCCCTTCGTCGGCGAGGATGTTGAGCCAGGCGAGCGTCCGCACGAGGTACGAGACGAAGAACGGCGCGACGATGACGACGAGGAAGAGGTTCTTCCAGCGCCCGCCGCGGAACGCGATCCAGTAGACGAGCGGATAGGCGATCAGGAGGCAGAGAATCGTGGCGATGCCGGCGTAGACGAACGACCGGATGAACTGGTCGCTGTACTCGGTGATCGCGTCCGAGTAGTTGCTGAACGACCAAGTGAACGAGTACCCGGTCAGGAACGAGCCGGACTGCAGCGACTGGTAGCCGAGGAAGCCGAGCGGGACCGCAAAGAAGACGGCGAGCCACGCGAGCCCCGGGAGGAGCAGCAGCATCGGAGCGAGCCAGCGGTGTCGATGGAAGATCGTCATCGGTGTGCGACCGGCCCGGGCGAAGAGGTCTCCGCCCGAGCCGTGCCGTGCATCAGGCGCCGAGCACCTTCTGCCAGGCGGCCTGGAACTCCTCGTCCTGCAGCGCTTCGGAGCTGAACTGGTGCACCGACGAGAGCATGTCGTCGGTCGGGAAGATGAGCGTGTTGTTCGCGGTCTCGGGATCGGTCCTCGCGAGCTCCTCCCTCGCTCCCTTGACGGGGGTCACGTAGTTCACGTAGGCGGCGATCTGCGCGGCGACGACCGGGTCGTAGACCGAGTTCATGTACGTCGAGGCGGTCGGCGAGCTCCCGCCCTGCGGGATCAGCATGTTGTCCGTCCAGATCATGCCGCCAGCCTCGGGAATCGCCCACTTGAGCTTCGGGTTGTCGGCGAGCAACTGCACGATGTCTCCCGACCACGCGACCGCAGCAGCGATGTCGCCCTTCGTCAGCGGCTGCGCGTAGTCGTTGCCCGTGAACTGACGGATCTGACCGCTGTCAACGGCACTCTGGATCGTCTTGACCGCCTGGCCGAACTCGTCGGCGGTGAAGTCGGATGGGTCGCCGCCGTTCGAGAGGATCGTCAGTCCCACAGAGTCGGCGAGCTCCGTGAGCATCGTGACCTTGCCCTTCAGCTTGGGCTCGTTCAGAAGCTGGTCGAGCGAGGTTACGGGCCCGGTCACGTCCTCGTTCCACGCGATGCCCGTGATGCCCGACTGCCACGGCAATGAGTACGTCCGATCGGGGTCGAAGGGCGGGCTTGCCTGTGCGTCGACAAGGTTGGAGATGTTCGGGATCTTGTCCTTGTCGAGCGGCTCCAGCCAGCCCTTGGCCACGAGGAGCGCGGGGAACCGCGAATTGTCGGTCATCACGATGATGTCTCGCCCGACACCCTTGCCCTGGCTCAGCGGCCCCTGGATCTTGGCGAAGTACGTCGCGTTGTCGTTGATGTCCTCGAAGTAGTTGACGGTGATCCCGGTGTCGGCCTTGAAGGCGTCGAGCGTCGGGTGTACCTTCCCCTTCTCATCGTCGATGTACAGTGGCCAGTTCGAGAAGTTCAGCGAGTCGTTGACCTCGCCGCTCGAGCTACCCCCTCCCCCACCGCCGCAGGCTGCGAGCAGCCCCGGTAGCGAGAGGATGGTGACGCCTGCGGCGCCGCGTTGAACGACCTCTCTACGTGTGTAGCGCGTTGTCATTCGGGTGTCTCCCCCCGGTTCACGACGAAGCCGGAATCGGCTCGCCAGCTCACAGTAACGTTGTCTCCCGGCGCAGGCACGAGGCCGCCGGACTCGGTGTTCTGGTGGAACACGGACACGTCGCCGACCGCAGTCGACACGACCACGTGTGTCGCGACGCCGATGTAGGCAGATTCCTTCACGCGCCCGGCAAGCACGTTCGGGTGCTCGCCACCGATCGTCACCTTCTCCGGCCGTACCCCCACGGAGATCGCCCCGCTCGCACCTTGCGTGTCGACCGAGACGACAGTGCCGTCGTCGAGGCGTACGGTTCCCCGGCTCTCGACGGTTCCGTCGAGCAGATTGGACGTTCCGAGGAAGTTCGCGACGAACGCGGTCTCCGGTCGCTCGTACAGCTCCGTCGGCGATCCGAGCTGTTCGATCTTCCCGCGGTTCATGACGGCGATCGTGTCCGCCATCGTCATTGCCTCTTCCTGATCGTGCGTGACGTGGACAAACGTGATCCCCACCTCTGCCTGGATGCGCTTGAGCTCGAGCTGCATCTGCTTCCGGAGCTTGAGGTCGAGCGCGCCGAGCGGTTCGTCGAGGAGAAGGACACGCGGCGTGTTGACGAGCGCGCGCGCCAGCGCGACACGCTGCTGCTGCCCGCCCGAGAGCTGCTTGGGCTTGCCGTTCTCCCGGCCTTTCAGGTCCACGAGCTCGAGGATCTCGAGCACCCGCCCCTTGATGTCACGCTTGTCGATCTTGCGGCGCTCGAGGCCGAAGGCAACGTTGTCGAAGATCGTCATGTGCGGGAACAGCGCGTAGCTCTGGAACACGGTGTTGACGTCTCGCTTGTACGGCGGCAGACCCACGAC
Source organism: Gaiella sp. (assembly GCF_039915195.1). Classification (GTDB taxonomy): domain Bacteria; phylum Actinomycetota; class Thermoleophilia; order Gaiellales; family Gaiellaceae; genus Gaiella. The sequence goes on from NZ_JBDSNT010000024.1 coordinate 2,576, forward strand.
GTCCGTGTCGCCGAGGTAGATCGATCCCTCGGTGGGCTCTTCGAATCCCCCGATCATGCGCAACGTGGTCGTCTTTCCGCATCCCGACGGGCCGAGCAACGCGAAGAACGAGCCGTGCGGAATCTCGACGCTCACACCATCGACGGCGGTGACCTCGTCGCCGAATCGCTTGACGACGTTCTCGAGTCGAACGTCGATCGGGATCGAGGCGATCGCCGAGTGTGGTGATCCGGCGGGGGCGCCGGGCTCGACCGTGGCCATCAGTCGGTGGTTCCTCGAGCAGTGCTCATAACGTCTCCTTCGCAGCTGACACGGAAACCCTAGCCCCCCAATCGTAGAGCTGCTTCCACAGCTCGAGGTACAGGAAACTCTCGGTCGTGATCACATCGGGCAACGCACGGATCCGATTCGTGACGTCGAGTAGTGAGCGGCGATCGTGGCACAGCACCTCCACGAGCACGTCGAACTGGCCCGCGGTGACAACGACGTAATCGGCCTCCTCCCAGCGTGCGATCTCGTCGGCGATGCGCTCGGGAGGGCCCGACGTCCGGATCCCCACCATCGCCTGGGCCTCGAACCCGAGCCCCAGTGGATTCGTGATCCCCGCGACCTGCAGGATGTTGTCGTCGCACAGTCGGCGGTACCGAGCACGAATCGTCGCCTCCGAGACCCCGAGCGCGGCCGCGATCCGCCGGAATGACTCGCGGCCGTTTCTCTGCAGCGCCTCGATGATTCCCCGGTCGACGGCATCGAGCCGCCGGGCGCGGCGTACCGGCCCTCGCGCGCCGAGCTCGGGCGGTTCACTCGATGTGAGGGACGATGTGAGTGGCGAGGTGCGCAATGCGAGGAGTTTAATATCACTCTCGACGCAAAGCGTCAACCATTCGGCGACGGTGGACGTAGAAACGCAGATTCGGATGCCAGTGCGGGATCCTGGGCGACCGGCTGAAGCTGACCACCAGCAGCCGCCCTGGCTTCCGACGCGCTGCCTCGCGGCTTCACATCGCGTGGTTCGCGAGAGGCCGCGCGTGGGCGTATCTTCGTGCCAAGAACGCACTCTCCGGGATCCTGACGGCGCGCTCAGGTAGAAATATCCTATGAGAATCCTTGTCGTCGGGACCGGCGGCGTCGGCGCCGCGTTCGCCCGCATCGCCCAACGCCGCTCGTTCTTCGAGCAGTGCGCTCTCGCCGACTATGACCGCGGTCGCTCCCAGGCTGTCGTCTCGTCGCTCGCTGACGACCGCTTCAGTGCGCACGCGGTCGACGCCTCCGAGCAACGGAGCCTCATGGAGTTGATCCGCGAGACGAACGCGACCCACGTGATGAACGCCGTCGACCCGATCTTCAACGTCCCGATCTTCGAGGCGTGCTTCGACACCGGTGTCACGTACATGGACATGGCGATGACGCTGTCCGAGCCGCACCCGACGCACCCGTTCGAGAAGGCCGGAGTCAAGCTCGGTGACTATCAGTTCGAGCGAGCAGCTGCGTGGGAGGAGAAGGGCCAGCTCGCGGTCGTCGGCATGGGCGTCGAGCCCGGCGCGGCCGACGTCTTCGCCCGCTACGCCGCCGACGAACTGTTTTCGGAGATCGACGAGGTCGGCATCCGTGACGGTGCGAATCTCGTCGTCGAGGGCCATGAGTTCGCCCCCACCTTCTCGATCTGGACGACGATCGAGGAGTGCCTCAACCCACCGGCGATCTGGGAGAAGGAGCGCGGCTGGTTCACGACAGCGCCGTTCTCCGAGCCGGAGACGTTCGATTTTCCGGAGGGCATCGGGCCGGTCGAGTGCGTGAACGTGGAGCACGAGGAGGTACTGCTCGTTCCGCGCTTCATCGACTGCAAGCGCGTGACGTTCAAGTACGGGCTCGGGGACGAGTTCATCGCGATTCTCAAGACGATCCACCTGCTCGGACTCGACTCGAAGGAAAAGGTACGCGTCAAGGGCGTCGAGGTGGCGCCACGCGACGTGATCGCCGCGATGCTCCCCGATCCGGCCACGCTCGGGGACAGGATGACAGGCAAGACCTGCGCCGGAACGCTCGTCACCGGCCTCGGCAAGGACGGCCAGCCGCGGAAAACCTACATCTACCACGTCGTCGACAACGCGTGGTCGATGCGGGAGTACGCCTCCCAGGCCGTCGTCTGGCAGACGGCGCTGAATCCCGTCTGCGCGCTCGAGCTCCTGGCAGAAGGCACCTGGAGCGGCGTGGGTGTGCTCGGCCCGGAAGCCTTTCCTCCCCGGCCGTTCCTCGACAAGTTGGCCGAGCTCGGCTCGCCGCACGGAGTGATGGAGCTCGTTCCGTGACGGCGTCCCGATACGAGCGCGCTACTCCGAGAAGCCGATGCCGTCGACCTTGTCGATCGTGATCCTGGCGGTGACACGCTGCTCTTCGGCGTTTCGGAACGGGTAACTTTCTGTGCCGAGGTACTTCTTGGCCAGGCTGTCGATATGCCCGTCGGCACCTTCGTCAATTAGCCCCGCGGTCCCGGTGATCCCAACCCAGCGGTACTGATCCTGCGGATCGACCACGGTGACCGAAACACGGGGGTCACGGAGAACGTGCTTCGCCTTGACGCGATGGCGCGCGGTGTTGAATCGCACCGCATCGCCGTCAGTATCTACCCAGACGACGGTCGAGTGCGGCGAACCATCTGCCCTCAGCGTCGTCACGGTGCCGACGAAGGGGTTGTCCTGGATGAATGCGCGCTGCGCGTCAGAAAGCCGAGCCACGGGGTCTCCTCCCGATCAGAAGGTCATGCGGTCGCATGGTGTAACGAACCGCACCTCCGAATCGATCCCGCCTGGGAGGAATAGAATTCTGCCATGCCGCTCGTCCTTCTCCGGGCACCGCTATCCGAGCTCGCGGGCGCCCGCGAGCTCGAGTTGAAAGGCGCAACGGTGAAGGAGACCCTGATCGCGCTCGAGAGCACCCGGCCTGCGATCGCCGGATGGGTGCTGGACGAGCGGCTCGCGATTCGTGAGCACGTCAATATCTACGTCAATGGTCAACTCGCGCAGGAAGAGACGCCGGTCCAGGCTGCCGATCGGATCCACGTCCTGCCCGCAATCACAGGAGGGTGAGATGACGGAGATCCTGATCGGCACGAAGAAAGGACTCTTCGTCCTGGAGGGCGATGTCGAGAGCGGTTTTGGCGTTAAGGCCCGTGCTTTCCCGGGTCAGGCGGTCGAGTACGCGATGCGCGATCCTCGCTCGGGGCGCTACCTCGCGTCGGTCACATCCTGGTTCTACGGTGGTCGGATCTGGGTCACCGACGACCCGGCCGGCGAGTGGGAAGAAGCCGGCGGGGTCGCCCTCCCGGAGGATGGCGACGCGTCGCTCGCCCGGATCTGGGTGATCGAGCCCGGCGAGGCCGATGGGGTGCTCTACGCGGGCGGCGATCCGGGCTGCCTGTTCCAGAGCGAGGACGGCGGTCTCACGTGGGAGCTCAACCGGGGATTGTGGGACCACCCGACGCGCCCGGACTGGACACCGGGCGGCGGTGGTCTGTGCCTGCACACGATCGTTCCCTGGCCCGATGACCCGGACCGGCTCATGGTCGCGATCTCGGCCGTAGGGGTCTGGCTCTCCGACGACCGCGGTGTCTCGTGGCGCTACTCGAACACAGGGATCGTCCCCGAGTACCTGCCAGAGGAGGCGCGAGCGGTTCCCGCTCAGCACTGTGTCCACAACGTCCGCCGCTCGCCCGCGCGCCCCGAGCGACTGTTCATGCAGTTCCACGGCGGCGTCTATCGCTCCGATGATGCGGGTGCGACGTGGATCGACGTCGGTGACGACACGGCGTTGCCCTCGGACTTCGGGTTCCCGATCGTCGTCGACCCCGCCGATCCCGACAGCGCCTACGTGATCCCGTTGGTCGGCGCCGAAGACAGGACGACGCCGGGCGGATCGGTACGAGTCTGGGAGACGCGCGATGCTGGTGCGACGTGGACACCTCGCGGCGACGGGCTCCCCGCGCACGACGCGTACCTCACCGTCCTTCGTGAGGCGTTCGACTCGCGAGGCTCGGGCGGAACCCTCGAGCTCTACTTCGGGGCGACGTCGGGAGACGTATTCGGCTCGGGTGACGCGGGCGCGACCTGGGCAGCCGTTGCGGAGCACCTGCCGCCCGTCCACTCGGTTCGGACGGCCTGAGAACGATCAGGGTGGGCCGGCCCGACGAGCCGACCCACGCGATGCTTTCGTCCCTACCCTGTGGTTGTCGGTATGTCGGTGATCGTCCCGTCGGAGATCTCCTGCTCGACCTTCTCCGTCGCAGCGATGTCGTCTGCGTTCGCGTCGGGGCTGAACTTCCCGAGGCCGACGCCGTCCTCGTTCAGGCCGAAGACGGCGTTCCCACCGCCCGTGAAGGCACCGTCTCGTGCGGCCTTGACGGTCAGGAAGACCGCGCTGTCGACGCCCTTGAGCCCACTCGTGAGCACGTGGGGGCCGAGGAACGACTGGTCGGCATCGACGCCGATGCCCCAGACCTTCTTCTGCTTTGCCGCGAGCAACGCTCCGAGGCCGCAGCCACCCGCGACCTGGAAGACGGCCCTCGAGCCCGCGGCGATCTGATTCAGTGCCAGCTCCTTGCACTTCGCCTGGTCATCCCAGTCCTGCGAGTAGCCCCACTTGACCTTCATCCCGGGCACGGCTGCAGTCGCGCCGGTCTTGTAGCCGGCGATGAAGCGGTCGACTGGCGGCTCCTTGAAGCCGGCGACCGCGCTGACGAGGTTCCCACCTGCGCGCTTCGCCTGGAGCGCTGCGAGGTATCCGACGAGGTACCCGACCTGCTCCTCGCGGAACAGGAGGCCCTGGACGTTCGCCGGCTTGCCCTTCAATGTCGCCTGATCGACGTCGACGATCGCGAACTTCGTGTCCGGAAACGCCTTCGCCGTGCTCGCTATCGCGTCACCCTGCGCGTACCCGACGCCGATGATCAGGTCGTAGCCCTTGCGAGCAAGCGACGTCATGTTGGGGATGTAGTCGGCAGCGGACTTCGACTCGATCACACGACCCTGAACTCCGAGCTCCTTCTCTGCCCGCTTGAGCCCGTTGTAGGCGAGCTCGTTGAACCCGTCGTCGTTGAGCTGTCCGAGATCCGTGATCAGCCCGACCTTGATCCCCGTCGGGGTGCTCTCCGTCGTCCCGGACGCAGCATCGCTGCCCGACCCGCAGCCCGTGGCAAGGACGGCAACCGCGGCAACGATCCCTGCGACCACACCGAAGCGGCTCCTCCGCATTGTCATCGTCCGTGCCTTTCGCTAGTTTTTGACTATGAGTCGTAAACCTCTGGGCGAGTTTACCAGACCGACCCAGGTAACCCTTGCCGCTGTGCTGCAAGTCCGCGACAGCGTCCTCGAGGTTCTTCTCTGGCAGAGGGCTCGCGAACCGTTCAAGGAGGCCTGGGCTCTGCCGGGCGGCGTGCTGGCCGCGCACGAGACGCTGGAGGCCTCGATCAGACGTCATCTCGCGACAAAGGTCGACCTTGCCGGGGTCGCCCACCTGGAGCAGGTTTCGACCTATGGCGACCCCGATCGAAACCCGGTCGGGTGGGAGATCGCCACCGCGTACCTCGGCCTGGTCCCCCTCGGCGTCGACCCTTCCGTTCCGGACGATACGAGCTGGCATCCGGTCGACGACCTTCCGCCCACGGCGTTCGACCACGGAGCGATCATCCACTCGGCCCGCGACCGGCTCCGCGGTAAGATCTCGTACACGAACATCGGTTTCGCACTCGCCCCTGCCACGTTCACCCTGACCGAACTCCGCGATGTCTACGCGGCCGCGCTCGGTTACGACGTCTCGGCGACAAACCTCAAGCGCGTGCTGCTTCGGCGTGGTGCGATCGAGGCGACCGGAGGACGGCGCGATCCCGGGCGCACGGGCGGGCGTCCGGCCGAGGAGTTCGCCTATTCGGTGCAGACGCTCGAGGTCACGGACCCGTTCGCGACGCTGCGCCCTCCCGAATGAGGGCCGTCCGCGCTAATCGGTGAGCCGTGTCGACTCGGTGACGAGCCAGGCGCGGTCGGCCCGAAAACGATCACGCGAGAACTCGACCCGCGTACCGTCGGCTGCGTAGCCGACGCGCTCGACGAGAAGCACCGAGGTTCCTCGCTTCGCGCCGATCGTGCGAGCGTCGGACGGTCTGGCCTCGGCGACCGTGAGACGCTCCGTCGCTCGGACAGGCCTGAGCCCGAACCCCGTGTCCATCAGGTCGTAGAGGGAGCCTGCAAGATCCATGTCCTCGATGTCGGGGAAGAGACGGCTGGGCAACGATGTCCGCTCGACGGCAAGCGGCTTCCCACCCGCGAGACGGAGGCGCGCGATGACGACGACGCGCTCATTGCGCCCGAGCCCGAGGGCGGCGGCGGTTCGCTTGCCGGTCGGCTCGATCTCTGCAGATACGAGCTCGGCGTGCGAGGCGCCGGCGGCACGTCGCAGAGCTGCGGAGATCCCGCCCGCTCCACTCGCAGTCTCCCCGCCCGGCGTCTCGCTGACGAACGTTCCTCCTGCCCGACCAACGACGCGCCGTACGAGGCCGCCGCGCTCGAGCTCCCCGAGTGCCTGTCGGACGGTCATCCGGCTCACACCGAGAGTCGTGGCGAGTTGACGCTCGGGCGGCAGCCGGGTTCCCGGCGCGAGTGAACCGGACGTGATCAGGCCGGCGAGATGCTCAGCGATCGCCGCATGGAGTGGTTTCGCGCCCCGCGCGAGCTCGAATTCGACGACGTCGTCCATGCGCGCAGACTAATCGCCCCGAATGCGAATTGTCTAGACCGATGCCCTCGATCGACTACTCGGGAGCTCCTGGTACCGTCCATTTCCGTGAAGCTCGTCGCCGAACCGCGAGCACTCCAACACGTCGTCGCTTCCGGCGGTGACCTCTACCTCTGGCCGCGCGGCTACCGCTGTTGTGGCGGGCTTGCGTACGTGCTCGAGGCCGCCACCGCCGCACCCGAGAAGGCATTCCGGTGTGTCCACGAGCAGGACGGTGTCTCCATCTGGGCGACGCCCGGGTTGGCCGAGCCCGAGGAGATCCACGTCGAGCTTGGCCGACGCGGCGCCCTGCGCGCGTACTGGAACGGCCAGAGTTGGATCGGCTGACCTTCTCAAGGCACGGCCTCACGAGACCGATAACCGCTCCCATGCGGAGAACATCATCGGACTGGCTGAAGGTCGTTGCGCTCGTCAGCGTCGTTGCAGAGGCGACCGCGTTGGCGGCCGTGCTGTGGCCGACGCGGTAACGCGCGTCGCGGTTTAGGCCGTTTGTCGGTCGCGCGGGCGCGAGGTCGTGGAAGACATGGATGCGCAGGCCCCTCCCTTGGGGCTATGTTTTGTCTATGAAGATTGCAATGACGGGCTCGACCGGCCTCGTCGGGACCGCCCTCTCCTCCACCCTCTCCGCCTCCGGACATGATCTCGTGCGCCTCGTGCGCCGGGAGCCAACCGGTCCGGAGGAGGCCCAGTGGGACATCGAGGCCGGCACCATCGACGCAGAAGCGCTCGAGGACATCGACGCGATCATTCACCTCGCCGGCGAGAACATCGGGCAGCGCTGGACCGACGCGACCAGAAAGCGTGTGCTCGACTCGCGTGTCAACGGCACGAGGTTGATCGCCGAGACGGCCGCACGCCTGCCCCGCAACCCGGCGCTTCTGTGCGCATCGGCGACCGGGTTCTATGGGAATCGCGCGAACGACGAGGTCGACGAAAGCTCTGCGCGCGGCGACGGGTTCCTCTCGGACGTCGTCGATCAGTGGGAGGCCGCTGCAGATCCTGCTCGGGCGGCAGGCATTCGCACTGTCCACCTGCGGCAAGGGATCGTCCTCGCACGGCAGGGCGGCGCGCTGCAGCGTTTGCTCCTCCCGTTCAAACTCGGCGTGGGCGGGAAAGTCGGGAGCGGGAAACAGTGGTGGAGCTGGGTCTCGCTCGACGATACTGTCGCTGCGTATCTCTTCGCGCTCGAGCACCCGCTCGAGGGAGCGGTCAACGTCACCGCGCCTGGCGCTACGACGAACCTCGAGTTCACGAAGGCACTCGGGCGGGCACTTCACCGACCGACGGTCCTGCCGCTGCCGGCGTTCGCCGTGAAAGCAGCGTTTGGCCAGATGGGCAGGGAGATGCTTCTCGAGGGGCAGCGAGTCGCGCCGACGAAGATCGTCACGGCCGGCTTCGCGTTCAACCAGCCGGACATCGACTCGGGCCTCGCCAGCGCGCTTGCGCACTCGAGTGGATCTTCCGAGTGACGCAGATCGGCGTCGACACGATCCTCGCCCGCTAGGCTCGCAGGCGTGAGCGATGTTCACGATGTCATCGTCGTCGGTGCGGGCATCGCCGGGCTTGCGTGCGCGCAGAGGCTCGCCGCAGCGGGGCGAGCGCCGGTCGTGCTCGAGCGCTCGAGGACGGTCGGAGGCAGGGTCCGAACCGACGTCGTCGACGGCTTTCTCCTCGACCACGGCTTTCAGGTTCTCCCGCTTGCCTACCCCGAGGCACGCGCGCTACTGGACTACGAGAGCCTCGCGCTCGGCGCGTTCGAGCGCGGAGCGATCATCCGCGCGAACGGGCGCTTCCGGCGGCTCGCCGATCCACGACAGGCACCCGTCCGGAGCCTGCGGGCCTTGGCCGGAGGCGTGATCGGCGTGCGGGACGGTGTGGCAGTGATGAAGCTCCTTCGCGGATCCGATGACGAGACCACCACGGCCGAAGCGTTGCGGCGTGCCGGCGTCTCGCGTGAGACCGTCGAGCGGTTCTTCGCCCCGTTCCTCCGCGGAGTCTTCCTCGATGACCGCCTCACGACTTCGAGCCGCTTCCTCGACTTTGTCCTCAAGGCGTTCGCCGACGGGCCTGCCGCCCTCCCGCGGGGAGGGATGGGGTCGATCGCGAGCCAGCTCGCGGACGGACTCGATGTCCGCACCGCCACCACGGTCGCCACGGTCGGCCCGAACGCAGTATCGCTCGAGATGGGGGAGCAACTGCGGGCGAACGTCGTCGTCGTCGCTACGTCCGGCATCGTCGACGAGCCGCTGCACGGATGGAACGGCGTCACCTGCATCTACTACGACGCCCCAGAGGCTCCGATTCCCGGGCCGTGGCTCGTGGTCAACGGCGAAGGCGGCCCGATCAACAACCTCTGCGTCCCGAGCGAGGCGGCCCCGAGCTATGCACCGGCGGGGCGAGCACTCGTCTCGCTGACGATCCTGGGAGCAGGCGATCCCGATCTCGAGGCAATCCTCCGTCAGTTGCGGGGCTGGTTTGGACGCGGCGTGACAGGGTGGCGCCATCTCCGCTCGTACCGGATCCCGCAGGCCCTGCCGGCCTACCCGGTCGGCGGGTTCGCCGAGCAGCCGGTGCGTCTCGCCGGCGGCCTCTACGCGTGCGGCGACCACCGCGAGCATCCATCGCTCAACGGCGCAATGGCGTCCGGGCGCAGGGCAGCAGAGGCCGTCCTCGCAGACAGCGCCTGATCCCGCTCGTCGACGAACGCTCGGATGCGATACGCTTTCCCGGCGTTCATTCCTCGACCGACGGGAGGTCGTTCTGATGACTGACATTGGCTCCTCCACTCCGCGCGTCGCGCGGTCCGTCGGCTAGCCGGATCACACTCCGACCTTCCCGCCCGGACCTCGTCGACTGGCGTGCCAACTCGTGCGCCGCTTTCATGTATCCGAGGTCTAAAGGGAGCTTGGCTTGTCTGAACTGGAATCGCTCGGCTGGACTGACCGGCTGAGCACACTCTACGAACCGTTCGCCGGCGACGACGTCGTCGCAGGACGCGTGTCCGTTCAACACCGAGGCGCATACGACGTGCTCACCGATCACGGCGAGCTTCGCTGTGACGTGCCGCGCCGCCTCGTGCACGGAGCCGAGACGACCGCCGATCTGCCCGTCGTCGGCGACTGGGTCGTCGTCGCCCCGCGTCCCGACGACAACGCAGGGACGATCACGGCTGTCCTGCCACGCTTCACGAAGTTCTCCCGCAAGACAGCGTGGCAGGCAGCCGAAGAGCAGGTGCTCGCTGCGAACATCGACGTTGCCTTTCTGGTCGCCTCGATGAACGAGGATCTCAGCCTGAGGCGTCTCGAGCGCTATCTGATCCTGGCCTGGGAGAGTGGGGCGCGACCGGTGATCGTGCTCACGAAGGCGGATCTCCATGCAGCACCGGAGGCGGCGGTGACAGAGGTCGAGACCATTGCCGGGGGCGTTCCCGTGATCGCGATCTCGAGCAAGACCGGCACCGGCCTCGAGGATGTCCGCGAGCAGCTCACCGCGGGACTGACGGCCGTGTTGCTCGGCTCATCGGGAGTCGGCAAGTCCACTCTCGTCAACACGCTGGCCGGCGAGGAGCTCCTCGCAACCCAGGAGATCCGGGACGACGGGAAAGGGCGCCACACGACGACGCGCCGAGAGCTGATCCAGCTTCCCGGCGGTGCACTCATCATCGACACCCCGGGAATCCGTGAGCTCCAGCTCTGGGTGGCAGACGACGGAATCGACGAAGCCTTCGAGGACATTACTGCGTTGTTCGCCTCGTGCAAGTTCTCCGACTGCGCGCATGATCGCGAGCCGGGCTGTGCGGTGCACGTTGCGCTCGACGACGGCTCGCTGTCGGCCGGTCGGTGGGAGAGCTACCTCAAGCTCCAGGCGGAGCTCGAGCATCTCGACCGGAAGCTTGACAAGCGAGCTGCGGCCGGTGCGCGCAAGAAGTGGATCGCCCTTTCCAAGGAGGCGCGGGAGAACATGCGAATGAAGGGGAATCGCTAGCGGGTGCCCCGCAACGTTCGACCCGAAATGGTCGTCGAGGGACACGCCACTCCATCGTGATTGCGGTAGCGCGGCCTCTCACAGCAATGCCGTTGGCGGTCTAACGTTCTCAGACGTCGCACGAGCGGCCGACGGCGCCGGGGTGGGGTCGCGAGCG
>NZ_JBDSNT010000085.1:0-8824 GCF_039915195.1 Gaiella sp.
TCACAGGCTCGGGCGTCGCCGACGAACGTGGCGTCCCAGAGATGCTCCATGATCTGCGACCTCGAGAACACGCGGCCCGGCTCCGACCCGAGGAACGCGAGCACCTTGAACTCGGAAGGGGTGACACGAACCGGCGCGCCGTCGACGGTGACCACGTGCCGGGTGAGATCGACATGAACACCTCCGACCTCGATCGTTGTCGCCGCCATGCTCACGCGGTCGAGCTCTCGGCGGCGCAGGACGGCGCGGATCCGGCTCACGAGCTCAGGTGTCGAGAACGGCTTCCCGATGTAGTCGTCGGCGCCGAGCTCGAGCCCGAGCACCCTGTCGACCTCCGCGTCCCGGGCCGTCAGCATGATGATCGGCACATCACTCTCGGCCCGGAGCGTGCGGCACACCTCGAGCCCCGAGAGTACGGGCATCATCACGTCCAGGATCACGACCTCGAACGCTGCAGCTCGCGCGGTGTCCAGAGCTGCTTGCCCGTCTGCAGCCGTCCGCACGTCGAACCCTTCACGGCGGAGTGCGTACGCGACCGTCTCCCGCAGGTCGCGCTCGTCGTCGACGAGAAGGATGCGTGCGCTCACTCAGGCTCCTGCTGTCGCTCGATCACGATCGCCGCAACCGTACCTCCACCCGAGCGTGGCTCGATCTCGATCTCGCCACCGAGGGCCACGGCGATCTCACGGACGATCGAGAGGCCGAGGCCGAACCCATCGCCATCCCGGTTCCCACCTCGGTAGAAACGGTCGAACACCAATTCGCGCTCGGCATCGTCGATACCAGGCCCACGATCGCGCACCTCGATCCGCACCTCTGCCCCAGGCGATCGGCGTGCGTCGATCTCGATCGGGCTGCCGTTGGCATGCTTCGCCGCGTTTGCGACAAGATTGCCAACGGCATGGACGAGGAGCTCACGGTGGGCGTGAACCGAGAGCCGCGGCTCGCAACTCGTCTCGACGCGAAGATCGCCCGAGAGCTCGTCGGAGACCTCGGCCAGCACCGACCCGACGTCGACCGTCTCCATCGCGAGGGGCTCGGCGTGCGTCTGGGCGCGCGCTAGAGCCAGAAGAGTGCGCACGAGCCGCGCGAGACGCTGCGACTGGCGCTCGATCACGCTGAGAAACCGGTCGCGATCATCAGGGTCGCTCTTGGCGCCATCCTGGAGGACCTCAACGGCGCTCGAGATCGCCGAGAGCGGCGTTCGCAACTCGTGTGCGGCATTGGCGACGAACTCGCGCTCGGCCCGCTCGCGGCGAACGCTTACCGTCACGTCCGTGATCACGAGGAGAGCGGTGTCCGTGGAATCGCGCGCCGGGACACCGGCGACGGCGAACGTGAATCCCTCGCGGGGAGAGACGCGGAACATGGCCGCCCGGCTGCCTTTCTCGAACAGCGAGGCGGCGAACGCGTGCACGTCAACGCCGGGCCAGAGCGTTGGAAGCATCGAACCGGCGGCCAGCTTCCGCCGGCCCAGCAGTAACTCTGCGCGGGAGTTGGCAAACACGACCGCGAGCGATGAGTCGATGGCGATCACGCCTTCCTGCAGCTGCTCGAGGAGATCCCGAAGCCGGTCGCGCTCCGCCTCGAGGCTTGCGAACGAGTCCCGTAGCGTGCGCCGCATCTGCTCGACGGACTCCGCCAGCTGACCCAGCTCGTCGTGGAACCGGATCTCCAACGGTTCGTCGAAGTGACCAGCCTGGATTCGCGCTGCTGCTCTGCCGATCCGCCGCAGCCGCGCCGCTATCAACATCGCGATCGAGATTCCGGCGAGCGCTCCAACGGCGATCGCGACCAACAGCGTCCGGGCGAGCTCTCCACGCACGATGTTGCCCGCTGCCACGAGATCGGGTCGGGAGGCGACAGCGACGAGCGTCGCCGCATCGTTACCTCGCAGGGGCAGCCCGACGACGATCCGCCGTCCGTCCGACACCGAGTTCATCGACCGGCTGCCCGCGATCGAGCCCTGGACGACCGCGTCGAGGTCGGGGACGGATTCGACCGCGACGCCGTGCGAGCTCGGAGCGGTCAGGAGTCGGCCGCGGTCGTCGAAGACGAAGATCGCGACCTGCCGCTGCCGGGCCGCAAGCGCGGTCGCGACCGCGAGGCTCTGGCCGGGCTCCCGTGACATGATCGCACCCGCCGCCGTGACAGCGCTGCCCGCGGCAAGCTCCTTGGCGCGTTCGCCAAATGCGTGCTCGCTGCGGATCGTGAGCACCTGGGCCACCGTGATCGCCGCGCCGGCAACGATGATCCCGAACACCGCCGCGAGCCACCACCGCATGCTCACTCTGAATAGCATCCTGCAGAAATAGCAGCGCTGGGCACGCGCAAGGAGGCTCGTGAGCGAACCTTTACGCTCTGCGTCGGCGCATGCCGCACATCTCCAAGAGACGATCCGCGTTCGCTAGCCATCGAGGACGGCTAACGCAGCAGGAAGGATCGGCACCGCGCATTGAACCCGCTCCAAGCGATGAAGGAGCAAACCGCGTGCGCAAGTTCGACCGGGCGCATCACCTCGATTCGATCCGGTTCACCCGCCGACCCGGATCATCTTCCGATTCACGAACTCCTCGGTGGCGTAACGGCCGAGCTCGCGGCCGAAGCCGGAGCGCTTGACGCCGCCGAACGGGAGCTCGGCTGCATCTGCGCCGACGACGTTCACGAAGACCATCCCGGCCTCGATTCGATCGGCGACCCGCAATGCCTGATCGGGGTCGGTGGTAAAGACGTACGAGCCGAGCCCGTAGGGCGTGTCGTTCGCGACCGCGACAGCCTCGTCCTCGGAATCGACGCGATAGACGATCGCGATCGGCCCGAAGAACTCCTCCAGGTGGGCACTATTGCCGGGAGTGACTCCCGTGAGGACGCCGGGCGAGACGAAGTTGCCGTCCCGTGTTCCACCGACGAGGGTGGCACCCCCTGCCACCGCCCGGCGCAACTGGTCTTCGAGTCTGTCGGCGGCGGTCGCCGAGGAGAGGGGGCCCATCTCGGCGTCGGGCGAGAACGGGTCGCCGGGTTCGACCGCTGTTAGCGCGTCCGTCAGCTTGCGTACGAACGATTCGTAGAGGTCGGCCGCGACAACGAAGCGCTTGGCAGCGTTGCAGGACTGGCCTGCGTTGTCGAGCCGGGCAGCGACCGCGGACTCCACGACACCGTCGAGGTCATCCGTGCTCAGCAGCACGAACGGATCCGAGCCACCGAGCTCGAGCACGACCTTCTTGAGGTTGCGTCCCGCGATCTCTGCGACTGCCGCGCCCGCTCGCTCCGAGCCGGTCACCGAGACACCGTGCACCCGCGGATCGGCAATGACGCCAGCGATCTGGTCGTTCGTCGCGTAGATGTTCGTGTACGCCCCTCCCGGGAAGCCGGCGTCGTCGTAGATGGCCTGGATTGCGGCGGCCGACTCCGGGCATTGCGACGCGTGCTTCAGCAGGATCGTGTTGCCCACGACGAGGTTTGGCCCGGCGAAACGCGCGACCTGGTAGTACGGGAAGTTCCACGGCATGATCCCGAGGATCACGCCGACGGAGCTCCGACGAACGAACGCCGAACCGTCTCCGTCGGAGAGGCTGATCGGTTCATCCGCCAGCAAGGTTGCCGCGTTGTCCGCGTAGTACTCGTAGATCGCGGCGCAGAAGTCGACCTCACCGAGGGCCTGCTCGATCGGCTTGCCCATCTCGCGGCCGATGATCTCTGCGAGCGCGTCGCGCCGTTCCGTGTGAAGCTCGCCAACGCGGCGGACCAGGGCGGCACGCTCCTCGATCGTCGCCGCGCGCGACCACTCGCTGTGAGCCCGATCCGCTGTCGCGATCGCGTCCGCGAGCTCCGCATCGCCGATCGTCGGGTATGTCTTGCCGAGTTCACCCGTTGCCGGATTGGTCACCGCATAGTCGCTCACATCGTCCTCCTGCTCGGTCGTCACGCTGCCGGGGAATTCGGTCTCGAGAAGCACTGGGACAGTACCTGGGTTGTCGCGTCAAGAACGGTATACACAGGGTCGATTCCTGCCTGGGGTATCGCAGAGCAGGCAGCCCCTCGGCAGTGTTCGGCGGCTGACGGACTCCTGCCGAAGTCGGCCGACGAGCTCGCAGGCAAGGGCTCAACGGGTTCACGTCGTTCCGAGACGATGCGGGAGCCCGTTCGACAACGACCGGATCTCGGGCGTCGACGAGACGCCCGAGACGCAAAGTCCGCCACGGTCAGCCGCCAATCCGATCAGCTCTGAATGCGGCCCGTCTCGTAGGCCCACATCGTGATCTCGACCCGGTTTCGCGCATCGAGTTTCGCCATGAGGCTCGCGAGATGCGTCTTCACGGTGCTGAGACTGATGAACAGCTCCGCGGCGATCTCGGCGTTCGTGTGGCCACTCGCCACCGCGACGAGAATCTCCTCCTCCCGCGCGGTGAGTGGCTCATGCGGCTGGGCCAGTGCTCGCGCGCGATCGGTGGAGGAGAACTCTGCGAGGAGCCGCACCGTGACGTTCGGCGCGATCAGTGCATCGCCGCTCGCGGCAGCATGAATCGCCTGGATCAGAAGTTCGGGGCCGGCGTCCTTCAGTAGAAAACCACGCGCGCCGGCCTTCAGCGCGCCGTGCACGTACTCGTCGAGGTCGAAGGTCGTGATCACGACGACCGCCAAAGGATCCGCCACGTCGTGCCCGGCCAGCTGACGGGTCGCCTCGATCCCGTCCAGCTCGGGCATCCTGATGTCGAACAGGCAGACGTCGGGGCGCAGGCTCCGGGCGAGCGCCACGGCGGCACGCCCATCTGCCGCCTCGCCGACGACCTCGATGTCGGGCTGGGCGTCGAGGATCATGCGCAGCCCTGTCCGGATGATCTCCTGGTCGTCCGCAATGACCACTCTGATGCTCACGCGAGCGAAACTCCCCGCGGCACGACTGCAGAAACGGTCCAGCCCCGCACGGGTGAAGGGCCGGCTTCGAGCGTGCCCCCGAGCAGCGTGGCACGCTCGGTCATTCCGGCGAGACCGTAGCCCGCGATCCCCGATTCCGGGCGGCTCGTGCCGTCGTCCTCGACGGTAAGACGTACTGCAGCGTCGTCCCCTACGACGCGCACCGTGATGCAGGTCGCGCCGCGCGCGTGGCGCGTCGCGTTGGTGATCGACTCCTGCGCGATGCGGTAGATCGCGGCGTCGACCGACGGCCCGAGGTCGTGAAGATCGCCCTGGATGTCCACCTCGATCCGAGGCGGCCCGTCGAACGCCGTGGCGAGCTGCTCGATGTCGGCCACGCCCGGCGTCGGCGCGAGGTCGGCGTGCTCTCCCTTGCGCAGAACACCGACGATCAGTCGCATCTCCGCGAGCGCCCGCGAGGCTTCGTCCTCGATCACCGCGAGAGCATCGACAGCCGCGTTCGGATCGGTCTTCGAGAGGTAGCGGCCGGCCTGAGCGCGGAGGATGACGGCAGAGACGTGATGGGCAACGCTGTCGTGCAGGTCCCGGGCGAGGTGCTCGCGCTCCCGGAGCTTGACCTGCTCGAGGCTTCGCTCTCGTGACACGAGGACAGCACGGACTGCCGTACCGAGCGCCGCGGGAGAGAGCAGGAACACCAACGCGACGATCGCTTCGACAACGCCCGTGAAGTCGCCGATGATCGCGAGCGTGTACGACGTGAGCATGAAACCGAGGCCGATGACGATCTCCCGGCCGGAGCCGAAGCGAAAGAGCGCGTAGGGGAGCAGCACGACGAACGCGGTTGTGTAGAGCCCCGGGGGCCGCACACCGGCGACGAGCGCCGAGGCGTCCAGCGCCGCGAGCGCACCGAACGCGATCCCGACGGACGCAAGAGGGTGCGTGCGGCGCACGAGCAGCGTGAACACGAGCGCCACGCAGAGCACGAGGGCTGCGGGCCGCCAAACGACATCAGCGCGGAGGACTCCCTCGCCGATCGCAGTCGGCACGAGCACTGCGACGAGCACCCAGTCGCGCCAGACCCGCTTCGGTGGGTGCGGGACTCGGGGCTCGGCCCACAGTTGACGGAGGGCGGTGCTGACCATCGACCCAGCGTAGCTCTCTCCATCAGCGGGCGACATCGGACGAAAGGATGAGCCGAAGACCGTTCCATCGGCCATCCCGATCGGGCCGAGAAGCCGATGTGCGAGGCGCCGCCGAGGCTCACGATGACATTGGTCAGTCACCGACTGACGCTCATCAACCGCCGAGTGGAAGGTATGCCGATGTCGAGAGCCCTCTACCTGATCGGTGGGTTTGCAGCCCGCCGCCCGTTCACGGTCATCGCATCGTGGCTTCTTCTCGCCACGCTCCTGATCGTGGCGGCCGGCACCTTCGGCCAGCGGCTCAGCGACTCCTTCACTGCGCCCGGCCTCGACTCGCAGAAGGCGACCGACATGCTCGCCTCGGCCCGGTCCGATCAGGCAGGGCTCACGGCCCAGGTCGTCGTGACCCTGCACGGCAACGGTGACACGTTCCGCAACTCCGCAGCTGCCCACGCCGCTCTCGCTGGCCTCGAAGCCTCAATCGCAGGCCTGCCCCATGTGCTCCGAACGAGCCGCCCGGCCGGAGATCTTGCAGCCGGGCGCGCGCCGCTCCTCGGGGAGATGTCGGCTGACGGACGGGTTGCCATCATCCGCGTTCAGTACCCGGAGATCGAACGTCTCTCTGCCGATGATCTGGCGAACCTCAAGGGCCTCGTCGCCGACTCCCGGGTGGGATCGACACTCCAGATCGAGGCCGGCGGCGACCTCTTCGCAGCGTTCGAGGCAGCCGAGACGAATATCGGAGAGATCATCGGCCTTCTCGTCGCAGCGATCATCCTCCTCCTCGCGTTCGGGTCGATCATCGCCATGGGGCTGCCGATCGGGATCGCGCTCTTCGGCATTGCTATCGGGGTCAGCTCGATGGGACTCCTCGCCTATCTCGTGGACGTCCCCAGCTGGGCACCCGTCCTTGCGAGCATGGTCGGTCTGGGCGTGGGAATCGACTACGCGCTCTTCCTCGTGACCCGCCACCGCGGCTACCTCGCCGACGGCCTGACGGTCGAGGAGTCGGCCGCCCGCGCCGTCTCCACCGCCGGCCAGGCCGTGGTCTTCGCCGGCGGCACCGTCGTCGTCGCCATTCTCGGCCTCGCGGTGGCCGGCGTCCCGGCAATGACCGCCGCTGGGATGGCTGTCGCTCTGGTCGTGCTGATCATGGTTCTCGCGTCGATCACGCTCCTGCCGGCTCTCCTTCGCCTAGCCGGGCATCGCATCAACGGAATCCGACGACGGCCGGACGCAAGACCGAAAGGCGAGAAAGCCGAGCGACGATGGGAGCGCTGGGGACTGCACGTCTGTCGGCACCCCTGGCCGTATCTGGTCGGCGTTGGCGGCGTGCTGGTCGCGCTCACGGTGCCGGTCCTCGGCCTCCAGGTGGGCATGCCAGACGACGGCTCGCTCCCCGGAAGCCGCACCGAGCGGCGGGCCTACGACCTCGCCGCACAAGCGTTCGGCCCGGGGTTCAACGGCCCACTGCTCGTCGCCGTCGATGCCTCGCGGACCCCGTCCGTCGTCGGCCCGCTGCGCGACGCCATCGCCGCCGACCACGGAGTTGCTGCGATCGCGCCAATCGAGAGGTACGCCGGAGTCGCCACGCTTGTCGTCTTCCCGACGACCGGCCCCCAGGACGCCGCGACCTCCGCCACGATGCGACGACTTCGTGAAAACGTCCTCCCACGAGTCCTCGGCGACGGCCCTGCAGTCGCTCACGTCGGTGGGCGCACCGCAAGCGTTGTCGACATCGGACAACGGGTGCAGGATCGACTCCCGCTCTTCATTGCCGCCGTGGTCACGTTGTCGTTCCTACTCCTGACGCTCGTCTTTCGATCGATCATCGTGCCGCTCAAGGCTGCGCTTCTCAACCTGCTCGGCGTCGGCGCCGCCTACGGGGTGCTCGTGATGGTGTTCCAGTGGGGTTGGGGAGCCGGCCTGATCGGGCTGGAATCCGAGGTGCCGATCGTCTCGCTCCTGCCCATGTTCATGTTCGCGATCCTCTTCGGGCTCTCGATGGACTACGAGGTCTTCCTCCTCTCTCGCGTGCGGGAGGAGTATCTGATCTCGGGAGACAATCGACAATCGATCGCCCGGGGCATCTCGAGCACCGCACGGGTGATCACGTCGGCGGCATTGATCATGGTCTCGGTCTTCCTCGGCTTCGTTCTCGGCGACGACCCTGGAACGAAGATGTTCGGCCTCGGTCTCGCGATCGCGATTTTCATCGACGCCACGCTCGTGCGGATGGTCCTCGTGCCGGCCACGATGAGCCTCCTCGGCGACGCCAACTGGTGGCTCCCTCGCTGGCTCGACCACCGGTTGCCGTCCATCGACGGCACGGCATCGCCTGTCGATGCCTCGTCAGCCGCGTAGGGAGCGACTCCCCACGTCCAGCTCTCGACGACACGCTCGTACGCGCCGGTTGCCTCGGCGTGTGCAAGCGCATTGGGTGAGAGGTCACAGCCCACAATCGAGGTGAATCCGGTCGCCGGAGCGCGCGTACGGATCGGCCCGTGCCGCAGCCGACGTAGGATCAGAGGCATGACCTATGCGTTTCCCCCGGGCGGGATGCCTCCGTCGAGCGACGATCCTTCACGGTCGGGTGCGATCATCACCACGGCGTACGCGTTCATCCCCGGCGGCGCGATGCGCGACATCGTGGCAAGCGAGCTGCCGGGCTGGACGGGGACACGAGCCTGGATTCTCGCCCGCCCCCTCTCGGGCTTCGCCGAGACGTTCGCCCAGTACGCCGTCGAGGTCGTGCCCGGCGGTGGAAGCGACAGCCCCGAGCCCGACACAGGTGCCGAGGCGGCGAT